>CAMTIM010000043.1 GCA_947072565.1 uncultured Peptostreptococcaceae bacterium | reverse complement strand
TTATAGCAAAGAGGATACACCTGTTCCCATTCCGAACACAGAAGTTAAGCTCTTTAGCGCTGATGGTACTTGGTGGGCAACTGCCTGGGAGAGTAAGACGTAGCCACGTAATCTTTTTTTTGCGTTCAAAAATATATTATTTTCATATCTCTATTTTAAATGCTTATGCATATAATGAAGCGTAAGTATTTTATAAAATCGAGGTGTTTAGATTGGATGATAATAAACGTAAAAAGAGAGCTATAGGGTATTCTTTAGCTACAATGTTAATACTTATAGGCATATTAGGTGTAATCGTAAATGATGCACTTGCAGGTGACGGGGTAATTGGGCAAATATTCTTTTTCGTATGTCTAATAATTTCGGTTGGTATGTATGTGTATTTAGGCTGCATGGATAAACGAGATATAAATCATGAGGAAAATATTAATAATAATCATAAGGCGAGCTCTCCTATATCAAATATTATTTGGTTAATAGCGACTTCTGTTTTCTTTTTGATTGGATTTATATTTGATGGATGGGATTACGCTTGGGTTGCATTTTTACTTGGGGCAGCCGCTGAATCAATAGCTAGATTATATTTAGATTATAAAACGAAAGATTAATTATATATAAATAAGAAAGATAGTTTACTTATTATAAAGAGTAAATTATCTTTCTTATTTTTTTATAATAAATAGGTAGTTAAGCCCAAAATCATATAGTTTAGCATTAAAAATCATATTTCAGTCCCTAAAAAAGACATTTTAGTCCATAGTACTTGTTTTTTCCTTATATTAATGCAATTAATATAGGTAGTAACTAAAAAAAATTACTATAATTTTAAAAGGGGGAAGTAAACAATGAGGTGTAATTTTTTAAAAAAAGCGTTAAGTACATTTTTATTCGGGGTGATTTTTGTATCGATGGGATGTACATCTAATGCATGGGATGGTAAAAAAGATGGAACAGGTACACATGCTTTAATTGTTGATCAAGCAGTAAAGATGATAGAGAATGATTTAAATGAATCACAGCCACAAATAGTTAGAGATAATATAAATACTCTAAAAACATATTTACAAGACTTAAAAGAGGGTTCTACTTATCCAGATTATAATCCAAATGCGTATGATTTATATCAAGACCATTTTTGGGATCCAGATACAGGTAATAACTTTTCAATAGATAACTCTTGGTATGTAGCAGCAAGTATATATGATACTGCAGAATCACAAGTTAGAAAATACACAGCATCAGCTAAAAATGAATGGTCAAAAGGGAATTATAAAAAAGCTACATTTTTATTAGGACAAGGTTTACATTATTTAGGTGATTTAAATAATCCATATCATGCAGCTAACGTAACTGCTGTTGATAGTCCAGGACATGTTAAGTTTGAGACTTATGTAGAACAAAGAAAAGAAAGTTATGCTCTAAATTCTATGAATTACAATACTCTTGATGGTGTATATGCAGATGCAATACAAAATAAAGACTTTAATAATTGGATGACTCAAAACTCTACAACATATGCTAAAGAAGCAAAGGCATTATATTATAGTCATTCTACAATGAGTAATAGCTGGGAAGATTGGGAATATGCAGCAAAAGAATCTATGAAAAATTCTCAAGTATGTACAGCAGGATTTATATATAGATTTTTAAATGAAGTATCAAAAACAGTAGAAAATAATACAGATATGACTAAAATAAATGAATTTAATGTATTAATAAAAACTGGAGATGATACTTATGCAGGTACAGATAATGATATATACTTTGGAGTTGAAACAGCTGATGGAAAACAATATGAATGGTTATTAGATAATGCAGGAAATGATTTTGAAAAAGGGCAAGACGATAGCTACATGTTAAAAATGAAAGATGATTCAACTATAAGCTTAAATGATATAACTAAGTTTTGGGTTAAAAAAGAAACTGTTGCAGGAGTAAGTGATGATTGGAACCTTCAAAATATAGAGGTTATAGCAAATGCACAAGTTATACTAGATAAAGATTGCAACAAGGTATTTAAAGGAAATGAAACATACTTTATGAATAGATAATTAAAATGTTTTGGATAAAATTAAAATACATAGTTAAAATTAACTTTTGACATAATTTTAAAGTTATGCTAAAATAGTAGAAGTCAATTGAATATTAAGTAAGCCAGATAATCGCAGGTAGCATTGCTACGTGAGGAAAGTCGGAGCTCCATAGAGCAGGGTGCTAGGTAACGCCTAGTGGGAGTGATCCTAAGGAAAGTGCAACAGAAAATTACCGCCACGCAAGTGGTAAGGTTGAAAAAGTGAGGTAAGAGCTCACTATGGGCTAGGTGACTAGTTTCATGTGTAAACCCCACCTGGAGCAAGACCAAGATAGGGCTAAAAGGATGTAGCTCGCATCCTCCGGTAGGTAGGTCGCTTGAGTCTATTGGTGACAATAGACCTAGAAAGATGATTATCTAATACAGAACTCCGCTTATAGACTTGCTCAATATTTTGACATTAACACTAGATACTCTAGTGTTTTTTTATTGTGAAAATTGAAGAAAAAGTATAAATATGGTATATTAAATAGACAATAGTATAAAATTATGGAGGAAATAAGATATGACAGTAAAAAAAGCTATAATACCGGCGGCTGGATTAGGGACTAGATTTTTACCTGCAACAAAGTCACAGCCGAAGGAAATGCTTCCAATCGTAGATAAGCCAACATTACAATATATAATAGAAGAAGCTATAAATTCAGGAATAGAAGAGATCCTAATAATAACAGGAAGAAACAAAAAATCAATAGAAGATCACTTTGACAAATCTGTTGAATTAGAATTAGAATTAGAACAAAAAGGAAAAACTGAAATGTTAGAAATGGTAAGAGACATATCTAACATGGTAAACATACATTATATAAGACAAAAAGAGCCAAAAGGGCTTGGACATGCTATACACTGTGCAAAGAGCTTTATAGGGAATGAGCCTTTTGCAGTTTTATTAGGTGATGATATAGTTGATTGTGAAAAACCTTGTTTAAAGCAATTAATAACTGCATATGATGAGTACAAGACAAGTATATTAGGGGTACAAGAAGTAGCTAAAGAAGATACTAACAAATATGGAATATTAGACGTTAAACATATAGAAGATAGAGTATACAAAGTAAAAGATATGGTAGAAAAGCCTGCAATAGAAGAAGCACCATCAAACGTAGCTATACTAGGTAGATATATAATAACACCTGCTATATTTGATATATTAGAAAATCAAGCACCTGGAAAAGGTGGAGAAATCCAATTAACAGATGCACTTAAAACTCTTGGAAATAACGAAGCAATATATGCATATAACTTTGAAGGTAGAAGATATGATGTTGGAGATAAGTTAGGATTCTTAGAAGCAACTATAGATTTTGCTCTAAAGAGAGATAACTTAAAAGAAGATTTATTAGATTACATGAAAAAAGTAATAAAAAAAGAAGAAAACAATGACAGAGACTACGTACAAGAAGTAGCGATAGATAAACAATAGTATAAGGTAAAATATATTATAGGAAGGTGTTAAATTTATGGCAGTTTTAGTAACTGGAGGAGCAGGATATATTGGGAGTCATACTTGTATAGAACTTCTAGAATCAAATCATGAAGTAATTATAGTAGACAACCTATGTAACAGTGACAAAATAGTAGTAGATAGAATAAAAGAGCTATCAGGGAAAGCTCCTAAATTTTATGAAATAGATATAACGAATAAAAAGGATTTAGAGATAGTATTTAAAGAAAATAAGATAGATTCAATAATACATTTTGCAGCACTTAAAGCAGTAGGAGAATCTGTTACTATGCCTGTAGAATATTATTCAAATAATTTAATAAGTACTTTAGTATTATTTGAGCTTATGAAAAAATATGATATCAAGAAATTCGTATTTAGTTCATCGGCAACAGTATATGGCGATCCACACGTATGCCCTATACTAGAAGACTTCCCATTATCAGTTACAAATCCTTATGGAAGAACAAAATTGATGATAGAAGATATGCTAAGGGATATATGCTATGCAGATAAATCATTAGATGTAGCGATACTTAGATATTTCAATCCAATTGGAGCTCACAAAAGCGGTAAAATAGGTGAAGAGCCAAATGGAGTACCAAATAACATAATGCCATATATAACTAAAATAGCTGTAGGTAAATTACCACACTTAAACGTATTTGGGGATGACTACGATACACCAGATGGTAGCGGAGTAAGAGACTATATACATGTACTTGACTTAGCTCATGGACATGTAAAAGCATTAGAAAAGTTATCAGAAAAACCTGGATTAGTTACATATAACTTAGGAACTGGTAAAGGATATAGTGTAATAGAATTAGTAAAAGCATTCTCAAAAGCTAGTAATATAGAAATACCATATAAAATAACTTCAAGAAGAGAAGGCGACATAGCGACTTGTTATGCAGATCCATCAAAAGCTGAAAAAGAACTTGGATGGAAAGCTAAATATACAATAGAAGAAATGTGCCAAGACTCATGGAGATGGCAAAGCAACAACCCAGACGGATATAAAAATCAAAAATAATAGAATATAGTATTTATTTTTATCTAAAAAGCACCTCATTGCGAGGTGCTTATTTTTTTTACAACAAATAATATTTTCTAAAAAGTTGAAAATGAGTATAAAATGGGATATTTACAGGGATGTAGGGTGAATAAAACTAAAGGAAATAGGTAGCTATTGGTCTAAATAGTAACTATCATAGGGGGTGAAATAAGTGAAGAAAAAAATAAATAAATATTTAGCAACAATGCTAACAATGTGTCTACTAATAGGAAGTACAGGTGTGTTATCACAAGCTGCAACCAAACACCTATTAATTATAAACACTAAGAAAAACACAATGGGGTATTATGTTAACAATAAGTTAGTAAAGCAATTTAGAGTAGCAACAGGTAAATCAAGTACACCAACACCAACAGGAAAAACTACAATAGTAAATAAAATAAAAAATAGACCGTACTACTCTGGAGGAATACCAGGAGGAGATCCTAGAAATCCATTAGGGGATAGATGGCTAGGATTAAATTTAAAGGGATCATATGGAGACACTTATGGGATACATGGAAACAATAATGAAAACTCTATAGGCCAACACGTATCAGGTGGATGTATAAGAATGCATAACAATGATGTAAGATGGCTATTTGATCAAATACCAAACAAAAGTGATGTAATATTAAAATATACAGATCAAAGTTTTAAACAAATAGCAGCAGGATACAAAATAACAGTAGATGATAATTCAACACCTAAGCCACCAGATAAACCAAATCCTCCAGCAAAAAAAGGATGGGAAACTAAAGATAGCAAAAAATACTATTATGATTCAAAAGGTCAAAAGGTAACAAATTTCCAAACAATAGATGGAAATAAATATTACTTCGATAAAAATGGAGTAATGCAAACAGGGTGGCAAAGTGTAGTAGAAGGTAGAAGAAGCTACTTTGGAAGTGATGGAATAATGAAAACAGGATGGCAAGATATAGATGGTAATAGATATTACTTAAATGCAAGTAATGGAGTAGCACTTAGATACTGGCAAGAAATAGATGGCAATAAGTATTACTTTGGAAGTGATGAAATAGTAAAAACAGGATGGCAAGATATAGACGGAGGTAAATATTACTTTAACAGTGATGGATCAATGCAACAAAGATGGGAAGAATTAGACGGTAGTATATATTACTTTGGTGAAGACGGAAAAGTAAGAAGTGGATGGCAAGAGATAAATGGAGAAAAATACTACTTCAATAATGATGGAGTAGTGCAAATAGGATTACAAGATATAGATGGTAATAAGTATTACTTCTATGAAGATGGTAAGATGGCAAGGGATACTGTAGTAGAAGATGGAATAGAGATAGATGAAAATGGAATAGTAACAAGCGTGGGAGAAGGCGCTTAATAAAAAATAACTATCTGATTTTAGAAGCTATAACTTAGCTGATAAATTTAAGATAGTTATTTTTTATATAAATGCTATATTGGCGAACTTTACCGTAATATAACTACTAATACTTTACTTGTTTTGGTTAATATGTTAAAATATGTAGCGGAAATTAATAAAGTATTATAGATTCGTGAAGGGAGACAAATGACAAAAAAATTTATGTATGAAATTAAGGGTTTTATTAGAAGTAGAAATACGATTTATTGTTTTCTTTCATCATTATTTTTCGGATTATTATCATATTTATATTTCTTTACAAATAATTTAAATAACTATGATAATATAGAGGTTACACCAATTGGATATGGAACAGGAACAAGTAGTGGAAGATGGTTTTTAAGTGAATTTGGAGATTGGATAGGAGAAATATGGGGCAATTATAATATTCCTATATTCAATGGAATATTAGCGATACTTATATTGGCAGCCACATCTTGTATAATAATTAAAATTTTTAATATAAAAAATAAATGGTTATGTATTTTAATAGGAGGAATTACAGTAGTATTTCCACCTATAGCAAGTGCGATGTTTTTCTCATATACAGTTGGATACTATGCATTAGCAATATTTTTTGTTGTGTTAGGCAATTTTCTAGTAAAAGAATGTAAGATTTTAGGATTTATATTCGGATCACTTTTATTCTCTTTTTCTCTAGGTATATATCAAGCATATTATCCTTTGTGTGCATCTATATTTATATTAATGTTAATAAAGATGTGTATCGATTCAAAAACTACATGGAAAGAAATAATAGCAACAGGATTTAAGTTCTTATTTTCTTTAGCGCTAGGTTATATACTATATAAGTTATTTTTAAAATATTACTTATACATAGACAATATACAACTAGGTTCGTATAAAGGCATAGATCAAATGGGTAAAATAGATATTTATTCATTACCAGCAAAAATCAAGGAAATATTTAATTCGATGTTACAATTAACTTTCAGTGATTATATGTCAATAAGTGCGACAAAAATAATACAACATTCATTCTTAGGTTTATATATCATAACTTTTATCACACTAATATTGTTAATAATAAAGACTATGTTAAATAAAGAATCAATACTTAAATTTATGTTATTATTAATGTTTATAGTATTATTACCTCTATCTATTAACTGTTTAGTAGTAATGGTAGCTAAGGGGGATATTTATACTATAATGCAAATGGGATTTGTATGTATATTCTATCTAGCAATTATCCTGGTAGATTATAATTTATCAACTAATAAACTCAAAGTACTTGATAAATTTAAGTTAAATAAAGTTTTATTATTTGCTACAATAGTTATAGTGCTAACATCTACATTAAACTATGCATGGCAAACTAATGGAAATTATAGATTGTTATACTATAATAATAGACAATTGGAAAATTATTATCAGACTTTATACACTAGAATTAAATCTACAGAAGGCTATAAACAAGATATGAATATTTACTTTGTAGGAAGTAACATTAATGATAAAACATTTAGTAATTTTAAATGGGAAAATACACCTTTTAAATATGGTGGCAATGGTTCTCCATTAAATACATATTCTAGACATTCAACTATAGAAAATTATTTTGGATATTCATTTGATGAAATTGAAAATGATAGTAAAGAATATAAAAAATATAAGCGCCGTATAGAAAAAATGGATAAATATCCAAATGATGGTTCAATAAAAATTTTAGATAACAATGTATTTATTAGATTTGAATAATAGATAATATATAAAAATATCCTTTATTGTTTTTATGTTTTTTGAGTGTATAAACTTATTAAAACATAATTTACAAAGAAAGGATATTTTTTTTACAAAAAATATTTGATTTAGAAAAATTATGTACTTAGCTAGTGTTATTTTTTAAATATTATTAATTTGCTAAATATATAATTTAATACAACTACAATAACCTGAGTGAAAAGTTTTGCATATAAATCATTTATTTTTAGGGCATCAACAAGTAAAAACATAACACCCATATCGATAACACCTGAAAGTAATCTGCAATTTACAAAAGCAAACATCTCTTTTAATACTTCATTTAAACTATCACTTTTACTTTCAAATACCCATATGCGATTAGTAACATATGCAAAAGCAACAGCTAATACCCATGATATAATGTTGCTTATAAGGTAGTGAATCTGTAAAATATCACTACAAAAATAATAACTTACAAAGCTAACTATAGTTGTAAGCACTCCAAATACTAAATATAATATAACTTCCTTATATTTAGTATAAATGTTTAATAAACTATTCATATTTTATGCCGTTCCCTTTTTAGAAGCTAACTCATTGTGATTTTCACACTCAGAAACAATGAACCTTGGACGATTTTGAGTTTCTTCATATATTTTTGAAATATAATATCCTATGATGCCTAAACTTAACATTATAATACTTCCTATTATAAGTAGTAATAATATTACTGTTGTAAATCCTTCTGCAGACTTTCCTATAAACTCCATATAAACTGAATGAATACCTAATATAATTGAAAAAAATCCGAATATAAGTCCTGTAAAAGTTACTATTTGCATAGGTGCAGTTGAAAATGAAGTTATATTTGTAATAGCATACTTTATAAGAGATATAGTAGACCACTTTGAATCTCCAGCTTCTCTTTCTTGAACATCAAATTCAATTGATGTAGTTTTAAACCCAACCCATGATGATAAAGCTCTAAAAAATATATGCTTCTCAGGCATAGCTCTAAGTATATCAACGCATTTTCTATCTAATAATTTAAAATCAGAAGCTTTAGACATATCAACCTTTGTTGCTGAACTAATAATTGAATAGAAAGACTTTGCAGCAAATTTATGTAAGAATGATTCCTTACCTCTAGAAGCTTTTATACCTTCTACTACTTCATACCCTTCCTTCCATTTTTGATACATCTGCACCAAAACTTCAGGCGGATGTTGAAGGTCACAATCTATAACTGCGCAACAGTCGCCCACTGCATAAGTAAGACCTGCAAAAATGGCAGCCTCTTTACCGAAGTTTCTTGAAAAATTAAAACCCTTTATATTAGGGTTTTTATCACAAGCTTTGCTAATCTCTTTCCAAGTATTATCCTTAGAGCCATCATTTATAAAAATGATCTCATAAGCGATATTTTCATCATCTAAAAGTGAAGAAACTACACTTGAAATGTTACAAATCATTTTGTCTTCATTATATGAAGGTATTATCACTGATAATTTGCCCATATTTTCCTCCTTAGTATATATATGTATTGAAATAATCCCATTTAGTATACCATATCTACTATTAAATTAAAACTGAAAGAGGCTATAAAAAGTCGTCTTGTATCGAAAATAGGAAAATATTGTGATATACTTATAAGGTTAAAAAAAACAGCTAAGAAAAGAGCATATCATAGGAGGAAAATTTGGCATATTTAAAAATAATGATTTTATCAATGATTCCAATAACGGAATTAAGAGGAGCGATACCTATAGGAATAGCTCTTGGGCTAAATCCAATAGGAGTATATATAGCAAGTGTAGTAGGTTCAACATTAGTAGCAATACCATTAATACTAACATTTAGACATATAATACATTTTTTAAGAGGTATAAAAATGTGTGAAGGATTAGTAAAAAAAGTAGATAGAAAAATAGCTTCAGGAATGAAAAAATTAAAAAATATATCAATACTAGGAATAATACTTTTTGTAGGAGTTCCACTCCCGACAACCGGAACATGGACAGCATCAGCAGTAGCATCTATATTAAAAATGAGAATAAAAGATGCGTTTTTAGGGGTATTACTAGGTAATATGATGGCAGGTATAATAGTATCTGCGATATCTCTACATCTTATATAAGGAGGGAGATTTGTTGAGTAAAGTATTGGCAAAATATGATAATAAACGACTAGTATATGTAGACTTAATAAAAACACTATCAATATATTTAGTTTGCTTATATCATTTTAATCACTTTAGAGTAAATATTTTAGAAATTGAAGGCATAGGTGTGTATAGAAATTACTTTTTAAAAGGATTAGCAAGTACAGCTGTGCCACTATTTATAATGGTCAATGGTCACTTAATGCTAAATTCAAAGAAACAGTTTGATTTAAAAAAGCATATAAATAAAGTTCTAAGATTAGTTTTAATAACATTTCTGTGGGCTGCGATATTATTAATAGCAGCATCATTTATAAAAGATCAACAATATACTGTAAAAAGCTTTATGCATGCACTATGGACATGGGAACCTGGAACTATAAACCATCTATGGTACTTAAACGCCCTTATAGGAATATATCTATTATACCCAATTATAAAAGAACTTTATGACAAACAAAATAGAAGCTTATTGTATTATTTTTTAGGAATGACATTTATATTAACATTTGGAAATGTATTTATGAATATAATTTATAACATCGTTGAATTTATACAAGGCAAAAATGTATTAATAAATAATGGATACAGCACTATTATGACTTTAGTTATGTCTATATCAGTATTTATAATATCATTTAAAAAAGAAGTTATGTTAAATAGCTTTTCAAAAATGTTATATATAGTAGGAAATAATACCTTGGGGATATATTTAATACACGCAATAGTAGGGTGGAGTACTATAGACAATTACCATATAGTACCAATATAATATTTAATTTATTATATGCAGGAATAGTTGTATCTATATCATTAATATTATCTATAATTTTAGGCAAAATTCCAATACTTAAGAACTTACTAAAAATATAAAAATATATAAAACAACCATAAGAATATCTTTTTGTAGGTATTATTATGGTTGTTTTATTATGCTCTAAAAAAATAATCTAAAAGTCAAAAAAATTTATGAATTTTAATTAAAAAAATACATAATTCGACAAAGATAAGGTTTTTGAAAATTATATTATAAATTAATTCGACGAATAATACAAAATATGACAAGAAAAAATAAAAAAATACAAAATTAAACAAAAAATGTAAAAAAATGTAAAAAAATGTCGAACGAAAGTTTGGATAAATATGTATAAAATCATTGAAAATGTTTTTTAGATAGACTAATATAAATTTGTGAGAAATACGAAAATTAATATTGTGAGAGATATTAACATAGAAAAATAGAGATGGAATTATAAATATCTGGGAGGAAACAAATTATGATGAAGAAAAGAAATATGGCTTTAGCTATGGCTGCAGTAACAGTAGCAGGAACAGTAGCTCCAGCATTCGCTGTTGAAAAGGATTACAATGTAACAACTAATGATTACACTGCATTTGAAAATAAGCTTAAGGACTTTTTAGCAACTAAGTATACTGAAAAAGCAGATAAGCTAATTACAAGTACAGGTTCAACAGTTCAACCGGCAGGAAAAGTATATAACATATCTATGAAGGAAAATACTACTGGAGCAGTTGCTAAACCAATAGCAAGTTCAGAAGATTTAACAGAAATAAGCAAGACTATAAGAAATTCAAATAGAGGTCAAGTATTTAATTTCACTATAACAGATAATGGGCATACTACAGATGCAGAAGGTTTAGTTGTTAATCAAGGTAAAGTAAAATACACTATATCTTCAATATCAGACGTAAATAAAGAATTCACAGCTGGGGAAACAACTGTAATACCTGATAAGTATGCAAACTTAAAAAGAGTAGCTAACACAGTAGAAAAAAAATACAATGAAACTGACGGAACACTTAAATTAACATTTAAAAAGGGTGAAAATACATACACTACAACATTAACACCAGGAATGGAAAAAATAGACTTTAATAATGTAATAACAGAAGGCGAAGGAGTTAATGAAAAATTAACTGGATTCAGAGCTGCTACAGAAAAAATAAATCCTGAAACTTATACAGTTGCAGTTTCAAACTCTAAAATAGAAGAGATGAATGTTAATGCAAATAATGCTCAACAAGTGGCTAATGAATTAAATTCTAAGTATACATTTGCTTCTTTTGATAAGACTGATATAGCAGAAGTAAACAGTAAATATGAATTAACTTTATTCGTAACAGGAATAAAAGATCAAAAATCTTCTATGAGAGGGTTAGCTCCAGAAGGAACTTTAACTCAAATAGTATTAAAATCTGATACTAAACCAGCATTAGAAAATGTTGTAGCTGCTATGAAAGGAAATGCTGATTTCACTGTTATAGATGGTGTAGACAGAATGGATACAGCTATAAAGATAAGTGAGAAAAATTATGCTGATAAAAATGCAGTTGTATTAGTTGGACAATATGCTATAGTTGACGGATTAGCTTCTGCACCATTAGCTTCTGCAAAAGATGCACCTGTATTATTAACAGAAAAAGATTCTTTAACAAAAGAGCTTAAAACTGAAATAAAGAGAGTATTAAACTTATCATCATCAGTAAGAAATAAAGTTGTTTATATAGCTGGTGGAGAAAATGTTGTATCTAAAAATGTAGTAAATGAATTAGAAAATATGGGATTAACAGTTAAGAGATTAGCTGGAGATGATAGAAATGCTACATCTGTACAAATAGCTAAAGAAGTAGTTGCAACAGATGCATTAGCAGCTAAGAATGTATATGTTGTTGGTGGATACGGGTTAGCAGATGCTATGAGTATAGCTCCAGTTGCTGCTAAAGAAAAAGCTCCTATACTAGTAGTAGATAAAAACCAAATATCTACAGATGCTGCTACATTATTAGGGAAATCTAGAAGTGGTGCAGATGTAATAGGTGGAACTACAGTTGTGAGTGAAAATGCTTTAAAGCAAGTTTCTAGCGCGGCTGGAAATGCTGAAAGAGTTTCAGGAGATGATAGACAAGAAACTAATGCTAAAGTTATAAATAAATACTTTGCAACTGGAACTGCTGGTATGTTATATGTAGCTAAAGATGGATATGCAAAAGAAGATCAATTAGTTGATGCTCTAGCTATAGCTCCAAGTGCTAAAAACCCTATAGTATTATCTACTAATTCATTATCTGTAGAGCAAGCAATATCTGTAAATAAAGTTAAAAAAGCTGACACTAAATTAACACAAGTTGGTGGAGGAGTAGCTGCTTCAGTTATAACTCAAATAAAGAATGTATTAGGATTAAAATAATACAATTTTAAATATATAAATATGAAGGCTTCTTGAATCTCAAGAAGCCTTTTTTTTGGAAAATAGTAGGAGGTATTATGAAAAAGTATTTTCTAGCAATAAGTGTTTTTGCAATTGTATCCTTTATTGGACTAGGAATAGTAGGTAAAAATCAAAGCACTAAAAATGGAGAAGATTTTCTAAAGTACAAAGAGGCTATGCAAATGGTGGATGAGAATAAAAATTTAGAAGCGGCTTTAAAAACTGTTGAATATATGCAAAGTAAAGAGGAAAAAGAAAATTATATATTCAATATAGACAAAGCTAATATATACATTAAGATGAAGAATTTAGATAAAGCACAATATGAATATAAAAAAGCTATGGAAAATAAAAATGAACTTAAAAGTGATTCTAAATTTTTAATTAATTATGCAGAAATTGCATTTAATAATAAAGATTATACTATAGCTAAGGAATTGTTAAATAAAGCTAATGAAATTGGCGTACCTAAAGAATTTAATGAAAAAGTAAACTATATGGTAAGTAAAATAGGATAAGGGGAACGTATTAATGTTAAAAGGATTTTATATAGAAGAAAAGTCTAAGAAAATTGATAAATATATTATATTCACAGCATTATTAATGCTTCTTATAATACCAATAATATCATATAAATACGAAAGTTTAAGTATTAGTCCTATTGTAATGGATAATTATTATGCTACTGGAATGAAGATGGATGTATTTAATTTCTATAAGTCATTAATTCTTTACATAGGAAGTGGAGTTATTTTTTCTTTGTTTGTGTATAAGGTATTATATTTAGATTACAAATTTAAAGAAAATAAAATTAATATAGCAGTAGGTATATTTGCAGTAGGAATTATACTAGCAGCTATTTTTTCTGATTATAAAGGCATAGCTCTTTTAGGTAACTTTGATAGACATGAAGGGGCACTAGCTTGGTTTTCTTACTTGATGGTATTTTTTGTTATTTATAATATTGATATTAAAATTAAGTATTTAAAATTATTTTACGTAGCATTATATCCTTTTTTAATAATAAATGCAGTATTAGGCGTATTAAATTTATATGGATATAATGTACTAAAATATGATTTTATACAAATGATATTGGGACGAAATATAGGTGGAACATTATGGACTACTTTATACAATCAAAACTTTAGTAGTGGAATATGTGGCGTAATATTTAGTTTAGGATTTATGTATTTGTTATTAGAAAGTAATATAAAGAAAAATATATTTATAATTATTGGAAACTTGCTTTCATTTACAATAGTACTGACATCACTTTCAACAAGTGGTTTTTTAGCTATAGTATTATCAGTACCACTAGTATTAATTGTAGCCTTTAAATTTTCAGAAAAGAAAAAAATAGTAATAGATATAATAATAACAATGTCTATAAATTCAATGATTTTTAGTATATTAAACTATAAAGACCCAAGTGTGTTTAAAGAAAGCTTAGGAATATTTGTTCAAATAAACCAAATATCAAATTTAATAATACCTTCAATTATAATATTATTTGTAAGTGCACTGTTTGTTTTTAAGTTTACAAATAAAAAGAAAGTATTAAATTATACTATAATAGCAACTATAGTTTGTATATGTGGATCATATACAATTTATTCATATACATTAAACAAAGAAGCAAAAGCAGCAGAAAAAAATCCAAAAGTAAGTATCGTGAGAATGCAAGATACTGCTTTATTCCAAAAACTTGAGATAATGAGTAATGGACGTGCAATTATATGGCAAGAAACCATAAAATTAATAAATAAAAAGCCTTTAGTAGGGCAAGGATTTGATACACTACCATATACATTAGATAATGATAAACAAGAAGGAATATATGAGAAAATAACAATAGATAAACCTCACAATATATTTTTAACAGTATTATATGGAAGTGGGATAATCGGTCTATTAGGATTTGTAGGAATATTAATATATATTATAAGAAAATCTACATATAACCTTATAGATAATAAAGAAGATAAAATTGTTTATATTTGTTTAATCGGTGTTGTAGCATATTTGGTACAAGGTATGTTAAATGATACATTTGTAGGAACATCGATAATATTTTGGATAATAGCTGGGATAGGAGTTAATAAATTAACTTCAAAAGATATAATAAATAAGTGATTTAGATCTAGGGGGACATAATGGAAGAAACTATTGAGCTGAAAGAATATTTCAGTGTGATTAAAAAAAGAATGTCTATGATAATAGCAATAACAATTGCAACAGGTTTAGTAGCAGCTGTATTTGGGATTTTATCTAAAGAAAAAATAGCACCAGTTGAACAAGAAAAAAGAACTTATGAAGCAGTTTCTAGTATCAAGGTTAGCTATGATATACAAAAGGCTGAAGAAACAATATTTAAAAATGAAGAAGACAAAGATGTTGTAGATATGATCAATAGAAATCTAGACTACAATAAGTCGTTATTAAGTACGTATGCACAAATGCTAGCATCAAATAAAACAATAGAAAAAGTAGCTAAAAACTTACATATAAAAGAAAGCGTAAGTGAGGTTAAAAGTAATGTAACTATAGAGCCAATAGGAGAAAGTCAATTATTAAGTATAAAGGTTAAAAGTAGTGAACCTAAAGTAGCTATGAATATAGCAAATGAAATACCAAAAGTATTTGATGATAAAGATCTGACTATTGAGGTTGTAGACAAAGCTATAGAACCAACTAAGCCTATGCCTAAGTTAGATGAAAGTGGAAATCCAGTAGAGGAAGAGGCATTAGCACAACCTGTTAAGCCTAATAAAATAAAAAAAGTAATAACCAATACTGTAATAGGGCTAGTTCTTGGAGCTACGATAAGTTTATTTGTAGTATTTTCAATAAAATATATGGATAACAAAGTTAGAACAGAACAACAGATACAAAGAGAATTAGAATTACCAATATTAGGTGTAGTACCAAATATTAATCCTAAAGGAGGTAAAAAAAATGATGATATTTAATGAAGAATCTCCCATATATGACGTATATAGAAATATAAGGACTAATATAGCCTTTGCTAAAGATTATAAAAATGTAAAAAGCATTTTAGTGACATCGTTCCAACAAAATGAAGGAAAAACAACTGTAGCATCTAATCTAGCTATAGCCTTAGCTAATATAGACAAGAAGGTTCTTATAATAGATGGGGATTTACGTAATCCAAATATTCATCTAATGTTTAATGCAAAAAATGATGTCGGAATAAGTAATATTTGTGAAGAAAAAATGGAAATAAACTCATATATTAAAAAAATAAATATAAAAAATATTAGTATTTTAACATCTGGAAAAATTACTAATAAATCGTCAGAAATAATATCATCAGATTTTATGAAAGACATAATACAAAAATCAAAAGAAACATATGACTACATAATAGTAGACTCTCACTCATTAAGCTTAGTAAGTGACTCAAGTGTATTGTCTACATACTGTGATGGAACTATATTAGTTGCAGGGTGTGGAGAAGTCAACATGCAAGATGCAAAACAAGCAAAAGAAAAGCTAACAAGTATGGGAGCTAATATACTAGGTGTAATACTTAATAAATATGAGTAGATTATAGTGCTTGAAGTAGCACTAAAGTTACTTCAAGTTCTTTAATCGATAATTATAGAAGGGGGATGTATAATTATGGATGGTAGTTTAGGTCTGTTAGAACAAGAAAAGTTATCAAAAATAAAACATGTAAGTACTTATAACTTGAGACAAATAATTTTATTATTAGTTGATATATCATTGATATTCATTTGTTTTATAGTTGCTTTGAATCTTACAAAATATAGTGCCCCAATAGATAGTATGATGCTTATACCTATAGGAGTATATATTGGACTTAATACAGTATCATTTACAATATTTAGATGCTATAGTAGTTTGTGGAGATATGCAGGAGAACAAGAAATAACTTATATATTCTTTGCAAGTATTGCATATGTAATACCAGTATATATAATAAACAACTATTTGGGATTTGAATTTTCAAAGTTGTTTTACATACTAAATACGCTTCTTATACTAGGTAGTACATGCGGATTTAGATTATCATATAGAGCTATAAGAAGGATAAATATAAAAAGTATAGATAAAGACGATTACAAAAATGTACTTATAATAGGTGCTGGAAGTGCTGGAGGAATGGTTGTAAATGAAATTTATGATAATCCTCAAATTGGAAAAATAGCTATTGGTATAATAGATGATGATATCAATAAAAGTGGTAGAAGAATCCATAATATACCAATAATTGGGACTACTAAGGATATAAAGTACATAGTAAAAAGATATGAAGTGGATGAAATAATACTTTGTATAGCTAATATTTCGAATGAAAGAAAAAATACAATTATAAAAATATGTAATGAAACTAAATGCAAGGTAAAAACAATACCGGGCATATATGAAATAATAAATGGTAAAGTTGATATAAAGCAAATTAGGGATGTAGATATAGAAGATCTTTTAGGAAGAGAGCCTATAAAGGTCAACTTAAAAGAAATGAGCAACTATCTTGAAAATAATGTAGTATTAGTAACTGGTGGGGGTGGAAGTATAGGATCTGAACTTTGTAGACAGATTGCTATTTTTAATCCAAAAGAGCTTGTAATACTTGATAACTATGAAAACAATGCTTATGCAATCCAACAAGAGCTGGTTAGAAAATATGGGGATAAGTTAAACCTAAAAACAATAATAGCTTCTGTAAGAGAAGAAAAGAGAATGGATGAAATATTTAAAACTTACAAACCGAATGTAGTATTTCATGCAGCAGCTCATAAACATGTACCTCTTATGGAAAAAAGTCCGAGCGAAGCTATTAAAAACAACATATTTGGAACTTTGAATGTTGCCAAGCTTTCACATAAACATAATGTAAACCGATTTGTACTTATATCTACTGATAAAGCAGTAAATCCAACTAATATAATGGGAGCAACAAAAAGAGCGGCTGAGATGATTATACAAACTATAAATAAAAATAGTAAAACAGAATTTGTTGCTGTTAGGTTTGGTAATGTACTTGGGAGTAATGGGAGTGTAATACCTTTATTTAAAAAACAAATAGCAGAAGGTGGTCCAGTTACAATAACTCATCCTGACATTATAAGGTACTTTATGACAATACCAGAAGCTGTTCAACTAGTAATACAGGCTGGAGCTATGGCTAATGGTGGTGAAATATTTGTACTTGATATGGGTGAACCTGTAAAAATAATAGACTTAGCTAATAATTTAATTAGACTTAGTGGATTTGAGCCTGGAGTAGATATAAAGATTAAATACAGTGGCCTTAGACCTGGTGAAAAGTTATATGAAGAATTACTTATGAGCGAGGAAGGACTAACTAAGACTAAGAATGATAAGATATTTATTGGAAATCCAATAAATATAGATGAAGATTACATAGAAAAACATTTAAGTTTAATAAGTAAGATCGTAGAAAATGAAGAAATTGATAAGATTTATAGTGAAATGAAAAAAATTGTAGATACATATGAAGTTAGATGCAATTAAATAAGGAGTTGAATATTATGGAAATACCTTTCTCTCCACCAGATATAACGGATGTGGAGATAAATAATGTTGTAGAAGTTTTAAAATCAGGATGGATAACAACAGGACCTAAGACTAAGGAACTTGAAAAACAAATTTCAGAGTATTGTCATACTAACAAGACTATATGCCTAAATTCAGCAACAGCAGGAATGGAAATGACGTTGAGAATTTTAGGTATAAAAGAAGGTGATGAAATTATAACATCAGCATATACATATACAGCATCAGCAAGTGTTATACATCATGTTGGAGCAAAAATTGTGTTAGTAGATACTGGAGTAGGTTCATATCAGATGGATTATGAAAAATTAGAAGATTCTATAAATGAGAGAACTAAAGCAATAATAGCAGTTGATTTAGCAGGAGTAATGTGTGATTATGATAAAATATTTGAAATAGTGAATAGAAAAAGAAATACATTTGTAGCTAACAGTGAAATACAAAAAGAGATAGGAAGAGTTACAATAATAGCAGATGGAGCACATTCATTTGGCGCAAGTCAAAAAGGTAATATGAGCGGAAGTATCGCAGATTTTACAAGTTTTTCATTTCATGCAGTAAAAAATCTTACAACTGCAGAGGGTGGAGCAGTTACTTGGAAGACTATGCAAAATATAGATGACGAGTATATATATAAAAAATATAAGTGTTTATCATTACATGGTCAAACTAAGGATGCACTTGATAAAACTAACTTAGGGTCTTGGGAGTATGATATAATTGAGCCTGCGTATAAATGCAATATGACTGATATAATGGCAGCTATTGGGATTGGCCAATTAAGCAGATATGAACAGCTATTAAATTATAGAAAAAAAATCATAAACAGATATGATACATTATTATCAGATTTACAGGCGGTAGATGTTCTTGTTCACTATACGCATGATAATATATCAAGTGGACATTTATATTTAATTAGATTAAAGGGTAAAGATGAAAGTGCTAGAAATGAAATAATAACCAAATTAGCTGAAGTTGGTATTGCTACAAATGTACATTATAAGCCTTTACCTTTATTAACTGCATACAAAAACTTAGGATTTGATATATGTGATTATCCTAATGCTTATAATATGTATAAAAATGAAATAACATTACCTCTAAATACTACAATAAATTTAGATGAAGTTGATTATATAATAGAAAATTTAAAGTACATTTTATGTAAATAAGGAGAGTAAATGCAATCAAGTAAAAAAAAATTGAACGTACAAGATGAATTAAGTAAGAAGGCATTAAGCCTAGTTGTGAAGAGGATATTCGATATATTAATATCTTTTACTGGACTTATATTATTAAGCCCAATATTGTTATTAGTTGGGATTTGCATAAAGTTAGATTCTAAGGGTCCTGTATTTTTCAAACAAAAGAGGGTAGGGAAAAATAAAGACGTATTTGAGATATATAAGTTTAGAACTATGGTAACTAATGCTGAAAAAATAGGAAAACAAATAACGGTTGGAAATGATAAGAGAATAACTAATATAGGAATACTTATAAGAAAATATAAGTTAGATGAATTGCCACAACTTATAAATGTATTAATTGGTGAAATGAGTTTGGTAGGACCAAGACCTGAAGTACCTATATATGTAGAACTATATGATGAATATCAAGCTCAGATACTGTTAGTTAGACCTGGAATTACAGACTATGCTTCAATTGAATTTAGAAATGAGAATGATATTTTAGCGAAAAGTATTAATCCAGAAGAGGTATATATAGAAAAAATAATGCCTATGAAAATAGAGCTTAATATGAAATATATAAGAAATATATCCTTACCAGAAGATATTAAGTTAGTAGTTAATACTGTAATATCTATTTTAAAGCCATTATTTAAAGGAGAGAAATTTTAATGATAGTTTCATTTATTATAATTGCATATAATGAGGAAAATACTTTAAAGGATGTATTTAGAAATATTAAAAATCAAGATTATCCTCATAATTTAGTTGAAATAATTTTAGTAGATGGGATGTCTACAGATTCCACAAGGGAAAAAATGCGAAAATTTTCAGAGGAACAAAATAATTTTATTCGTATAGTTATAAAAGAAAATACTAAAAAAACTTTACCATGTGGGTGGAATATTGCGCTTAAAGAATCAACAGGAGATTTAATAATAAGAATAGATGCTCATTCAATAATACCGAATAATTTTATTTCTAAAAATGTAGAATGTATAAAAAGTGGAGAAAAGATATGTGGAGGATATAGACCTAACATTATTGATGAAGAGACACATTTAAAACAAACACTACTGTTAGCAGAAACATCTATGTTTGGAAGTAGCATTGCGCCATATAGGAGGAATATAGGAAACAGCTATGTTAAATCTGTATTTCATGGTGCTTATTCAAGGGAAGTTTTTGAAAAAGTAGGCTATTATAATGAGCTACTTGATAGAACTGAAGATAATGAAATGCATTATAGAATGAGACAGCATGGTTATAAAATATGTTTTAATCAAAATATCATATCATATCAACATAGTAGAAATAATATAAAAAAAATGTTGAAACAAAAATATTTAAATGGATATTGGATTGGTTTAACAGTTGGCATATGCCCAAATTGTTTATCTGTTTATCACTTTATTCCATTTCTATTTATATTAGGAATAATAACTACAACTTTTATGGCAATATTTGGACAATATACTTTAGCTCTCGTTATGTGGAGTACATATATAATTGTAAATATTTTAATATCTATTCTTACTATTAAAAATAAAAAATTTAGTATTACTAATTGTATATTACCAATTTTATTTTTATTGTTGCATGTGAGTTATGGAATTGGAACTTTAATTGGCTTAATAAAGATGCCTTCGTGGAAAAAAAAATCATATTGTAGTTTATAAAAATATAATTAAAGTAATATGTAAAGTTAATAAATAAAGGAGAATAATATGAAACCAATACGAATTTTACATATAGTATCAGACATAAATATTTCAGGTGGAGTAATGGGAATAATTATGAATCTATATAGGCATATTGACAAGAGAAAAGTACAGTTTGATTTTATGTACTTCGAAAAATGGGATATAGAAAAAACATATGAGAATGAAATATTGAATATGGGCGGATGCGTTTATTGCACTCCAAGACCAACTAAGCTTATAAAATTTATGAAATATCTTGAAAAATTTTTCGTAAACAATGCATATAAATATAATGCAATACACCTACATGAAGTATATCTAAACATGTTTATTGCACCCAGTGCTCATCGATATGGAATTCATAAAATTATTAGCCATAGTCATACAACACAATATTCAGATAAAATACTAAATTCTATACGTAATAGAATTTTATGTTTGCCATTAAAGAAAACTACTAATGTACACTTTGCATGTTCAAAAGTTGCTGGAGAATTTTTATATGGAAAAAAATTAATAGAACAAAAAAAAGTATATATTATTAATAATGCTGTTGAATGTGATAAGTATAGATATAATAAAACAGTTAGAAGACAAGTAAGGTCGGAATTAGGAATAGGAGATAAATGTGCGATAGGGCATATAGGCAGGTTTTCAGAACAAAAAAATCATAATTTGCTAATTGATATATTTAGTGAAATTAAAAAAATCAATAATGATAGTATATTAGTATTAGTTGGAGAAGGTCCTCTCTTTGAAAGTATTAAAATGAAAATTACAAAATTGAAGTTAGATGATGATGTAATTTTGTTGGGACAACGAAATGATGTTGAAAGGATTCTTCAAGGAATAGATGTATTTGTGCTTCCATCACTTTATGAAGGATTGCCTGTTATTGGTGTAGAAGCTCAAGCTTCAGGATTACCATGTTTTATGGCTGATACAATAACTAAAGAGGTGGATATAAATGATGTGCAATACTTTAGTTTAAACGAAGACTTGAAGGAATTAGCTAATAAAATTGTTGAATATTATTATAAATTTGTAAGAAAAGATGTAATAAACAAAGTCAAATTATTAGGATTTGATATACATATAGAAGCAAGCAAAGTAGAAGAATTTTATGTGAGACTGAATTATAACAAAAAATGTTAACTAAGTATTATGTATTTAAGTACATAATATATTTAATTATTTAGTTAAATACATAAAATTAGGTTTTAAATGATTGAATAAGTCGAGGTGAATGGATAACATGAACAGTGAAAATAAAGTTTCTTTACCTATAATGGTTTTTGGAATGTTTATAATGCTTATACTTTTATGTAATGATAAATATTTAGGAATTACTGAGTATTTTTATTTTCCTATCATAATAATAGTTTGTTTATTAGTTTATTATACTAAAAATATAATAATATTCAAATTAGAGCATTATTGTATTCTTTTTCTGATTTTTTATTTAATAATGAACTTAACTAGATATGAATATGCGTTAAATAGTGGAGTATATTTATCTTATATTATTTTTTTAGTAATGTTTTTATTGCTTACATCAAGGAAGATTAATAAAAAAGAAATTAGATTTTTAATAAATAGTTACATTGTATCAGGATTGATTATTTCAGCTATTATAATTATAATGAAACAAGAGTTCAATGGTTGGAGTGGTACATATAGATATACTGTTAAATTCATGAACGGAGTTTATATTGATCCTAATTATATTGGAGCATTTATAAATATACCAGCTATTTTTGTTTTTAATAGAGTATTTATATCAAAGCAAAGAATATATAAACATATAAACATTATACAAACATTAGTTATGACTTTTGCAATTTTTTCAACTGGTTCAAGGGGATCGATGCTAGGGTTAATGGTAGGTTTCAGTATTGTATTTAGTTGCAATATTAAATTTAAAATCAAAAGTTTAATTTGCAGCATAGGTATAATGATTATTTTAGCTATAGTATTATATAATGTTATTCCAGAGGAAACGATAAAAAGGATGTTTTTTGATTCATATTATGATGCTAGCAATATTAGCAGATTAACAAATTGGAGATTAGGTATAGAAGCTTTGTGTAAAAAACCATTTTGGGGATATGGATTTATAGATACAAATGTAATATTATCACGTAATTTTGAATATAGTGCGGCTATTCATAATACGTATCTTGCATTCTTAAATCAATTTGGAATAATTGGAAGTTTTCCAATACTAGTTATAATATTAAAAATAGCTAAGCAGCTAACTAAAAAGGAAATGAGGAGCTTGCTTGGGGTTTTAGCATCAGTTATTTTAACATCGATATTGGTAGAACAAAATGTGTCCATTATTTTTTGGTGTGCATTGATAACTTTATATTTGATTAAAAATTATAAAGAATATAATATGATGGAAAATATTTTAGATGTATTGTAAATAATAAGATTTCGGAAGGTAATGAATTATGAAAAAAATTAGTATTATAGTGCCGGTATATAACATTGAATCCTATATTGAGAGATGTTTAAATAGTATTATAAGACAGACCTATACTAATATAGAGGTTATTATTGTAAATGATGGATCTAAAGATAAATCAGGTTATATTTGTGATATGTTTGCTAATAAAGATTCGAGGGTTAAAGTTATACATACCATGAATAAAGGACTATCAGCTGCAAGAAATGAAGGTATTAAAAATTCTGCTGGTGATTATATAATGTTTGTAGATGGAGACGATTTTATTACTTTAAATTGTATTCAAGATATTATGAATATAATTATAGAAAATGTAAATGTAGATATAATCATAGGTAAGAAAATAGAGTATTATAATGAACAAAAAAAAATCGAAGATAGTTTCAATTATGAAATAAATAAATTTAAAAATCGAAATGGCACAGAAGTTCTAACTTATTTATTTGAAGAGATTCCTACTATTATATGGTCAGCTTGGTTGTCTATATATAAAAAAGAACTTTTAGTAGAAAATAATCTATATTTTACGGAAGGAATAACATCTGAAGATTTGGATTTAGTACCTAGAATTTACATGAAGGCATATGAAATTAGGCCCTACAACACTCCTTTTTATTATTATAGAGAATCAAGGCCTAATTCTATAATAAGTACAATAAATAATAAAAGATTTGAGGATATTATATATATAATAGAAATGTATACATCTATGTTACAAAAACCTGAATACGATGATAATTTTAGGAACGCTTTTTTAAGACAACTTGCAAATGTATATTCTAGATATGTTGCTATAATAGGGTATGTGCCTGTATATGAAAGAAAAAAAGTATGTAATGAAATGAAAAATAAAAAAAATATTCTACAATATTCTACAGGCATAAGAGCGAAGTATATAAAATATTCCACAAAATATTTTGGATTTAAAATATCATATTCACTTTATAAATATATAAAAGAGATTAATTTATTTGTATGTAGGGCTAAATAATAAGGAGGTATATTTACATGAAAAATTTATTTATAATAAATACACCGTATCATTTAGTTTTAGCAACGGGTATTGTTAATCAATATAAGGAAGACTCAGACTTAATTATATATAATGATTTTAATTTAGAGAATATTAAATTTAATTGTATAAGCAGTATATTTAATAATATACATATATATGATGCAAATAAAAATGACGTTAACCATAAGTCAAAAATTGCTAATATTAAATTAAAAATTAAAAATATTAAAAAACTTATAAATAATAAAAAATATGACCAAATATTTGTTTTTAATGAAGGTTTTATAGAAACACAATATTTAATAAATAATAATTTATATAATGAAAATTCTAAAGTTATATATATAGAGGATGGTTCGAATGTATACATGGATTTAGATTTTATAAATAGAGAAAATAGTATTAAAAGAGTAGTTAAAAGTATTATTTGTGGTTTTAAATATGAAGATTTACAATATGTATCTGGAATGCATAGTAAAATATATAAAAAAATGGTTATGTGGCCGAATATTTTAAGACAAGCAGTAATTGAAGATAATAAGCCAATAGAAGAAATAAAAAAAGAGACATTAGAAGCTGGATTAAATTTATGTTATAACAATCCTATAGACGAATCTGTTATAAATAAAAGTGCAGTATTAATACTAATAGAACACCTAGAATTTTTTGAAATACATAAAGATTCAGATTTAGAATTATATAGAAATGCTATAAAATTAATAATTTGTAGACTTAAATCTGATAATATACAAATTTATTTAAAATACCACCCTAGAGATGAATCGAATTATTTAGAGGATATTTTTAATGAGTTTAATGAAAATATTAATATCATTGAAAATAGCATTCCAGCAGAAGTATATTTTTTAAATATAGATACATTAGTAATATCAGTTTTTTCAACAACATTATTAACAGCTGCGAAAATGGTATCACCAAAAAATGTTATATCTTTAGCTGATATTATGTTAATGAGCGAAAATAATCTAAGAGATAGTTTCTTGAAAATAGGAATTCAAGTACCTAAAAATATAGAAGAACTACAAAGGTTGTTATAAAATACTGGAGAGTATATAAATAGGAAGGCGAAATATGGAATTAGTAAATAAAATAAAAGAAAATAAATTAATTAAATCCAGTATAATATATACTATTTGTGGAGTGGTGTTAAAAGGAATTAGTTTTTTAACTTTTCCTATATTCTCAAGATTACTTACACCATCTGATTATGGAATAGCAAATATATTTGCTACCTGGACAGGGTTTGTGGTAGTATTTGGAAGTTTGCAATTGAATGCATGTATGCCAACTGCAAAAATTAAATTTGAAAAAGAAAAGTATAATGATTTAGTATTAACAATATTGTCATTTGTAACCGTAATATTTTTAACCTTATTTATTATATCTATTTTGATGGGGGAAGTATTAGCATCTTGGTTAGGGTTAAGCATTGAATTGATAATATTAATGACGGTACAAAGTTTTTTTTCATTTATAACAAGCCTATATAGTACTGTATTGATACAAGAAAAATCTGATAAAAAATATTTAGCTATATCATTAATTTCAACATTATTAAATATTATATTATCCCTACTTTTAGTAGCTTGTATGAAAGAAAATAGATATGTAGGAAGAATATTAGGCGGAGTAATTAGTTCTGGAATAATAGGTGTATGGCTATATTTAAAAATAAGTAAGGGACGATTTTTAATAAAAAAAGACTTGCTTAAATTTGCATTGAAGATATCATTACCCATAGTTCCGCATATACTATCACATGAGATATTAACTAACAGTGATAGAATTATGTTAAATAATTTTGTAGGGAGTGAATCAGTAGGTATATATGGCTTTGCATACAATATAGGTATGATAATTCAGTTAGTATGGGGATCTATAAATAATGCATGGGTTCCTTGGTATTTCGAAAATTTAAAGCAAGGCAATGAAGTAAAGATAAATGTTGCCATAAAAAACTATATAATAGTATTTACAAGTATAACTGTATTATTGATACTATTTACACCGGAACTTGGTAAATTGTTAGCACCGAAGGAATATTGGGAGGGCATAAAAGTTGTACCAATAATAGCATTTAGCTATTTTTTTGTATTTTTATATAGTTTCCCTGTTAATATGGAATTTTATACAGAAAAAACAAAGTATATTCCAATAGGAACAGTATTAGCAGCAATAGCTAATATCGGGCTTAACGTGGTATTCATACCTAAATATGGTATGATTGCAGCTACATTAACAACCCTTGTATCGTATACACTACTGTTTATATTCCATGTTTTAGTAGTTAAGCACTGTGTTGGATATAAGGATAAAAATATAAAGTATTATATTATATCAAGTATTATAGTTATGTCATCTATAATACTATTTTATATTACAATAGATAAACTTATTTATAGGTATTGTATAATAGGTAGTATAGCTATATATGTGTATATTAAGAGGTTTAATTTAATAAAAATACTTGGAAAATTAGATTAAAATAGAGATGAAAAAGGAGTAGTTTATGAAACAAGGTAAAAAGTTTCTAGCAATAGTACCTGCTCGAGAAGGTAGTAAAGGTATAAAAGACAAAAATATATGTAAATTAGATGGAAAACCATTAATAGCACATACGATAGAAGAAGGATTAAAGTCTAAATATATAGATAACATAGTTGTATCTACAGATGGAGTTAAAATTCAAGAAGTAGCTAAAAAGTATGGAGCAGAAGTTCCATTTTTAAGACCTAAGAGATTAGCGACAGATATAGCTAAGTCCATAGATTGTGTTATACATTGTATAGAAGAGCTAAAAAAGATAGGATTAGAGTATGATTATGTTATATTATTACAGCCGACACAACCGTTTAGAAGATCTTGGCATATTGATGAAGCAATAGAGTTGATATTAGAAAAATATGAAGACTCACTAGTTAGTGTTTCTAAGGTTAGAGATCATCCTATATTAATTAGAACGATAGATGATAATGGACAAGCTATAAATTTATTAAGAGAATCAAGTACTATTAGAAGACAGGATTTTAAAGATTACTATAAAGTAAACGGAGCTATATATATTAATAACATAAATAACATAACTAGTCAAACAAGTTTAAATGATAATAAATTAGCTTATATCATGGACGGAAAATATGATATAGACATAGATGAAGCATTAGATTTAAAGATAGCAGAGGTAGCGATATCGGAAATAAAATAAGGAGATTGACATTATGAATAAATATATGAAAATTGAGAACAGAAAAGTAGGGGAAGATTATCCACCATTAATTATAGTAGAAATAGGTATAAATCATGAAGGATCTTTAAAGGTAGCTTTTGAGATGGTAGATGCAGCTTATGAGTCTGGAGCTGAAATAATAAAACATCAAACTCATGTTGTAGAAGATGAAATGTCTAAAGCTGCTAAAAGAGTTATACCAGGAAATACAGATGTATCTATATATGATGTTATGGAAAGATGTGCATTAAATGAAGAAGATGAAATTAAGTTAAAAAAATATGTAGAGTCAAAAGGAATGATATTTATTAGTACACCGTTTTCTAGGGCAGCTGCAGATAGGTTAGAGAGAATAGGAGTAAAAGCTTATAAAATAGGATCAGGAGAGTGTAATAATTATCCATTAATTGAGCATATAGCATCTTTTGGCAAACCAATAATATTATCAACAGGAATGAATGATATAGAAAGTATAAGAAAGTCTGTTGAGATAATGGAGAAACATGGAGTGCAGTATTCATTACTTCATTGCACAAATTTATACCCAACTCCAGCTAACTTAGTTAGATTAGGAGGAATGGTTGAACTACAAAAAGAATTTCCAAATTCAATAATAGGCCTATCTGATCATACTATTAATAATAATGCTTGTTTGGCTGCAAGTGCATTAGGTGCATCAATACTTGAAAGACATTTTACAGACAGTAAAGACAGACCTGGACCAGACATAATTTGTTCTATGGATCCTAAAGAACTTAAAGAATTAATAGAAGGAAGCAAAGACATACAAAAAATGAGAGGTGGTAAAAAAGAACCTGCCAAAGAAGAACAGATCACAATAGATTTTGCATTTGCAACAGTTGTTACAACTAGTAAACTTAAAAAAGGGGATGTTTTAACCAAGGAAAATATATGGGTTAAAAGACCTGGGACAGGTGAAATAAAAGCGGCGAAGTATGAATCTTTGTTAGGTAAATCAGTTAATAAAGATATAGAGAATGATGAACATTTATCTTGGTCTGATATAGAGGAGTAGTGACTATGAAAAAAATAATTTTTTTAACTGGAACACGCGCAGACTATGGTAAATTAAAATCTTTAATGAAGGTTGTGCAAGATAGTGAAAAATTTGAACTATATGTTTTTGTAACAGGAATGCATATGTTACAAAAATATGGATCAACTTATCATGAGATAGAAAAAGATGGATTTGAAAATATATATAAATATATAAATCAAAAATCAAATACCCATCACCATATGGATATTGCTTTAAGTAATACTATAACAGGATTAAGTAATTACTGCGATGAAGTTTCACCAGATATGATAGTTGTTCATGGAGATAGATTAGAAGCATTAGCAGGCGCAGTAGTTGGAGCTTTTAATAACATAAAGGTTATGCATATAGAAGGTGGAGAAGTTTCTGGAACTATAGATGAGTCAATAAGACATTCTATAACGAAGATGTCTCATTATCATCTTGTAGCAAATGAAGAAGCTAAAAGAAGAATTATTCAACTAGGGGAGAAAGAAAAGTCAATATTTGTATTTGGGTCTCCAGATATAGATATTATGTATTCAGGAAAATTACCTAGCATTAAGTTAGTTAAGGAAAAATATAAAATAACATTTGAAAATTATTCAATACTTATGTATCATCCTGTTACAACAGAAATAGATAAATTAGAACAGAATATAAAACAAGTTGTAAATGCTGTTTTACAATCTAATAAAAATTATGTTGTAATATACCCTAATAATGATACTGGAAGTGATATAGTTTTAAAGGAGTATAATAGACTTAAAGGAAATGAAAAGTTTATTGTATACCCATCAATGAGATTCGAGTATTTTTTAACGCTCTTAAAGGAATGCGAATTTATTATAGGAAATTCAAGTTCAGGTATAAGGGAAGCTTGTGCTTATGGGAAGGCTGCTATTGATATAGGAAACAGACAAAAGGGAAGATATAATCAGACTGTAAAAAATATAACTCATACTAATGAAAATTGTTGTGAAATATTATCTTCTATTTTAAATTCAGAGAACATAAAAGTTGATCCTATTTCTCACTTTGGAAAAGGTGATAGTGATAAAAAATTCTTAGAGATTATATCTAGTAATGAAATTTGGGATGATGATATTCAAAAAAAGTTTATTGATATAGATTTCTAAGCGATAATTTAAAAAAATAAGAGGCGCATTTATGTTAGAAATGAGGTTCAAATGGAAATAAGTTTATTAATAGAAGAGTTTATAAAAAACTACGGAATAGTAAGTATATTTATTATAGTTGCGCTAGAATATGCAAATGCTCCACTACCTAGTGAATTAGTACTACCACTAGTAGGAATATTAGCACTTAAATTTGATATGAGCCTAAGCTTAGTAATAATAGCATCAATACTAGGTGGTTTGTTTGGATCGATAATTAATTATTATTTGGGGTACAAGTTTGGGCAACCATTATTAGCACTAATAAAAAATAAATATCCTAAGACCAAAAAATCAATAAAAGCATCATATAGATGGTTAGCAAAATATGAAAAGATTTCTGTGATGTTATCTAGGCTAGTACCACTAGCAAGAACGTTTATATCAATAGTAGCGGGAGTAACTAAGATGAATGTAGTTGAATTTTCGATTTATTCGGGGATTGGTATAGCTGTTTGGAATACTATCCTTATATTTATTGGATATATATTAGGTAACAATATGGGCTTAATATCTACTATTTTGAAAAACTATTCTAATGTATTGATAGTTACAATAGTTGTAGGTTCTATTGGGTATTTAATATTTAGACACAGAAAAAATAAAGCGAAAAGTTAATAATACATACTACAAATAGCCCTTCAATATATGAAGGGCTATTTTAAATTCAAATCTATTTAATCTCTTTATCAAATTTTTGCGAAGAACTAATAATTTCTAGACAAAGAGTTTTTTTCTCTAAACTACTAAGTTTATCGCTTGTAAGTACACTATCAGCTAGTGCAATCACTTTATCAGAATGGTCCATATTAGAATGATCCTTTCCCTTGTTACTCTCTATGTTGAATCTATCTAATATATTATATATCATAAAAATACCCCCTATAAAAAATAATAGGTAACTATAAAGTTGTATAGATATGATAAATGAACGTAAAATAAAAAATTAATTTAACAAAAGAATGAACACAATATATTACTGAGAATTTGACAATATATTAGAAAGCTAACAAATATCTAAAAATGTAATTAACTTATAATGTTGAAGTATATATTTGTAGTATTTTTTTTAAAACCTCGTCTTTTTTATCTCGATCGATACTATCATCACCAAAAAAATTATCAACGTAAGTCATAACCTCAGTTTGTAAATCGGGTTTTTCGCTAGGAGAATAAATTTCTCTATCCTCACTTACTCCAAGTAGATAATCTATAGAAACATTAAAATACAATGCTAAGTTTCTAAGTGATCCAGTTTCGGGTCTTTTTTTTCCGTGTTCATATTGTGATATTGATGATTTTGATAATGTATGTCCATATATGTTGTTAAAATCATCTGCTAATTGTTGTTGTTTTAATCCTTTTTCAATTCTTAATTGTTTAAATCTTTGTCCAAAAATCATACCTAACTCACCCCACTATAATTAATCCATCTATCCATAACTAAAGTATAGTAGAATGTTTTACAAAAGTAAACTAAAAAACAAAATTATAGAGAAATTTTATTGAAAATTGTTGAAAATAAACCAATAGTGGACTATTATTCATAGTATAGAGTCACAAATATTAGCTCAGAGCTATGGTATGTGGGGGAATTATATGGGATATTGTTTTAATAAAATGAATACTAAGGTGTTAAAGTTTGATGTTGATAAGGATATTGATAGGATTAGATTTAATCATTATATTATGAGAAAAGAGAATCTAAACCGAATAAAAAATGAGTTTCCAAAGAATCAATTTAGCTTGACTGTGAGTACTGTTATGAAAGATTTGAGTTTATCACATGGGAAAGCTCAGAGGATGATAGGTGAGTTTGAAAAGCTTGGGATTATAAAAAGTATAAGCAAGGCAAGTTGTGCTAGGGGTTATTCTTTATATGAATATGTTACAAGCGATGATAAATATGATAAGGAGAGTGGTATAGACTATGATATAGATTGTGATATAGAAAAAGATAGTGATTGTAATATGGGTAAAAAATATATTGGTAAGCTGATTGAAGCTAAGTCTGGTATGGATATTGATAATTCTAAAAAAGAGAACATAAAAAGAGAATTAAATAAAGATAGTATATATACTGTGGTAGTTGCTTATTTGAATAAAAAAACAAATAAGAATTTTAAAGCTACTACTCAAAAAACTAAGAGTTTTATAAATGCTAGGGTTAAGGAAGGATTTTGTGAGGATGATTTTTATAGTGTGATAGATATTAAGGTTTCTCAATGGATGTATAGTGATATGCAAAAGTTTTTAAGACCAGAGACTTTATTTAGCAATAAGTTTGAGGGATATTTGAATGAAGTAGTTATAAAAAGTGATGAAAAAACTGAAATATGGGATATGAATTTTGATTTTTAGAGATTATTAAAAGAGGGTAGCTTAAACGAAACTTATAATTAACCATCTACCATAAAATTATAAATTTAGTTTAAGGGGAATATATGCTATGAAAAATTTTGAGGCTATAAATATAGAACAAAGTATATTAGGAAGTTTCATAGTTGATGAGTCTTTGGGATATAAGCTTGATGAGTTGAGGGATGATATGTTTACTGTTAGTTACAATAAGCATATTTTAAATACTATGAAATATTTACATAAAGAAAAGATGAGTTTAGATATTCAAACTATAAGTGCTAAAATTAGTGAGGACACTGGCATTAATGTTAGTTATTTGAGCAATCTAGCAGCGATGAGCCAGTGTTTATCTATAGATACTCATATAGGAATTTTAAAAGATAAGTATTTAAGACGTGAAATTATTAAAAATTGTACTAGTCTTTTTCAAGCATTAGGTGATGAAGGTGAAATTAATTCTATAATATATAATTTTGATAATAGGATGCAAAAGATTTTGAATGAAGGTTATGTAGAAAATGATGATAGTGTGACTTCTATTTGTGAAAGAATATTAGATTTCTTGGGAAATAATGAAGAAATCGGAATAAGGTTTGGTGTCAAATTTTTAGATGATATAATAGGTGGTTTGTTTAAGGGAGAACTTACGACTATTGCTGCTCGAAGTGGGGTGGGAAAAACTGCCTTGGCTTTGCAGATTATGTTAAATTGTATGGAACAAAAGAAGAAAGTGCTGTTTATAAGTAGGGAAATGAGTAACGAACAAGTTTTTATGAGAAATATCACCAAAAGAACTGGCGTAAGTACAAAGTCTATGAAAAATAAGGATTTAGATGAAGAAAGTTGGCAGAGTATTTTAAGGGTTATGGCTGACTTTAATAGTAGTAATTTGATTTATATAAATGATAGGATTAGTACTATTAGTGCGCTTAGAAAGAGAATTAGGACATTAAGGCCTGATTTAGTTATTGTTGATTATATTCAACTTATGAGTGTTGAGGGAAATATGCAAAACAGGGAAAGAGAAGTGGCTACTTTATCAAGGGAGCTTAAAAATATTACTCTAGACTTTGATATTCCACTTATTCAGCTTAGTCAGTTAAATGATGAGATGAAGGATTTGAGACCATGGGGTGAGCGACCTATGAGAGATAGTAAGGCAATTTTTCATGATAGTAATAATGTTGTGTATATTCACGAGCCTGTGTTTGGTGATTTTGATGAGGCTGTTAAGGATATAAATAAGAGCAAGGAAAGTATATTGGGTGCTAAGAAAAAGGGTATTAAGTTAGTTGATTTGATTGTTGCTAAATGTAGGGACGGCGAAACTGGGTTTAGGCATTATTGTTATAATGGTCCAAGGTTACATTTTCAATATATAAATTATTAGGGGGGCTTTTTATGTATGAAGATGTTATATTAGAGGATTTTTCGGAGGAATTAGTTGGTTTTGTGGATTTTATAGGGATAGATAAGTTTATTGATATTTGTGATAAGTTTGGAGGAGATTCAATTTATTTTCCAAAGAAAAGTAGTGTACTTAGATGTAGTAGAAATAGGAAGATTAGGGCCATGTATGATGGATATAACATAAAAAATATTGCTAAGGAATTTGGTATTACAAGAGAGCAAGTAAAAAATATTATAAAGGGTTAGTTATGCATCAGGAATATAATGGAAAACATTGTTTGTTGAAATTTATAATGATATAATTAAGGTATTATTAAGTTTAGAGGGAGATGTTACATATGGATGATAAGATACTAGAATTATTACAACGAATGAATTCGAAAATGGATAATTTAACAGATAAAGTAGATCGTTTAGAGATAAAGGTAGATAGCTTAGAATTGAAGGTAGATAGTATAGATGTTCAACAGAAGGAAAATACTCAAATATTAAGAGCTTTAGAAAGTGCTAAAGATGTACATTTTGCTAAATTAGATAAAATAGAAAATGAAGTAGCACATTTAAGCGGAGAAGTTAAAAACATAAGAGTTAATTTAAATGCTGTTGAAGGTATAACTGCTAAAAACTGGAACGATATAATAGATATGAAGAAATTAATGCAATAAATATAGATAAATTGAGCGGATTATAAAAAGGAGTAAGCTAAAATGATTAAACCATTTTAGCTTACTCCTTATTTGTTACTTAATGTTTAATATATTTTTAGATAGCTCATTTATACTATCTGTTAGCTTAGATAGTTTTCCTTCTATTCTAATTAGTAAATACATAGATAGAGTGATTGGAAAACCTACATTTGCTATTAGAGTTTGTAAGTTAGTATCTATAATAATATCCTTATATTATAATACTAAGTCAAATTCAGTAGTGTCAGTTACAACAACTTTTGCTTCAATTAATGAAACTAAGCTTTCTCCACCAGGTGCAAATATGTTGTTTGAAAGTATAGTTTCCATAGCCGCCTTTATATCATTTTCGCCTAGATCATCTTTAGGTGAGTCTACCCCTATAGATATTTTTTTGTCTCCTGTAGTTTTAAAAGTCATTAATAATCTTTTTTTCATTTCCATGAAATTTATCCCCCTTTTAATTTTATAATTTAAATTTTAGTAATTTTTAGCCATTTTTATAATGATAATGTTGAGTTATCAATTTTAGCTATTTCAACTAAGTTGTTTGCTTGAAGTGATGCTAGTGCAAGTCCTACTGCATGAACATCTTCATCTGTTGCATCTGCTTTTACATTTGGGTAAGTTTTGTTTCTCATTTTAAGCTTACCTGTTAACTCATCCTTCCCACATTCAAATCTCATTTTTAATCCTGATGGATTTTTAGTTACTACTACTGACATTTTAAATTCCCCCTTTTAAATTTTTTAGTAAGGCTCTTGCCTTTCTATAGTTATATAGTACTAGCTAGGTTTAATCTGTAGTGCTAAAGGAATTGTTCAATGTTTATGATGAAAGTATTTTTAAAAATAGTTTTGTAGAAAGTTGGTTTGAATGGGGGGTACTATTAAGGTATAAGGAGGGATGGGTTATGAAAATTGAAAATTTAGAGGTTAGTGATAAGTTAGATGCTTTGCTTGAGATTATTGGTGAGGATAGGTTTTTGGAGGTTACTAAGTTGTACGGTGGAAATAATGTGTACATACCTACATATAGTAGTGCTATTAGAAGTAGCAGAAATAGGGAGATTGTAAAAAGATATAATGGTGTAAATGCGATTGGGTTGGCTTGTGAGTATGGTATTAGTGTGAATCAACTTAAAAATATAGCTAGTGAAAGTGTATAGCGAAATAATTAAACAGGCATGATAATTAAATTTGTTACTTGAAATTGTGGTTTGTAGCTTTTGGATATATAGTGAAGAAAGTAAATAGTTAATAATATTAACTATTTACTTTCACAATATCATAGTTAGAAGACTTAGAAGAACAAGAAATTTTTAATAATAAATTATCTTTATCTGTGCTTTCATCCTTCATACCAATATTAGTTAGAGTATCTATAAGTAACTTGTTTTTAGAATTATTGACTCCTTTAAATACTATAGATTCAAAATTATTATCTTTGAAGTGTTCTATTAACCAATTGATTAAAGCACTTTCAACGTATTTTCCAGCAACTCTACAAGACATAGCAAATTCAGTAACACATAAATTATTTCCAATAAACTCTATTGTAAAGTATCCGACTTGTCCGTATACACCAAATTTATCTTTGCAGTTTACTATAAATGAAGTTTCTTTTTCATTTTTTATCTTTTCAAAGAAATCTTCTTTAGAATACTTATTTCCAGAAAGGTTAAGTTGATTTGTTCTTTGAACTAATTCATAACTTCTTGTGATAGTTTTTTCGTCATCTGGAGTAGAGATATCAATTTCAATTTCACACTGTTTTAAAAATTCAATGTTACTTCCAGCATAATTAATTTTTATATTTTTTCTTTTGATTTCAGTTTGATACATTTCTCTACGCTTTTTACTATCTTCTGTAACCTCTACATCAAATTCTGGTAAAGTCAACAAGTTAGCTATTTCATTTTCATTATATAGTCTGACACATGGGAATTTACTTAAAACTTCATTACGCTCATAAATAGAATCATCTATAAATGCAAAAGTATCTATATTTATATTTAATAATTTAGATAATTGCTCTATATTACTACTCTTTGGACTCCAATTGATTAGTTTATATACAAAGTACTTGTCTATTTCTAAGCTTTGTAATACCGGTAAAACATCATTTTCATTATTTTTACTAGCTATTGCTTGTATTATACCTTTGTTATCTAGATCTATAATTGTTTGTAATACATTTTCCCTTAGAGATAGTGATTTAGGATCACTTTCTATTAATATTCCATCCCAAATAGTATTATCTAAGTCCCATATTACACATTTTACTTTTTCTGCTGGTTTTTCACTTATATTACTTTTAATATATTTTTCTTTATTTTTTAGTTTTATAAATTCTGAGAATAGTATAACTATGTTTGCTTCATAATCATTCTCTGGATAAACTCTCACTAGTCCTTTAAACGTATTTAAGTCTATATGCTTACTTAAATCCATTATAACTTGATTAAACCCAGGCTTTATAATTATTTTCTCTCTAAAATATACTACTTTTTCTTCTGTAAATATATCAAATAGAAGTGAGTATTCTTTTTCATCATAAGAATATGCTTGGAAAAGAAAAGTATCTGTATCTAGATTGTTGTCTTTTTTATAGTTTTTAGAAAATTTAAATTTGATAAATTCGATACCACGACTTAATTTACAGTTTGGTATTATTGGTTTTAGTATTTTTGAAAATATAAGTACAAAGTTACTAAGGTATTTGTTTGCTTTATCTAAGCTTAGGGCTGTATCTATTCCTACTATTCCAGGATCGATATGTGTTTCTAATTTCCCCCATTTTCTAAAAGTTATCTCTGATGAGAAAGGATATTCTTTGAAATCTGGGTTATCGAAAATTCCATAAAAGAATTTTTGACATCTCTGGTCATAACGCTCTACCCAATGAGTGCAATTTCCATAGCACTGTGGTGCAGCACACTCTAGACAATGTTCTCCCCAATACGATATTCTTACGTTTTCTATATCTTTAGGTTGTATAAAGTCTAAGTTATTACTTTTAATTTTTTCACTGTGATTTTTATAATTATTTTTATTAAACCATACATATTGATACATATCATTGCTCCTTGTATTATGTTGTATTACTTATTTATTTTACTATAAAAGCAGGCATATATATATAAAGACTTTGGTATTTGATAGTAAAAATGTAAGTATATGGTATAATTTGTATGAAGATAGTTAGAAAAAGGAGAATTTTATGGAGGAAGTAATTTTATATTTTGCACCTCATCAAGACGATGAGGTATTAAGCATGGGGATTGGAATATCAGAGAGTACAAAACTTTGTGATACTCACGTTATACTTTGTACAGATGGCTCAAAATCTAGTGTTAGAGGGGTTTTAAATAATAATAAAATATGTCCTCATCATTTTGGAAGACATAGATATGAGCTAAGTGAAGAGGAATTTATTTCAGCTCGTGATAAAGAATTTTATGAAAGTTGTAATCACTTAGGGGTGAAGTATGAAAATATTCATATATATAAAAATAGAACAATTGATGGTGAATTAAGTATTGAAAAATCTAGGGATATTATAAATGTATATTTAGAAATGCATCCAAATGCAAAGGTGAGAACTATTACTCCTTTTGGGTGTGAGAGTCAACATTTAGATCATAAAAACCTTGGATTTGCTGCCTTAGAGCTATATAGGGAAGGTAAGATTGAGGACTTAGAGTTTTTCGTTGAGCCTTATTTTAGTGATGAGTTTAAGGATATCAATAAAGATATTAATTTAGAAATTAAAACAGTTAAAGATGATAATGTCCTAAAGGCTTCGATGTCTTATAGAGTGTGGAACCCTAAGGCTGGTAGATATGCAGTTGGATATCATTCTACTAGACGCTATTTCAAGCGTTTTAAAAAAGAAAGATTGGCTTATATTCATAAAGTAGAAAAAGGTTTTGCATTAAGTAAATAAAAAGTGAAATTATAAATAAAAACTTATTTAATAAACATACTCATTTAACTATAAATGAGTACGTTTATGGTAAAATGATAATATTAATATAAAACGGAGTGATAAGATGAAATCTATAGAATATAATAAATTACAAAACATAGCTTTACCTATGAATATAAGGGAAAACAAGATCTATACAAGCAGCAGTCACCACAAATATTAAACACTTTGAAGGAGGTATCTGTAATTCAAAGTACTGTGAGTCTTCTAATAGAATAGATTTTGCAAGATGGAAGCAAATTTATAAGATTTAAGCCTATAGATATGTTTTATACAAGTGAGTATATGGAGCAGTTGTGTAATCTTTATAATTATGAAGTTAGTAAAGAAAGCGTAGAGCCATTAGTTTTAATTGGATTGTTTGTACTGGATTTTTTATGTATACATCCTTTTAATGATGGTAGTGGAAGAAATGCTAAATGGAAAAAAATATAAGAGTTATTGCATATATTGACAAGGAAAAACTATAAATATATAATAGATGTATCATAGATATTCTTTTAGAATATAATAAAGAAGATTGGTAAAACGATCAGACGATTTGCTCATAGAGCGTGAGCAACTAAAACAAAAGAAAGCTCAATGGAAGAAATAACCCTTCGTTCTCGAAGGGTTATTTTAGTATTTAGAGGAATTATGCTTAAAATTAGATTTTTGACAGATGAATTTTATGAACAATATAAAGATTGTATAGAAATAGAGAAAAAGCAAAATAGACCATACACTATGATTGTTGCAACTATAAATGATGTAGATTTTGCTATACCTTTAAGATCTAATATAAATCATAAAAATGTGCTATGGACTAATAAAGAAAATAATTGTGGATTAGATTTTTCAAAATCTGTTGTCATATTAGATAAAGATAAATATATTGATGAGCGTAATAAGCCTACTATTAGGCAAAATGAGTTTGAATCATTAAAAGGAAAAGATTATATCGTTAAATCAAAGATGGAACGATATATAATAAAAGTGTGTTAAGAATGCTATGGGTATAAACTCATAGTTTTTTTTATTATAAGGGAATTACATAAAATAGATAAAGCAGGTGTATTTTATGCATCATATAAATAGAAAAAAGTATACTACACTATGGTGTAAAAAAAGAATACCTTTTGCCGTGCATATCTTGGTACTGATGAATAGTACTTAAATATAGCCTAAAAGATGGTCCTTTTGGTTAATATATTTTTATCTTATCGTAGACTATTATATTAATTGTAGCAAACAACACACGATAGTTTAAAGATAAAATATTAGGGGGAAAAAGGGATGAAAAAGAATAAAACAATAGGATTTATGATGGCGGCAGTTTTGCTAGTAGGTGGAACATTTATGGGAACTAAGGCTTTATTTACAGATAAAGCAGAAGCTACTAACAATTTAGTAATAACTATGGGGAATTTAGATATAAACACAAAAGAAGAAGATTGGCAAATAGTAACTACTAATGACATTGGAACAGAAACTATTAAGAATGCATCAAATATTACTAATGTAAAACCAGGAGATAGATTTTTAAAGAAAGTTACTATAACAAATGATGGATCACTTAATCAAAAACTAGACATACAAAGAACAGGAACTTCAGCTGACTATCCAAAGGAAATATTAGTTGGTGATACAATCAAGCTATTAAAAGGAAAAGTGTTAGAACCAGGTAAATCTGTAAATACATATATAGATGTTGTTGTAACACCAGAAATGGTTGGAGATTTTAATGCTGAAGGTAGCCAAAATAAAGCTAATAAGCCTATTTTTGACTTTAACAAATTAACTCCAAAATTTGAAATAAAAGCAACTCAAACTAACGAAAAATCTAGTAACCTTCCAACTGAGATACTTCCAGAGACTATGAAAGTTTCTAAATAAGTAAAGTTATTGTATAAAATAAAAGCATTCTTATATAAGGATGCTTTTTTTAAAAAGGTGGTTAAATGAAAAATATAAAAAGAATAGTGAAATCATTAGCGGTAAGTTGTATTATTTGTATAAGTATTACAGTTCCATCATTTGCATCACCAAAGGTATCTATACAAATATATCAGCAACCAAATAATTTATTAAAGCCAGGAGCGTCAGAAGTAATAAAGTTTGTTATAAAAAATAATACAGATCAAAAGATGACTGTTGATAAAATATATATGATGGAAAAATCAAAGACTGTTGGTGAAAAGCCTAGTTTATCAAAGGGTTTTGAAGAAGTGGCTAAATATACAGATATAACTATAAAGCAAACAGGAAATGAATCAAACAATGTTAAATCAGGATTAAAAGATATGTTAGGCGAAAAAAATGGAGTTAATTTAAAAAACAATGTGTCTATATATCCAGGTCAAGAGCAAGCATTTGATATGACTATAGATATGAATGAGGCTATTGGAAATGATGCACAATCATTATCAAAAGTATTTAGCTTAGGGACTGTATACAATCTAACAAGTACTGGAGGCGGGGGAGGAACTACAGATCCAGATAGGCCAACAAATCCAGATAAACCAACAAACCCAGACAAACCAACGGACCCGGATAAGCCTACAGACCCAGACAAACCAACGGACCCAGATAAGCCTACAGACCCAGACAAACCAACTAACCCAGATAAGCCGACAAATCCGGATAAACCAACAGATCCAGATAAGCCGATAGACCCTGATAAACCTATATTCCCAGATAAGCCGATACTTCCAGATAAACCAGTATTTCCAGATAAACCAACAAACCCAAGTAAGCCAGATAAACCAAATGACAATAATGGAAGTAATGTAGGCGGGCTAACTGATAAATTACCTCAAACAGGTAGTATAGTAAACTCCACTACTCTTACTATTTTGGGAGTAGCTGTAGCTGGATTAGGCATAGCATTAGATAGAAAATCTTCTGATAAAGGAGGAAAATCTGATGAGTAGAATGGTGAAGCTAAAGTCAAATAAACGTAAATCTAAGTATAAAGTAAAAGCAACTATAGGTGGATTATCACTAGCTTTAACTATTGGTGCGTTAGGGAGTATGGGAAGTTATGCTTATTTTGTAGATAAAGCAAATGCCAAAAATGATTTAGTAATAACTATGGGTAACTTAAATACAGATATATCAGGTAGCTTAGATATTAGTTTAGATAAAAATAATAAATGTGTTACACAAACATTTAGCATAAAAAATAATGGCAGTCTTAAGCAAAATGTAGCTTTAGGATTTTCTCAAAATAGTATGAAAAATAATAAAAGCCTCAAGGAACATATAGCCTCGGGTATTTATAAAAATATTAATAGAATTAATTCTTCACAATTAGAAAATCTTAGTTGTACATTGAATATAAGTTATAATGGCAAAGCTGTTATACCAAAAGGATATAGCATAAATACATTTAATGATCTTATAAATATGGAAAGTAAAGAATTAATTTATAGCAATGGCAAAAAAATAGTATCATTAGATCCAAATCAAAAATTAGATTGTAGCGTTAGCATGTCTATAAAAGATGGATTATCAGAGGAACAAATGAAAAGCCTTCAAGAAAGACAATTTGAATTTGATACAGAGGTAGATGCAATTCAAATAAATAGCAAGGGAGGCAATAATAATGAAAGTTAATAGTAAGTTTATTGCCTTGGGGCTTGGTATATCGATATTTTTTACTGGAAGTTGCTTAGGTTATAGCTGTTTTTCAGATAGTGCTACTAAATCTAATGTATTAAGAATTGGCAAATTGGTAGAGGAAAAACCAACACAGCCAACAATTGAGACAGAAGCTGAAATTGATGATGGTAAAGAGTTAGAACTTAAGTTAGAAAGTACTGGTATACATGTATCAGATATTGAAAAGATTGAATTTTTATCTGGTAGCGGTGAATTTAATAAAACTTCACATTCAGCTACATTAGATAGAGATGATAAAGAAATAGAAATTAAATTTAATCAGCATATAGAAATAAATCATATAGATACTAAAATGCCATCAAAAGACACTGTGACAATAAAGATACATTATAAAGATAGAGTAGATATGTATAAAATTTCATTGATACAAAAGGATAAGGATAAGGATGAGGATGATTTATATGCATTCTGGAAAATGATTGAGAGTAAGCCACTTATTGTAGAGGATGATTTACCAATAAAGCCAGATGATGCTATAAAACCAGAAACAGATCCACCTAGTGTAGAAAAACCAGAGGATCCAACTGAGCCAAAACCGGAAACTAAACCAGAAGAAACTCCATCAACACCTGGAGAAAAACCAACTCAAAAACCAGAGGTGGAAGTACCTGTTGAACCAAAACCAGACGTTAAGCCGGATGTTAAACCTGAAGTAACGCCAGAAACACCAAAAGTTGAAAGTACAGAACAAACAGAGATATAAAATGTTGTTAAAAAAGAAGGAGCTAAACAGCTATATCCTTCTTTTTTAACTATAAAAGGGGAGAACCATGAATATAGCAAATATAAGTAAATCAAAGGGTAGCACAAAAGAAAAAATATCAACATTTATATATTATTTTTCGATTATAGCGTGCATGATTTTACTGTTAAACACTTTATCAGCAAGATCAGAAGCGGCATATAAGTTAATAGGATTTAGAAACTATACAGTTTTATCAGGGAGTATGGAGCCAGAGTTTTATCCTGGAGATTTAGTTGTAAGCCTTCATAAAAATAGAGCGAATATTAAAGAAGGAGATATTATAACTTTTAGAGATGGTGATGAAATAGTAACTCATAGAATAATAGATAAAACAAAAGATGGATATATAACAAAAGGTGATAATAACAATGCAGCAGATTCTTTTGCAGTAAGTAACGACAATATAATAGGAAAAGTTTTATTTGATATACCAAATGCAGGATATATAATACAGTTTTTAGCTAAGCCAATGGTAATTGCGATAGAGCTAATGTTAGGGGCAATAATAATATTGTTATATAACAGAGATTAATTATTTATAAAAAGAGGAAATTAAATGAGAAAAATAGTATCAAAGTGTTTAATATTAACGGGGATATTAATATTATCTATGACAACTTATTTAAGTTATGATGTAGAGAAATCAAACAATGAAATAGTGGATAAATATGAAAAAGCAATACAATCTTCTTATATAGAAGAACCCAAAAATGCGCAAAATAATAAAAATATACCTAAAGATATAATAGGAATATTAGAGATACCTAAGATAAACCTAAAAGTAGCAATACAAGAGGGTACAGATGAAGAAACTCTAAACTATGCAGTAGGTCATTTCAAAGAAAGTGTAATGCCTGGAGAAATCGGTAATTTTGCAGTAGCAGGTCATAGAAATTATACCTACAATAAGTTTTTTAGCAACTTAGACAAGCTTGAAGGTGGAGACAAGATAAAGATGACTACTAAGGATGATATTTATACATATACAGTATCTAGCTTAGAAGTGGTTACTCCGGATAAAGTAGAAGTTCTAAATTCAAAAAATAATGAGAAAAATATAACATTAATTACTTGTACGCCGAAATATTTGGGAACACACAGGTTAATAATAAAAGGAAAAATATAATATGAATTTTAAAAAAATTTAAATTATAATGATTATAAAGTAATATTATTTAACGTTTAAATGTTTTTTTTAGAATATATAGTGTAATATACTAGAGTTTAATAAAATAAGTAAAACTTAAAAAAGGTATATTAATAAAGGGGAATAGCTATGGATACATTAATTATATCAGAATCATTTATAGTAAAAGAAGCAATATCATCTTTATTTAGAAGTATGTTTAGTAGTGGTCAAGTAGAGGCTACTAAAAACATAAATACTGTTGAAGAAAAATTGAAATCACTTGATTTGATATTTATAGACATAAATAAAGATAAAATGAAGGAAGTTGAAGTTGCAACAAAATATAAAACAATAAACAATAAATTGAAAATAATAGTATTAGATTTATTAGAAAATGAAAAACTGTGTAATAAAGCTATTAAGCTAAATGTAGATGGATATATAACTGGTTTAGAAGATAATCATGAGTTTGAGTATATATTACATAAAGTTATGTTGGGGAAAAAATATTATGATGCTTCTATAATACAAAAGACTTTAAGTAGTAAAAATTTAAATACAAATGATGCTTTGACAAATAGAGAAAATGAAGTTGTAGCTCAAGTAGCAAAGGGATTAAATAATAGAGAAATAGCTAACAATTTAAGTGTTACAGAATTTACTATAAAAAAGCATCTTAGCAGTATATTTAATAAGTTAAATTTGAAAAATAGACAGGATATAATAATAAGATACAAAGATGGAAGTATAAATTAAAAAAACAAGAAAAATGATACAAAATAAGATAATTTGACGTATGAAAAAACAGAAAAATAAGAGGTAATATGATATTATATATGATATAAGAAAGAATGAAACGATGAAGTATATCCTGTATATGGGCACTTGGGGTATATGAAGTTACTAGTGCAACCGGCATCTCTAAAAAGGGGGATTGCCGGTTTTTTTGTAGTCCAAATATTATTTGTTTGAAAAATCATGGGGGTATAAAAATGGGAATATTGATAGTATCAGATTCATTTATAGTGAGGGATGCACTATATAATATATTCAATAAAAAGTACGGCATGGAAACTAAAATATTAGCATCAAATTTTTTAGATTTAGAGAAAAATTTAAAAAAAATTGAAATATCTAAAGTTAACTGCATGATATTAGATATACAAAAGGAAAATATGAAATATATAGAAGCTATGAAAGATGGTATATGTGCAAATAAAATAGTAGTACTAGATTTACATAGAAGTAAAGAAGTATGCACTATGTCTATAAAACAAGGTGTGGATGGATATATACTTAATATATCAGAAAAAGAGGATTTTATGGACAAGGTAAATAGTATTATTGAAAAGGGAAAAAAGTTTTATGATATAGATTTATTGCAAAATATATTGCAAGAAGAGTATGTTGAGTGTGAAACTTTAACTAATAGAGAAAATGAAATACTAGAAGAAGTTGGAAATGGATATAGCAATAAAGAAATAGCTGAGCATTTATATATAACTGAATATACTGTTAAAAAACATATAAGTAGTATACTAGTTAAATTAAACCTTAGAAATAGGAAAAATATTATTATTTACTTTAAAGAAAAATACAATCAAAAATGCGCTAATTTATAGAAAAAAATAATTGGATTTTATTTGATATTTTATAAAAAAATAAAGTGATATTTTTTTATAAAATAGTATTTTTATTATAGATTTTTGTGTAAGATAATGTTATATTTTATATATAGACAACTTGAAGAGACAAAATATAACAAAAAGGAGCTTAGCTCAGAGTTCCTTATTAAATTTAAAAAGATAAAAATACTATATCAATTCAATTGAATTGTATTTGGACTCTCAATCTCCCTATTAAAAAAGACTGTAACGGAAACAGTCTTTTTTGTTTTATAGAAAGATTTTCGTTTTTATAGTTGTAAAAGATATATAAAACTAAACATACCGGGAAAAATAAGGTTGTTATGTAGTTTTAAATTAGCAAAAAGGAGCTAGAAAAATCTAGCTCCTTTTAATGTGAGAAATACTAAAAAAAGAGATGTTTTCATTTTTTTAGTAATATCATTATACAATAATGCCTTTGATATGTCTATAAAATATACAAAATATAGATTAATTAAACACACATTTAATTACAAATAATATGTAAATTAATGTATAATAAGATAGTAAAATAAGTAAGGGGAGGAACTACATGTCAGTTTTAGATAAGATACTAAGTAAGTCAGACGAAGCGGAAATAAATATATTAAATAAGATAGTTGATAAAATAGATGAAGTAGAAGAGTCTGTACAAAAATTAAGTGATAATGAATTAAATAATATGACAAATGTTTTTAAGGAGAGATTAAGTAGGGGTGAAACTCTAGATGATATATTAGTTGAAGCATTTGCAGTTTGTCGTGAAGCTTCAAAGAGAGTTTTAGGTATGCGCCAGTATAGAGTACAGTTAATAGGTGGGATTGTACTTCATCAAGGTAAAATTGCTGAGATGAGAACTGGAGAAGGTAAAACTTTAGTTGCTGTTGCTCCGGTTTACTTGAATGCGCTAAGTGGTATGGGAGTTCACGTTATAACTGTTAATGATTATTTAGCTAAGCGTGATAAAGAACTTATGCAACCTGTGTATGAATTTTTAGGTATGAGTGTAGGGGTTATAGTAAATGGTCAAGATCCTACTGAGAGGAAAGCTCAATATGAGTGCGATATAACTTATGGTACTAATAATGAATATGGATTTGATTATTTAAAAGATAACATGGTAACTAGAAATGAAGATAAAGTACAAAGAAAATTAAATTATGCTATAGTCGATGAAGTTGACTCTATACTTATAGATGAAGCTAGAACTCCACTTATAATATCAGGTAGTGGAGATGAAAGTACTAAATTATATGATATAGCAGATGCTTTCCTAAAGACTTTAGTAGAAGATGATTATGAATTAGATGAAAAAGAAAATACTATAGCACTTAGTGAAGATGGTATGACTAAGGCAGAGTCTTTCTTTGGAGTAGAATCTATAAATAGTATAGAGAATATAGAAATATGTCACCATATTAATCAAGCTTTAAGAGCATATAAATTAATGGACAAAGATGTAGATTATGTGGTTAAAAATAATGAAATAATGATAGTAGATGAATTTACAGGAAGAATAATGGATGGTAGAAGATATTCAGATGGTCTTCATCAGGCTATAGAAGCTAAGGAAAAAGTTGAAATAAAAAGAGAATCTAAGACTTTAGCTACTGTAACTTTCCAAAACTTCTTTAGAATGTACTCTAAGCTTTCAGGAATGACAGGTACTGCTAAAACAGAAGAAGGAGAATTCCAATCTACTTATAGTATGAATGTTGTTACTATACCTACTAACAAGCCTATACTTAGAGCAGACTTAAATGACTTAGTGTTTAAGACTGAAGAAGCTAAATATGATGCGGTAGTTAAAGAAATAGCAAGGATACATGAAAGTGGACAACCTGTATTAGTTGGTACTGTATCTATTGATAAATCAGAGCATTTATCGAGTTTACTTAAGAAAAAAGGAATAAAGCATGAAGTATTAAATGCTAAAAATCATGAAAAAGAAGCTGAAATAGTTAAAAAAGCTGGTAAATTAAATTCTGTAACTATAGCTACTAATATGGCTGGTCGTGGAACTGATATATCTCTAGGTGATTCTGATAAAGAAGAGGAAGCTAAGGTATGTGAACTAGGTGGACTTTATGTTATAGGGACTGAAAGACATGAAACAAGAAGAATAGACAATCAGTTAAGAGGTCGTTCTGGACGTCAAGGTGACCCTGGTACTTCAAGATTCTTTGTTAGTTTAGAAGATGAAGTTATAAAACTATATGGTGGGAAAAGTATAGAAAAGATAATGAAAAGAATGAATGCTGATGAAAATTCTGCACTAGAAGGTAAGAGTTTGATGAAAGCGATCGAAAGGGCACAAAGAGGAATAGAAGGACGTAACTTTGAGATAAGAAAGAACGTTATAAAATACGATGATACTATAAATGAACAAAGAAAAGTTATTTATGCTGAAAGAAACAAGGTATTAGATAATGAAAATTTAGATGAGCAAATTCAAGAAATAGTTAAAAGAGTTATAACTGAAGCTGCTGAGAAGTATTTATATAAAAATAAAGATTATTATGGATACTTAAAGAGCTTATATACTACATTTATGCCAGAGAATACTTTATTAATACCTAAAATGGATGAAATGGGTCTAAATGAAATAATAGAATATACTTACGAAATTTCTAAAAGAGTTTATGATTTGAAGAAAATGTCAATTGGTATTGAAAAGCTTAAGGAACTAGAAAGAAAAGTTTTATTAGAAGTTGTTGATTCTTATTGGATAGAACACATTGATGCTATGGATCAGCTAAGACAAGTTATAGGTCTAGCTGCTATTGGTCAAAAGGATCCTGTAAAAGAATATGCTATTCAAGGATATGATATGTTTGAAGAATTAAATAAACATATAAGGAATGAAACTGTAAAGTATTTATATAAATTCGAATAATATAAAATTTTACTTTGAAAAATATTTAACCTATGCACGAGTTTTGTTAGTGCATGGGTTATTTTGACTAAAATTGATAATGAAAAAACCCTATACAAAAGTATAGGGTCTTTTCTGTGAGAAATACCGAAAAAAGAGATGTTTAAAAAATTCCTTTTTCTAATAAAATTATACTATATAAATAGATAAAAGTCGAGTGATATAACATTAAAATAATATAAAAAAATAATGAATTCAAAATAGTCAACAAAAAAAGAGTAACAAAAAAGTTAAGAAATAAGTCAAGAAAATTTTACAAATATAGTAACAATGTCATTGAAAAAGATAATTTGTTAAAAATTTACCTGAAATTACAAAATTTGTCCTTTAAACTCTATATATGTTATAATATATTGCGAATTAAAAAAAAGGGGGAGTTTTATGAGAAAATCAACGAAAATGCTTGCAACAACAGGAATGGCAATAACTTTAGTTGTGCCAAATGTTGCAATGGCAACTGAGAAAATAGAAAATAGTTCAAATATTAACATAAATCTAGAGAAAAGAACTGTGTTATTGGGAGATAAATCAAAAATAAGTGTGTCTTTTAAAGAAAAGCAAAACGCTAACAGTATAACATTAAATTATTTATGTTATGACATGCCACTTAGTACAACTCTAAATTATAATGAACAAACCGATTCATATGAGGGAGAGATAAACTTTAACAAAGATCCAGAATACTTAAATGTATGGGAAATTGAAAATATAACTATAAATTCAGACACTGAAAAAGTATTAAGCAGTACTGATTTAAAAGATTTAGGACTAAATTTAGATGATTATAAAGTAACTCAAGAATATATAGTTACAACTCCAAAGTCACTTGCAACATATCTTCAAAAATCAGCAGCACCAGTCAAGAAACTTGTAGGTGATGAAAGACAAGATACTGCTGTTGAGATAAGTAAAGAGGGATGGGCAAATGGAGCAAATAAGGTAATATTAGTAAATGGAAACGCTATAGCTGATGGTATAACAGCTACACCTCTAGCTACAACTTATGATGCACCTATACTTCTTACAAACAAAGACAGCATACCAGCAAGTACCTTACAAGAAATAGCTCGTTTAAATCCAAGTGAGGTAATAGTAATTGGTGGGGAATCAGTTATATCTAATAATGCTATAAAAAGCCTAAAGCAAAGCGTTAGACGCTTAGCAGGTGTTGATAGATATGAAACATCTTTAAAGATAGCTAAAGAAATAGACGATAATCATGATGTCAATAAAATTTACATAGCTAATGGATATAAAGGCGAGGTAGATGCACTTACTATAGCTGCAAAAGCAGGTCAAGATAAGCAACCTATAATATTAAGTGAAAAAGATAAGATACCAACTTCAACTTATAGTTGGTTAACAAATGAAAATTTAACTGATGCTTACTTTATAGGTGGGGAAGACGTTATAACAACAGATGTTATACATAGAATGGCAGATATAACTACACCTGCAGCTGGTCAAAGCGTTTATAAAAATAGAGTATATGGAACTGATAGACATGAAACAAATGCTAAGGTTATAGAAAGATTTTATCCTCAAGCAGATTTAGATTCTGTCTTAGTTGCTAAATCGGATGTATTAGTAGATGCTCTAGCGGCAGGACCATTAGCTGCTAAATTAAATTCTCCAATACTTATAAATCCTACAACTTATGTATCAGCATATCATCAAGATAACTTAAGTAATAAAAGTGCTAAGTTGGTATATCAAGTTGGTGGAGGAATAAATGATAGTGTTATAAATGATATAGCATATAAATTATCTGAACGTAATGTAGGAAGCCATACAGTTGTAATTGACCCAGGTCACGGAGGAACAGACTCTGGTGCACTAAACCAAGCAAATAAAAACATAAAAGAAAAAGATTATACTTTAGATACTTCTCTAGCATCAGCAGAGTACTTAAGAGATAATGGTGTAAATGTCGTACTTACTAGAGATAAAGATGTTACGTTGGCTTTACCTTCAAGAACTGACTTAGCAAATTCAATAAATCCAGATTTACTTGTAAGTGTACATTTTAATTCATATAATACACAAGCTAAGGGAAGCGAAGTATATTATAAGTATAAAGACAGAAATGGTGGAACTAGTAAAACTGCAGCAACTAATATATTAAATAGTATATTAGAAAAATTCAATTTCTCTAATAGAGGAATAAAAACTAAAACTACAGATTCAGGAAAAGATTATTATCATATGATAAGAGAGAGTGTTGCACCTTCTGTAATAGTTGAATCTTCATTTATAGATAGTGAACAAGATCAATTACTTGTGAATAGTCTAGAAAAAAGGAAAAATCTAGGAATTCAAATAGGTAAAGGTATAGAAAAAACTGTAAAAAATTAATTTTATTTATTTGAAATAAAAAAATCATAATTTACCAACTATACCTATACTTGTAACTGTAAGGAGGAATTACTCAAAGTAACATTTATTTTATTGATAATCTAACTAATATTGAGTATAATATAGAAATAAGTCGAATTACATTTCCGAGAATCTTAAAAAATGGAGGCAATTATGACTGATTATACTAGTGAAGGATGCAAAAAAATGAATGCGAGTAGTTTTGAGTATAAAGATAATATGGAATTATTAGAGAATATTGATTATAGCATGGTTAGAGGGTCAATGTTTTTTAACCTATATCAGCGATTATTAGATATAGTTTTATCATTAATAGGATTAGTAATAGGTTTACCTATAATAGTTATATTTGGAATACTTATAAAAATAGAAGATAACGGACCGATAACTTATAAACAAGAAAGAATGGGAAAAGGCGGAAGTAGATTTTATATATATAAATTAAGATCTATGAGAACTGATGCTGAAAAATTCGGTGCTCAATGGGCAGAAAAGGATGATCCTAGAATAACTAAAGTTGGTAATTTTATTAGAAAAACTAGAGTTGATGAACTCCCACAATTATTTAATATACTAAAGGGAGATATGAGTATTATAGGACCAAGACCGGAAAGACCATCTTTTACTGAGGAATTCAACAACGACATACCTGGATTTATAAATAGGCTGGCTATAAAGCCTGGACTTACAGGTTGGGCACAAGTTAATGGTGGATATGATATCACTCCTAAACAAAAGCTAATAGAGGATATGTACTATATTAAAAATAGGAGTATATTATTAGACTTTAAGATACTCTTTAAAACTGTTAAGGTTGTATTAACAGGAGACGGAGCTAGATAATTTTAAAATTAGATTATTAACCATTAAAAGGGCTCTTTAAAAAGAGCCCTTTTAATTTATATTACTAAAAATTTGAGAAGGATATGGTTGCATATGATAAAGAAAATTACAATGATATTATCGATTAGTTTGATTTGCTTTACTTCAACTAAACTAGATATTTATGCAGATGAAAAATACAATAGAAGTCTTATAAAAGGTAATCCTATGGAAATATCGATGGAGCTTAATAAAAGTGTATTTAAAAAGTCAAAAGAAGCAATTGTTATGAATGAAGAAGCACTTGTAGATGGTATAAGTGCTACACCTTTGGCTTATGCTAAAAATGCTCCTATTATCCCAGTTAAGTGGAAATCAATAGATAAAGAAACTAAAAATTACCTAAAGACATTGGGAGTAGAGAAGATAACAATTATAGGAGGACTAAAAGGAGTATCTAAAACTACTGAAGTAGAGTTAAAAGAATTAGGATATAAAGTTAAAAGAATAGCTGGAGATGATAGATACCAAACATCTATAAAGCTAGCTAATGAAATGAATAAAATAAAAAAAGTTAAAAGTATAATATTAATTAACTCTAGGGTTGGGCTTGAAAATGCACTAGGGATATATTCTTATGCAGCTCAAAATAATACACCAATAATTTGGTCTGCTGATGATGATTTTAGGTTATCTAAATCTTATATAAAAAAGAATAACATAGAAAGTGTTTTTGCTATTGGAGATTTAGAAAAATTCACATATGAAGTTAGAAGAAATATAGAAAATGTAGAAATTTTAAAAGAAATAAATAAAGCTGATACTAATACTACGATAATAAAAGACTTGCAAAAAGATAAATTTGAAGATATGTATGCTATAAATGTTGAATTTGGAAATCGATCAGATAGTAATGAATATATATCATTAGGTGTTGTTGCTGCAAAACAAGATACACCTATATTAATATGCAATCAAACTTTAACAAAACCTCAAGAGTCGTTTTTAGATAAAAATAAGATAAATAATATCAAACAAGTAGGTTTACACATAAAAGACTACAATATAATAAATACTATTATGAGTAAAAGCTTTTTATCTAGTATGACATTAACTTTGTTATTAATAGTAATGGTGTTTAGAGCATTTAGAAACAAAGCATAAAACAAGTTTTAAAGTTTACTTAAAATAAGGAGAAAATAAAATGTCAAAAACAGCTAAAGCAGCTTTATGGATTATGATTGCTACCATGCTTTCTAAAGTATTGGGATTATGTAGAGAACTTGTGCTTGGAAACTTTTATGGAACAGGAAAAATTTCAGATATATTTTTATTAACATTAAATATACCTGGGTTGATTGTTGCTGTAGTAGGTTCTGCTATTGCCACTACTTATATACCGTTGTATTTTGAATTAAAAGAGAAAAAAGGCGAGGAAGAAGCCTTAAAATTTACTAATAATATAATGAATATTTGTGCAATTATAACTGTTATAGTTGCAATTTTAGGTTTAGTTTTTACTGAAGAATTTGTAAAAGTATTTGCTCATGGATTTACTGGTGATAAATTTGATTTAGCAGTAGACTTTACAAAAATAATGATATCAGGAGTATTATTCTTAGGAGTAAGTAAGATACTTAGCTCATATTTACAAGTTAATGATAACTTTTTAATACCAGGGCTTATAGGAATACCATACAACATAATAATAATTATATCTGTTGTTATAAGTACTAAAACAAATGTACAAGTATTAGCTATAGGTGCATTAATTGCTATGGCGAGTCAGTTCTTTTTCCAAATACCTTTTGCAGGCAAAAGGTCATTTAAATATAAACCATATTTAAATGTAAAAGATGAAACGATTAAAGAATTGGCAACTTTAGTAATGCCTATGCTTATAGGTGTTGGAATAGGTCAATTAAATACATTTGTAGATAAAGCATTAGCTACAGGCTTATCAGATGGTAAATTGTCAGCTATAAACTATGCTGGTAAATTAAATGAGTTTGTTATGGCTTTATTTGTTACATCTATAGTAACAGTTATTTATCCTAAGTTAGCTAAGATGTCAAATACTGAAAATAAAAGTGGATTTGTAAGCACTATTGTTACGTCATCTAACTCTATAACACTAGTAGTTATGCCAATAGCTATAGGTGCAATAGTTTTAGCTGACCCGATAGTTAGAATAATATATCAAAGAGGAGCATTTGATGCACAATCTGCTAATATGACAGCTATGGCTTTAAGATTCTTTTCTATAGGACTGTTAGCTAGTGGAATAAGAGATGTTTTATATAGAGTTTTCTATTCTATATCTGACACTAAAACTCCTATGATAAATGGAAGTATTGCACTACTTATAAACATAGTATTAAACTTTGCGTTAATAGGAAGTTTAGATTATATAGCGCTTGCACTTTCAACAAGTATTTCTTCTGTAATTACAGTTGTATTACTGTTTGGGTCTCTTAAAAAGAAAGTGGGATACTTTGGAGGAGATAAAATAATAAAAACAGTGCTAAAGACTTTTGGTTCATCTATGGTTATGGGAGCTGTAGCATTCTTTGTATTCAAGAATATGAGTGCGATTATGGGAATTGGAAAAATAGGTGATATAGTATCTACAAGTGTAGCTGTTTTACTTGGTGCAGTAGTTTATGCAGTATTAGTAATGATATTAAAAGTAGAAGAATTAGATTTAATTTTCGATATGATTAAAAAAACAAAAAATAAATTATTAAAAAGGTAGTAAAAGAAAGGAAGAGACTATGAGTTATAAAGCAGCATATGAGGCGTGGTTAAACTCTCCTTATTTTGATGAAGATACAAAAGCAGAATTATTAGGGATAAAAAATGATGATAAAGAGATTCAAGAAAGATTTTATAAAAATTTAGAGTTTGGTACTGGTGGGCTAAGAGGTATCATTGGGGCTGGGACTAACAGAATAAATATATATACTGTTAGACGTGCTACTTTAGGTGTAGCAAATTATATAATAAATAATATGGGTCAAAATGGTAGTGACAAAGGTGTTGTAATAGCTCATGACAGTAGATATATGTCTAGAGAATTTTGTATAGAAGTTTCAAAAACTTTAGCAGCGTATGGTATTAAAGCATATATATTTGATGATTTAAGAACAACGCCTATACTTTCTTTTGCACTTAGATATTTAAATTGTGCTATGGGGATTGTTATAACTGCTAGCCATAATCCAAAGGAATACAATGGCTATAAAGTATATGGTCCAGATGGTGGACAAGTATGTATAGATATGGCTAATTCTATAATAGATGAAGTTAATAAAATAGATGATTATAGCACTATAAAAACTATAGATTTTGATGAAGCTGTAAAAAATAATCTTATAGTGAATTTAGATTCTAAAGTTGATATAGCTTTTAAAGAAGCCGTTAAATCTCAAATATTAAGACAAGATATAATAGATGAGTACGGAAAAGATTTAAAAGTTATATTTACACCAATTCATGGTACTGGGAATATACCAGTAAGAGAAGTATTAAAAGAAGCTGGATTTAAAAATGTAGAAGTTGTTAAAGAGCAAGAAATGCCAGATTGTAATTTTTCAACTGTACAATATCCAAATCCAGAAGAAAAGTCTGTATTTAATATAGCAATAGAGATGGCAAAACAAGGTGGAGCTGATTTAATAATAGGTACTGACCCTGATTGTGATAGAGTTGGTGTTGTTGTTAAAAATGCAAATGGAGAGTACATTGTCTTAAATGGTAACCAAGTAGGATCACTACTTGTTAGATATGTAATAGAAAGTTTAGTTGAGAAAAATAAATTGCCTAAAAATCCTGCAATAGTAAAAACTATAGTTACTTCAGAACTTGGAGGAAAAATTGCAAAACACTATGGTGTTGATTGTTTAGATACTTTAACTGGATTTAAGTTTATAGGCGAAAAAATAAATGAGTTTGAAAATGATAAAAGTGAAGAATCTAAAAGTTTCATAATGGGTTATGAGGAAAGCTACGGATATTTAGTAGGAACTCATGCTAGAGATAAAGACGGAGTTGTAGCAGCTTTATTGATATGTGAAATGGCAGCTTACTATATGTCTAAAAATCTAAGTTTATATGAAGGATTAGTTGATACTTACAATAAGTTTGGATATTACAAAGAAGATTTAAAATCTATAACGTTAAAAGGTATAGAAGGAATAGAAAAAATAAAAGAAATTATGAATTATTTTAGAAACACTAATATAGAAAGTATAAGTGATATAAAAGTTTTAAAAGTACTTGATTATAATAATTGTGTTAATGACTTACCTAAGTCTGATGTACTTAAGTTTATATTAGAAGATGGATCGTGGATAGCTGTTAGACCATCTGGTACGGAGCCTAAGATTAAGTTTTACTTTGGTGTAAATTCTGATAATGAAGAAGAAACAGAATCTAAATTATCTAAATTAATGTCTTCTATGACAAATAAAGTTAATTCTATATAAACCTTAAGGAGAATAAATACTATGAAAGTATATAATGTTATAATGGCAGGAGGCGGAGGAACAAGATTCTGGCCTTTAAGTAGACAAGAAGTTCCTAAGCAACTGATAAATTTAAGTGGTCAAGATGCTTTAATAAATGAAACTATAAATAGAATAGATGAATTATCTTGCAAAGAAGATTTATTTATAGTTACTAATGAAAAGCAAGTTGATGCACTTAAGGACATAGTAAAAGATAAGTGTATATTTGATAATATATTACCTGAACCATGTGCTAGAAATACAGCTGCTGCAGTAGGATTTGCTGCTTTTAATATAATGAAAAAATACGGGGATGGCATAATGTGTGTTTATCCTGCTGACCACTATATAAAAGATGAAGAAGGCTTTAGAAATGTATTAAATAAAGCTATATCTGTTGCTAGAGATAATGACAAATTGGTAACAATAGGAATAACACCTACTTTCCCTTCTACTGGATATGGGTACATAAATTTTGACAAAGACAGCACTTTAGTAGAAAATGCACATGAAGTTTTAGAGTTTGTTGAAAAGCCTAGCTACGAAGTAGCAAAGGGATATGTTGATTCTAAGAAATATGTATGGAATAGTGGTATGTTTGTATGGAAGGTTTCTAAAATATTAGAAGACTTCAAAAGATATTTACCGAAAGTTTATGAAAAATTAGCTTTAATAGCAGAGGATATGGGAACTGATAGAGAACAAGAATCTATAAATAACATATATCCAACTATACCTTCTATATCTATAGATTATGGAGTTATGGAAAGAAGTAATGATGTATTAGTTGTTCCTGGAGATTTTGGATGGAATGATGTTGGCTCTTGGGATTCACTAGGAGCTATATATCCAACAGATGAAGAGGGCAATATAAAAAGAGGCGAAAACATAACAATAGATACTAATAATTCTATAATATACTCTGATGATAAGTTAATAACTACTATTGGAGTTAAAGACTTAATCGTAGTGTCAACCAATGATGCTGTGATGGTTTGTAGAAAAGATAAAGCTCAAGATGTTAAAAAGATAGTAGATGTATTAAAAGAAAGAGATATAAAAGAATATATCTAAATTAAGGAGGGATTTTATTGATACCTAAAAAAATACACTATGTTTGGATTGGTGGTGCAAAAGGCACTGTAGAAAATATATGTATCAATTCTTGGAAAGAAAAACTTCCAGATTATGAAATAATAGAGTGGAATGAAAAAAACGTTGATATAGAAAAAGTAATAAAAGGTAAAAAATTCTTAGAAGAATGTTACAAGAAAAAACTATGGGCTTATATATCTGATTATATAAGACTAAAGTCTTTATATGAACATGGTGGAGTTTACATGGATACTGATATGCAAATCCTAAAGGACATAACACCACTATTGGATAAGAGTGAAGTTTTTATGGGATATGAATGTGAAAAATATGTAAATGGGGCTATAATAGGTTCTATTAAAGGTCATAAATTACTTAAGGATTTACTAGATTTTTATGAAAGTGAAGTTTTACGTTGTGATTTTTTCACAATACCAAAAGTTATAACTCATATTATAGAAACTAAATATAAAAAGATAGATAGAAATCATTACAGTGATAATATAGCACTTTATGATGAAAGATATTTTTACCCATTTAGTTATAAAGAAGATTTTTATGATGAATGTGTAAAAGAAGATACTTACGGAATACATTGGTGGGGAAAAAGCTGGGCTAAGAAAAGAGATTATTTCTTAGAGAGCAAACATCTAAGTGGTACAGATAAGGCATTTAAGTGTTCTAAAATATTTGCAAGTAACACTCTGCTAAAGTTAAAAGGGAGAAAGTAATATGAATAGTTTAAACAAAGATGAAAAGGGTTCAATACTAAGTAAGTCATTATTCGTTATAACTTTGTTTATGATATTACTTAGAAAGTACATGATATCTATATTGAGAACGGATATACCTATAGACCATGTTACTTCACTTTTATTTTATGGTTCAATAGGATTATTGTTTTTACAATTTGTTTTCTTAAAAAAACATAATTTAACAGAAATAGCGATATTTATAACATCATGTGTTTTGTATGTGTTTACTAAAGAAGGTTCTATATTAGTATTAAGCTTATTGGCGATAAGTATAAGATATATTGAAGATAAGTACGTAGTAAAAACCTATATAATAATGACTTTATGCTTTACAGTAGGATGTATGTTGATGGGGAACTTGATGAATGATATAGCCCAAGTACCACAAATACACTATAGATTTACAAGAGGTGATTATATAGTTAGAGAAACTTTTGGCTTTGTTAATCCAAATTCAGTATTTTTATTTTTGTTACCAATATTTGCTGGATACATATACCTAAGATATGATAAGTATAATATGGTTGATAGGATACTATTATTTGCAATTACTTATTTTATATACTATAAAACTATGAGTAGAACAGGTTTTATAACTATTTTAGGAGCACTTGTATTTGTAGATGCAGTTAAATTGCTAGACTTTAAGCGTCATCCTAAGATAGCTAAAAGTATAAAATTTTTACCAATAGTATTTTTAATAGGATCAGTTGCAGTAGGGACTGTATTTTCAAATGTTAAATTGCTTTCTAAGGCTTTGGCATCTAGGCCTATACACTGGAACACGTATCTAGTTAAAGAAGGAAATATATTTACTTTGTTTGGAAATAGCTATAGTGATATATTAAAGTCCAACCATCCTTTAGATAGTTCATATGTATATATAGTAGCGATGCTAGGAATAGCTTCTTTAATATTCTTTATGTACTTGCTATACAGGGGATTAGATATATTTATAAATAAAAATGAAAAGAAATATATTATAATAGTATTCATGTTTTTAATTTATGGTTTAGCGGAAAATACATTATTAGAAGCTGGATATAACTTTACTATTATACTTTTAATAAAGCATATTATGAATAATAATCCTAAAGATTTTTCTATAGGTGATTTGTTTAATAAAAATAATTTTAGAAAAAATAGAACTTAGGAGCGTATATAAATGTTAGTATCATTAGTAATGCCAACCTTAAATAGATACGATGATATAGATTTATTGATGCAAAGTTTACAAAGACAGACTTACAAAAACTTTGAATTGATAGTTATAGATCAAAATGATAATAATAAGGTAGAAGAAATTGTAAGTAAATACAAGGATGAGATAGTTGTAAAGTATTTAAAAAGTGACAAAATAGGATTAAGCTATAATAGAAATATCGGAATAAAAATGGCTAAGGGCCAAATAGTAGCATTTCCTGATGACGATTGTGTATACGAAGATGATACTTTAGAAAAGGTTATAAAGTTCTTTGAAGAAAATGCAGATTACAGAATATATAGTTGCAAGACTATGGATGCTAATAAAGTAGATGCATTTAAAAAGATGCATGATGGAATTTGCGAAATTAATAGTATAAATGTGCTAGATACTATTACATCAATAACTTTCTTTATAAACTTCAAAAAAGAAGAGTACACATTATTTGATGAAAAGCTAGGAGTAGGTGGGCCATTTGGCTCTGGAGAAGAAATAGATTATATATTAGATTTACTTAGCAAGGGATATAGAGGTAGATATTTTGGCGAAAATATAATTTACCATCCAGCAAAAAAACACTCTAAATCAAAAGAAAAATACCAAAGGGACTTTAATTACGGTAGAGGATTTGGGGCTCTTTGTAAAAAACAAATAGTATATAGAAAAGACTACAAATTCTTAAAGATAATGACATCTAAGCTAATAAGAAATGTAGGTGGATTAGTATTAAGTTCAAGTAAAGATTACCATAGTGCTACTATAAAAGGTAGAATTAATGGATTTAAAGAGTACAAGTAGCGCTGAGGGAGGTGCATTATGGACAAAATTAAATTTTTTATTAATATGATGATTGCATTTTTAATATATCCATTTAATAAGCAAAAATTTAAAAATAAGAATATATGGCTTATAGGTGGACATGCAGGAGACATATACAATGATAACTCAAAGTTCTTTTATGAATATATGTTAGATAATCATAAAGAAGTTGATACGTACTGGGTTGTAAATAAAGACAGTAAGGTGTTTGATAAGATACCAGGAGAAAAGCTAGAAAGAGGTAGTATAAAAAACTATTTATATTACTATAATTCAAAGGCAATAATATTTTCACACTCTCCATCAGCAGACATTGCACCTTTTAACTTTATAGTACCTTTATTGAATATTTTCCACAAAAATGTGGTAAAGGTATATTTAAATCATGGAACTATAAGTTTCAAAAAGAGAAAGCCGATGAATGGTGCTTTTAAAAAGCAAATAGATGAACTTATAAGAAGCTATAATATTGCTACTGCAAGTTCTGAATTTGAAAAAGATGTTATGGTAGATGATTGGGGTATGGATAATGAAAGTGTATGTATAGTAGGAAATGCTAGATACGATAATTTGCCAACAAACGAAAAAGCTCAAACTAAAGACATATTATACACTCCAACATGGAGAGACTGGATAAAGTTTGATAGTGGTAATTTCACAGATAGTGATTATTTCAAGAATATAATGGAGTTTCTAAATGATGAAAATTTAAATAAAATCTTGAAAGAAAAAGATGTTAAAATAAAATTTTACCTACATCATCTTATGCATGAATTTATAGACGACATAAAACAAAATATAACTGGAAATCAAATTATATTTTTAGACAAGGGAGTTACTTTAGCAACTGAAATTAGAAGGTCTTCTGCTAATATAACTGATTATTCTAGTGTTGCAATAGACTTTTTATATATGAATAGACCTATACTTTTTTATCAATTTGACATAGACAAATATAAGGAAGAAATAGATTCTTATATAGACTTAGATAATGGTATGTTTGGATCATTAGCATACAATAAAAATGAAGCTTTACACAAACTTATTGAAATTATTGAAAATGATTTTGAAGTAAAAGAAGATCAAAAAAATGAAAGAGATAAGTTTTTCAGATATAATGACGATAAGAATTGCGAGAGAATATACAACTGCATACTGGGTAAAATTAGTAAATAATTTATAAGTGATGAGGAAGATAATATGAAAAAAAATTTAGTATCTATAATTACTCCTATGTATAATTCTGAAAAATTTATTGAGGCAACTATAAAATCTGTAATAAATCAAACTTATAAAGATTGGGAAATGATAATAGTTGATGATTGTTCAACTGACAATAGTCCCAATATAGTTAAGCCTTATGTAGAAAATGATCCTAGAATAAAATATATAAGAGCTAAATCTAATAAAGGCGTATCATGTGCTAGAAATATAGCACTAGATAAAGCCAAAGGGCAGTTTATAGCATTTTTAGATAGTGATGATATTTGGAATGAAAATAAATTGGAGAAACAAATAGGCTTTATGACAGAAAATAATTGTGCAATTACTTTTACATCATATGAGCTTATGGATGAAAATAATGAAAGTCTTGGTAAAATAATACAAGTACCTAGAAAAGTTGACTATGCTACCTTACTAAAAGGTAATGTATTAGGATGTCTTACTGTAGTAGTTGATAAATCGAGATTAGATTTTGATATAAAAATGAGTGGAGTTAGGCATGAAGATTATGTACTATGGCTTTCTATATTAAAACAAGGTAATATAGCATATGGCATAAATGAAGTTTTGGCACTTTATAGAAAATCGAGTACATCGCTTAGTGGAAATAAAATAAAAGCTGCTATGTGGACATGGAATATATATAGAAACATAGAAAAGATGCCGTTACACAAGTCTGTATACTATTTTGTGAATTATAGTATAAATGGAATTAAAAAAAGCTAAAAAGAAAGGGTGGAGTCTAAATGTATATGTATGAGAATAAGTTTACTGTTTTCACACCAACCTATAATAGATCGTATATTTTAGAAACTTTATACAGTGATTTAAAAGAACAAACTTTTAAAGATTTTGAATGGTTAATAGTAGATGATGGAAGTACGGATGATACGAGAATTTTAGTTGATAAATTTAAAAATGAAAATTTATTAAATATAAGATATATATATAAAGAAAACGGTGGAAAGCATACCGCTATAAATTTAGGTGTAGAGAAAGCTTTAGGAGAATTATTTTTTATAGTAGATAGTGATGATGGACTAGTAAATGATGCTGTAGAAATTGTTAATGAAACATGGGAAAAATCACATGACAAAAACGGTTTGTGCGGAGTTATGGGATTATGTGTTTATAAAAATATGGACGTGGTAGGAACTAATATACCAGAAGATAAAAGTTCATATCATCTTTCAGATTTATATTATAAATTAGGTATGAAGGGTGATAAAACACTAGTATTTCTTACAGATATTTTAAGAAAGTATCCTTTCCCAGAAAGAGACGGAATAAAGTTTTTACCTGAGAGCGTTGTTTGGAATGAAATATCTAAAGATTATAAAATGCTATGTACTAATAAACCATTAAGAGTTGTAGAATATCTAGAAGATGGGCTAACTATGAACAAATTCAAAAAAAGCTCTTTAAGAGGAAGAGCATTAGAATATTTATATTTAACTAATCAAAATACTTATCCTATAGATAGATATCCATATATGTGGATTAAAAATTATATAAACTTAGCTAGATATTCATTATTAGCGCAAAGTAATCACTACAAAGAAATAAAAAAAATAGGCGATAAGTTTATATATATAGCATGTTTCCCACTAGGTTACTACAAATATTTAAAACAAAAGAAACACGTAAAATAAACAAACTTATTAATAGTACAAATTGATAGCTACTATATAAGGAGAATGTAAATTATGAATGAACCTTTAGTATCGATAATAACACCTGTATACAATGCAGAACAGTTTTTATCAGAGACAATAAAGTCAATAAAGTGTCAAACTTATAGTAATTGGGAACTTTTATTAGTAGATGATTGTTCTAAGGACAATTCAGCTAAGATAATAAAACAATTTGCAAAAGTCGATGACAGGATAAAATATATAAAGCTTGAAAAAAATTCTGGAGCCTCGGTCTCTAGAAATACTGGTATATTAAATGCAAAAGGAAGATTTGTTGCATTTATTGATAGTGATGACTTATGGGAACCTCAAAAATTAGAAGTTCAAATTAAATATATGATAAAAGAAAACGTAGGATTTACTTTTACATCGTATAGATATATGAAAGAAAACGGAGATAAAACTAATAAAGTAGCAAAGGCACCATCTAAAATAAACTACAATGGTCTTCTTAAAAATACTATAATAGGATGTTCTACAGTAGCTGTAGATAGAAATATTATTGGGGATTTTCAAATGCCTTTAGTTAGAAGAGGACAAGATACTGCTACATGGTTAAAGATATTAAGAAATGAAAAATATGCTTATGGAATAGAAGAAGATTTAGTTAACTATAGACTAGTAGGAGATTCTTTATCAAGTAATAAAGTAAAAGCTCTAAGAAGAACTTGGAATACATATAGAAATGTAGAAAAATTGAACATATTTAAAACTTCTTATGTTTTTTGTTTTTATGTATTTAATGCTATAAAGAAAAGAATATGAGCGTAGTTAAATAGATTTAATTGGAGGAGATAGTCATGAAGATTGCTATAGCTGGAACTGGATATGTAGGTTTAGTAACTGGGGTATGTTTAGCTGAAGTAGGTCACACAAATGTGGTATGTGTTGATGTAGACGATAAAAAAGTAGGTCTTATGAAAGCTGGAGTTTCACCTATACATGAAGAAAATTTAGAAGAATTGATGATTAAAAATTATCAATTAGGAAGAATTGATTATACTACAGATTACAAAAGTGCATACAAAGATGCGGATGTAATTATGATAGCTGTAGGTACGCCAGAGAGAAGCGATGGTTCTGCAAACTTAGATTATATAAAACAAGTAGCAAAACAAATTTCTCAAACTATAATTAAAGATACTTTAATAGTAATAAAATCAACAGTGCCTATTGGTACTAATGATGAGATAGAAAGTTATATAAGAGAAAATTTGAAAAATAATGTTAAAATAGAACTTGCTTCAAATCCAGAATTTTTATCTCAAGGAAGTGCAGTAGTTGATACACTACAAGCATCAAGAATAGTAGTTGGAGTTGAAAGTGAGTGGGCAAAAGATATACTAGATGAGATTTATAAACCATTTAATCAGCCGATAGTTGTAACTAATAGAAATAGTGCAGAGATGATAAAATATGCTTCAAATGATTTCTTAGCACTTAAGATATCTTTTATGAATGATATTGCTAATCTTTGCGAAATAGTAGGTGCGAACATTGAAGATGTAGCTAAAGGTATGAGCTATGATGATAGAATAGGTTCAAAGTTTTTAAAAGCTGGTATTGGATACGGTGGTTCATGTTTTCCAAAGGATACAAAAGCACTACATTGGTTATCTAGTCACAATGGATATGAGCTAAAAACAGTAAAAGCTGCCATAGAAGTAAATGAATCTCAAAAGCTTAGATTAGTTAGAAAAGCATCTAAATTAGTAGAAAGCTTTGAGGGAATGAGAGTAGCAATTCTTGGACTTACTTTTAAGCCTGATACTGACGATCTAAGAGAGGCTCCTTCTATACCTAATATTAAATACTTGATAGAAAGAGGAGCTAATGTTGTAGCTTATGATCCTGTAGGAGTAAACAATACTAAAAAGATTTTTGGAAATAGCATAGAGTATACAACTTCTATAGATGAAGCTATTTCTGACTCTGAAATTTGCTTTATAATGACTGAATGGAATCAAATTGTAAACTACGATATTTCTAATTATAAATCTAAGATGAAAATTCCATTATTACTTGATGGAAGAAACTGCTATAAAGTAGAAGATATGTCTAATATAGGTATAGATTATTACTCTATAGGAAGATAGAGAGGTATATTATATGAGCACTATATGTTATTTAGCTGACGCATCTAATCCTCATACTATTAAATGGTGTAATTTTTTTAAAAATAAGGGTTATGATATCCATGTAATTTCATTAAATGATGGAGATATAGAAGGTGTTACAGTACATAAATTTAGTTTTAATGTTAAAGAATTAAAGAATAAAAGTCCTTTTAAAAAAGCAAAATATATAACAGCAATAAGTGAAATAAAAAAAATAGTAAATAAAATTAAGCCAGATATACTACATGCACACTATGCAAGTAGTTATGGATTGATAGGAAGCTTATTAAATTATCACCCATACGTAATTTCTGTATGGGGAACGGATATTTATGAGTTTCCTAATGGCGGTTTTATACAAAATAAAATAATCAGATATAATTTGAAAAAAGCTGACTATATTTTTTCAACTAGTAAAGATATGGCAAGAGAAACTAATAAATATACAAATAAAAAAATATATATAACTCCATTTGGTGTTGATATGGATTTCTTTAGAAAAATAGAAACCAATAAAAAAAATAAATTTACTATAGGAACTGTAAAAACTTTAGAAAAAAAATATGGAATAGATTATCTTATAAAAGGATTTAAGTTAGTTAAAGAAAATAATCATGAAGATATAGTTTTAAAAATAGCAGGCTCAGGTAGTCAAATGGACAACTTGGTCAACTTGGTAGATGAACTAGACTTAAAAGACTCTGTAGAATTTTTAGGGCGTATTCCTCTAAATCAAGTAGCAGAGGTATTTAATACTTTTGATATAGCTGTATTTCCATCTTTAAGAGAAAGTTTTGGAGTAGCAGCAATAGAAGCTCAATCATGTGAAGTACCTGTAATAGTCAGTAATGTTGGTGGACATCCTGAAGTTGTAATTGATGGTGAAACTGGTATTGTAATAAATCCAAAAAGTCCAGAAGAGATAAGAGATGCTATATTAAAATTATTAGAAGATGAAAAATTGAGAGAAAATATAGGAAAAAAAGGCCGTAAATTTATTAAAGAAAATTATGAAGTTAATTCAAACTTTAATGATATAGATAAAATATACAAAAAAATACTTAATATCTAAGGTTGCTTAGTATATTATAAATTCAATTAATAGACTAAATTTAAGTTTTGACATAAAAAAATGACAAATTTGTAAATGAAATTTGTAAAATTTGGTAAAAAGTGTTACAATAAGATTACAAAGAAGTTTTAAATGAATAAAAATTAGATGGGGTGAATTATGAGAGTAGGGAGTAAGAGATTAAATATATTATCTAAAGTAGTAACAATAGCTATACTTTTAACTTGTGTTTACGCAGGGGGAAGCAATAAAGAAGTATATGCAGCTGAAAACAATAATGAGAAAAATCAATCATATATAGGATCAAATTCACAAATAGGAAAAATTAAACCATGTGACTTTTTAAATGTAAGAAGTGGAGCAGGGGTTAATAATTCAGTAGTTACAAAAGTATACACTAATGACAGTGTTGAGGTATTAGAAAGAAACAACAACGGTTGGTATAAAATAAAGCCAGCAAACGGAAATATGGGCTGGGTAAATGGAAGTTATGTACAAATGCAAGGAGATAACAACCAAGTATCAGATAAATCAAATAAGATAGTTGAGTTAGCACATAAACAATTAGGGAAGCCATATGCATGGGGTGCTACTGGTCCTAATTCATTTGACTGTTCAGGGCTTACATCATATGTATACAAAAATGCAGCTAATGTAAATTTACCAAGAACTTCAAGCGAACAAGTTAATGTTGGTAAAACAGTTAGTAAAAATAATTTAAAAGCGGGAGATTTAGTATTCTTTTCATCAACAGGTAAAGGAATAACTCACGTTGGATTATACATAGGAGGATCGAAGATGATCCATTCTCCAAAACCAGGTGAAAATGTTAAAATTGATAACATTAATTCATCATACTATTCAAGAACTTACGTAACAGCTAAATCTATATTATAGTATACAAAGCAGTGAATAAAAAATTCACTGCTTTTTTTATGTAAATAAAAGACTATAGTAACAAAAATCATAGTGATAATAAATTTGTTTTTAACTCTAAGAATTGACTACTATAGTATGAATATGTATACTTTGTAATGTAGCAGTTTGTAGAAAAAGTGTGAAATATATAATAATTAGGGGGAAAAAATGAAGAAATTGCAAGTATTTGTATTGTCATTTATGATGATATTTACAACGTTTAATTTGAACGTATCGGCTTTAAGTAATGACCAAGAAATGAGAGCAGCTTGGATATCTACAGTTTACAACATGGACTGGCCAAGTACTAAAAACAATCAAGCAAAACAAAAACAAGAATACATAAACTTAATAGATAAGTTAAAGGCATCGGGTATAAATACAGTAGTTGTACAAGTAAGACCCAAGGGAGACGCTATATATAAGTCAAGCATAAATCCATGGTCAGAGTATCTTACAGGAACTCAAGGTAAAGATCCAGGATATGATCCACTACCATTTCTAATAGATGAGGCTCACAAAAGGGGTATGGAGTTTCATGCATGGTTTAACCCTTATAGAGTTACAACAAGCACTACAGACTTAAATACTCTAGCATCGAATCATCCAGCAAGACTTAATCCAAGTTGGGTAATACAACATAAAAATGGTGCTTATCAAGCATTAGCATACAATCCTGGTTTGCCAGAGGTTAGAAAGCATATAGTGGACTCTGTAAGCGAAGTAGTAAGAAATTATAATATAGATGGTGTTCATTTTGATGATTATTTCTATAGAGACGGTATGAATGATGATGAGACATACAAAAAATATGGAAATGGACAAGATAAAGGTGACTGGAGAAGAGAAAATGTCAACACTTTATTAAGAGAAGTAAAAGCGTCTATAAAAAGTATAAAATCAAATGTAGGTTTTGGAGTAAGCCCAAGCGGTATATGGAGAAATAAATCAAGTGATGAAACTGGGTCTGACACTAGGGGTCAAGAAAGTTATTCAGATTTATTTGCAGATAGTAGAACTTGGATAAAACAAGGACTTGTTGATTATATAGTACCTCAAGTTTATTGGCCAATAGGATTTTCAGTTGCTGATTATTCAAAGCTAGTTAGTTGGTGGTCAAATGAAGTAAAAGGAAGTAATGTTAACTTATACATAGGTCAAGGCGTATACAAACAAGGTAAGAATGGTGATCAAAATGTTGCAGCTGAGATAAAAGATCAGATAAACTTAAATAGACAATATAGTGAAATAAAAGGAAGTATGTATTTCTCAGCTAGAGACATTATAAATAATGCTAAGCTTCAAAGTGATATGAAAGAATTATATTCTAGCAATATACCTATAAGAAACCTTAGAGGAAATGAAAGATATGATACAGCTGTAGAAGTAAGTAAAGAAGGATGGAAAAATGGATCTGAGAGTGTTGTATTAACAAATGGAAACTCTGTAGTAGATGGTGTTACAGCAACTCCTTTAGCAACTTCTAAGGATGCCCCTATATTACTTACAGAAAAAGGAAAAATTCCGGAAGCCACAAAAGTTGAGTTAAAAAGACTAAATCCTAAAAATATAGTAGTAATAGGTGGAAATACGGTTGTTAATGAGAGTGTATTAAATGAATTAAACACTATATTACCAAGTTCTAAAATTAAGAGAATCGGTGGTATAGATAGATATGAAACATCTCTTTTAATAGCTAAAGAAATAACATCACCTATAAATAAAGTATATGTAACGGGTGGTTATGGTGAAGCGGATTCACTTTCTATAGCATCTAAAGCTGGAGAAGAAAAGCAACCAATAATACTATCAGAAAAAGAAAATATTAATAATGATACATTTAATTGGTTAAAAACTAAAAACTTACAAGATGCCTATTTTATAGGAGGAAGTCAAGTTTTATCAGATAAAGTAATAGAAAAAATAAACTCAATAACTTCTAACAATGTATCAAATAATAGAATATTTGGTGAGGACAGACAAGAAACTAATGCTAAAGTAATAGAAAAGTTTTATACAGATAGCAAATATAGTTCTGTATTAGTTACAAAGAGTAATCCTTTGATAGATGCGTTAAGCGCAGGACCTTTAGCAGCTAAATTGAAGTCTCCAATAGTTATATTAGGAAATGAAGTAAGTTCTCTTCAAAACAGTGTGCTAGGTAAGAAAAACACAGCTTTAGTATATCAAGTTGGTGGAGGAATAAATCAAACAGCTTTCAATAAAACTTTAGATTTATTAAAATAAAAATAAAAAAGACTATAGGAATTAAGATTCTTATAGTCTTTTTGTTTTAATTATTTTGGTTGTCTTGTTGATATTGAGCATTTTGACTTGTTTGTTTTAATTTTTCATTGTTTTCTGGTAATACATTTAAGAATATAAAATCATGTAATATATCTACTGTGTCTGGGTCAAATTCTAATACCCATCCAGTTTTATGATTAATTATATGACCCTTACTATGGATGTCATCATCTATAGGGAACTCCATTTGTTTTAAACTAAGATCTCCAAGTCCTAAAACTTTCCCACCTAATGCAAGAATCTGAGTAGGCTTCATATTAGTTTTAACATAAGGAAGTATAGTGTCAACTAACCCAGGATATTTAGTAACAGATAAATTCTTAACTCCATTCATTAAACCTTCTATAACATTTCTTTGTCTTCTGTCTCTCTCAAGTGCTGAGTCATTATGTCTAATACGAGAATATGATAATAATTGATATCCTTTTAATAATTGAGGTCCAGTTTTTTCCATATACTCAATTTCACCTTTATCAGGATTTTTACTCCATGAATAAGTTTCTGGTATGAATTTATTCATTTCATTTATTTCACCTTGTTGGATATCAACAGTAACCCCACCTAGGGCATCAACTATATCCATGAATGAGAAGAAATCAACTTTAGCATAGTTTTGTATATCTAGCTCAAAGTTCTTTTCTATAGTTTCAATTAATAAGTTTTCTTGACCATATACATAAGCATGAGTAAGTTTTTGCTTTCCATGACCAGGAATATCAACGTAAGTATCACGAGCTAGAGATGTAAGCTTAAGGCTTTTATTCTTACCGTCTATAGTAAGTATCATCATAGAGTCAGATCTTGAAACTTTTTCGTCAGGTCTACCATCAGTACCTATTAAAAGTACATTAGTGATACCATTTTCAGACTTATAGTCTGTAGAGTTTAATATGTTTTGATCTACACTAGAATCATGTATTCCATTTAACTTAAAATAAACATAACCAAACGCCGCTGCAGGAAAGGCTATGACTAGTATAGATAAAAATATTACTATCTTTTTTAATGTCGACAATTTAATACCTTCTTTCTTCTTTTTTTTAAAATAATATACTTATTATATTGTAGTATTGAAATATATTCAATAGTATAATCGTTACAAAAAAAACACTAGCATAACTTTGATTAATAACATATAACAAAATATGACTTAAATTCATATTAAATAATATATATATAAATAAATAGGAGGATTTTTATGTTATACATTAACAGCAAAAGTATAAAAGAAAATAACGAAATAGTAAAGTGTAATTTAAACTATCCATTTATAAAAAAACAAGAATATAAAAAAAATATAATATCAGTAATAAATCAATTAATATATGAAGATGTAATATCATTTAAACATGTAATAAATGATAATTTAAGCAATTCTAGATTCAATGACATACTTAATATAATTAGTGAATACAAAGTAGCATTTAATGAAAATGACATTATAAGTATACCTATAGAATTCTCACAATTGATAGGATTATACGATATAACTTATGTAAATTGTTACAATTATGATATAGGATTAGGTCAATATATTAGTTTAAGAGATATTTTTGATACTACTACAAATATTAGGGATATAATAAGTGAAAATATATCAAATGAAATTAAACTTATTGCAAATGAATACTGTGATAGTTATGAAGATTTTGATAAAGCAAATAAATTTAAATATATAGATGATGATCAAGATTTTTATATAGAAGAAGATGGAGTAGTAATATGTTTTTCTAGCTATGAAATGAGTAAAGATATACCTCATTTTATAGAAATTAAGCTTTTGTTTTCTGATTACAAAGATTATTTAAGTAAATACACTATCAATAATATATGGAGAAATAAAGATAAAGTTACACACTAAGGGGGTGTGAGATGAAAGTATTACAAGAATATGATAGAGAAAAGGCAGTAGCATATGCTAGAAAGTGGGCATTATCATATAATCCTTCTTATGCTAATTATGATAATTATGGAGGAAACTGCACAAATTATATATCCCAATGTATAAAAGCTGGAAAAATACCATTTGATGCTCAAGGAGAGAATGTACTTAAAAAATGGTATTGGTATAGTGAAAACTCTAGAACTCCAACTTGGACTGCGGCACAACCTTTTTATAGATATATAATAGGTAATAATAAAAGTGATACTCAAAATTTTGGAGTATATGCAAGAATGGCAAAATACAATGAATTAGAACTAGGTGATATTGTTCAATTAGTTTATGAAGGTGAATCTTATCATACTATGATAATTACAGATATATTGTTAGATGGAGAGTATATAGATGATTATTTAATATGCCAACATACCTATAACCTATTAGACTATCCTCTAAGTTTAAAAGAAGGAGAAAAAATATATATAAAAATACTTGGTTATTACAATTATTGAAAAATAAAACAATCTATAAAAATAATCAAGATTAATTTATAGATTGTTTTGTTTGTATATATTATTAGAGTTTAATGTTTGTATATTATTGATAAATAAAACATTGTTTATATTTTTATTTTTAGATAAATAGCTTTTTAGGTCAATATTATAATATCTAGGGTCAACCACATGAATTTTATTATAATGTGAAGTTAAAAAAGGTATAAAGTTATGAGCATAAGAGTCTTTAAAAATTAAAATTTCATCATTATTATTAGAATTACCATCTATAATAGCAAAAGCAGGATCTCCATGAAGAAAATATTGATATTTATTTTTAGTATTTAATTTATTTTCATCATATAGAGTATTAAATTTTTTATCAAAATCAACACTAATTTTAAAATTATTAAAATCTTGATAAGCATAGATACTATCACCTTTAATATTAGGCAGTAGAGCTTTTGAATAATAAGTACCAAAAAAATTATCACAAACTTTTTTATAGTTTAAAGGTTTAGCAAAAGAATCTTTTTTATACAAATCTTGATAAGCTAATCTAGCTCCTAATTGAGTCCAATGATGGTCTGTATTAAAGTATATTGGCGAATCTTTATGTTTATTTAAAACTTCATATGGACTGTAAAAATTTAAAGTACTACCTATATTTGAATCTATATAATTTAAAGCTTTTCTTTGGTCATCAGTTATAGAAAAGGGAGGAAGTTCTTTTTCGTAAAAAGCTATAGAAGTTGGAACAACCATAAGCGTAGACTTAATATCATAGTTATCATATAAAAACTTTGAAATGTTTTTGATATTATAAATATTTTGGTCTATTGTAGATTTATTAAATATAAATTGTTCCATAAATTTAGCATCTTTACTTATATAAACATCTCTAAATTTTCTATTTCCTACAATATAATTATAAGAATTTTTAAGTTTTAAAAAATCCGTTCTTAAAGGAATGTGGTCATTACTATATTTATCAAAGTTAGTCATAAAACTTTTATCTAATATATTATCTAAAGTTAGTTTAGGTAGTGGTGTAAGTATTTTATTTTCTATTTCACTTATTTTTTTATCTGGAGTGAACAAAGTTATTATTGGAACTATAAAAATAAATCCAAAGAAAAATATTATAGTTATATATTTTAAAAAATTGTTATTCATAAATTCACCTCTCAAATTTTATAGCATGTATAAAATCATAAATATTTCAAAACTTAATTTAGAATTTAGAATCTAAAATATAAAAATGGATTAAAAGAAGCATCTACTAAAAATGCTGTAGATAAAATCAATCCAAATATTAAACTTATTAGTCTTAAATATTTATATTTTTCTAAAGTATCTTTGATAATTGGAGTACAAGCTAATATAGAAAAAGCTAAAAGTATTATATTTGGAATTAGATAATAATAAAAATGTTTATCAAAGATATTATCAAAACTAAACATAGCATTTAAATAATTAAAAATTTTATCTATACTAGTTATATCAAAAATAACAAATCCTATTATCACTAAAAACATTACATAAATATGATTTAATATATTAGGTGATTTATCTAGAATTTTTAATAAAAATAATTTTTCTAATATTAAGATGATACCAAAATAAATTCCCCATAATATAAAATTAAAACCTGCTCCATGCCATAAACCGGTCAAAAACCAAACTATAAAAACATTTAGAAACCATCTTGAATTTGAACATCTATTTCCGCCTAGAGGTATATATACATAATCTCTAAACCAAATCCCAAGTGATATATGCCATCTTCTCCAAAACTCTGTTATAGACTTTGATATATATGGGAAATTAAAGTTTTCTAAAAAATTAAATCCAAATATTTTACCAAGTCCTATAGCCATATCTGAATACCCAGAAAAATCAAAGTAAATTTGTAGTGTAAAACATATAATTCCAAGCCAAGCAGTAGCACTAGATAAATCTGAATAAGATGATGATTTAATATTAAACCAAATTAAACCTAAATTATTAGCCAAAATAACTTTTTTAGAAAGTCCTATTATAAATCTATAAATGCCATCATAAATCATATCGATGTTATGATGTCTATTATTTAGTTCATAAACTATGTCACAGTACCTTACAATAGGTCCAGCGACTAATTGTGGAAACAATGTTACAAAAGTAGCTAGTGAAATAATATTCTTTTGAACAGGGGCTTTATCTCTATAAACATCTATAGTGTATGACATTGTTTGGAAAGTATAAAAACTAATTCCAATAGGTAAACTTACAAGATTACTATATTTAAAAAATCCTAATAAGCTTAAATTTATAACAATAGAAGATATTAATGCAAATTTAGCTTTAAAAGTTTTTCTATATTTATCAATTATAAGTGCGTTAGTATAATCAACTAAACAAGAAAATATCATAACAAATATATATATCGGCTCACCAAAAGCGTAAAATATCAAACTAAATATTAATAAAATTAGATTCTTTATTTTATATGGCGATATAAAATAAGTAAATATAACTATAGGTAAAAAATAAAATAAAAATGTTATGCTACTAAAAACCAAGACATCACCAACTTTCAATTTTTTTTATTAATATGTATTAAATAACAAAAGACCTTTTATAATAAAAGGTCTTTTGTTATTTAAATCTTAAAAATTACTTTATTAGTTCTAAAATTTTTGCCTCTATATCTTTAGCATTAGGTGTAGCTATAAAATAAACATAGTTACCTTTGCTCTTTAGTATAGAATTATTTACAGCTTCTACATTTTCCACTCCGCCGTATCCATCAGCAAACATTTTTAGAGAGTCTTCTTTGTATTTTGTTATAGCTTGTTTTACTTTTTCGGTATCATTAGTTTTAACTACAAATACATCTTGTAATTTAACGTTTATCATAGCTTGCAAAACAAATCCTTCTGTAATATTTTCTTTAACAGTTTCAAAAGCATGGAATTCTTTCGCATCTAGTTCTGATACAGGTTCAATAGCTAAAAGTGTTTTGTTATTAATAGAAGTTTTGATATCTTCAACAGGAACATCTGCTACTTTTGCTTTAGATGAACATCCAACTGCACCTAAAGTAAAAATAATTGTAAATAATATTAATAATTTTTTCATCATACCCTCCTATTTGATAACTAATTTACTTAAATAATTTCAAATTATAAATAAGTAAAAAATAGCCTACTATTAAAATATATAAAAATTAACAAAAAATAGCAACTATATAGCAATATTATTTGATAAAAGAAGAGTAATATTCCTAAAAAATGTAAATAATCAAATATATATAGATAAGATAGAAAGGTGGAAACGTATATGAGAGTACCCAAACATGTTGGAATCATACCTGATGGAAATAGAAGATGGGCACAAAACCAAGGAATGACAAAAGATAAAGGATATGATAAAGGACTAGACCCAGGGCTTGATGCATATAGAAAATGTAGAGATATGGGAGTAGACGAAGTAACGTTTTATGGATTTACTACAGACAACACAAAGCGACCAGCAGACCAAACACAAGCATTTACAAAAGCGTGTGTAGAAGCCGCAAATATGCTAGTACAAGAAGGGGCAGCATTACTTGTAATAGGAAATACAAAATCACCAATGTTTCCTAAAGAATTGTTACCATATACACAAAGGGCAGAAGCTAAGCCAGGACAAATAAAAGCTAATTTATTAGTAAACTATGGATGGCATTGGGACTTAAATACTTTAGCTGATGCACAAAAAGTTAATAAAAATAACATACAACAACATATACAGTCTTTTGATATATCAAGACTTGATTTAATAATAAGATGGGGCGGAAGAAGACGTTTGAGCGGATTTTTACCTGTTCAATCTATTTATGCAGACTTTTATGTTATAGATGATTATTGGCCAGCGTTTAATGAAAACCATATATGTGATGCATTTAATTGGTATGATAAGCAAGATGTTACTCTTGGAGGATAAAAAAATAACTAAGTAGCTTGGTAAATATTGAAAAAAACCTTTTTGGATGTTAAAATAAATTTATTGATATAATTAAACTAACGTCAGAAAGGTATATAAATATGTCAACGAAAAAAACTACAAATAATACTAGAAGAACAACTAGGACAAAATTGAAAAAGAAAAAAATAAATAAGAAGAGACTAGTGTTTTTAATTTGTATCATAGGTATATTTATATTCGGTATAAATAGAGCTACACTTGGCATTTCTAAAGTAGCACAAAATATAGATAATATGAAAAAACAAGAAGTTGAGAAACAAAAAGCTATAGAAGCTCAAAAGCAATATAATTTAGAAAACGAGAAAAAAGAAGCATTAAATAAAAAATACACTATAGCAATAGATCCAGGTCACGGTGGAAAAGATAAAGGTAATTTAGGAACTTATACAGTAGGCGAGGATTCTAAAAAAACAGTATATGAAAAAGATCTAGATCTTCAAATTGGAAAAAAAGTAGCAGGTATGTTATCAAAACAAAATGATATACAAGTTGTTTTAACAAGATCAGATGATGAATCTGTAAGTGTAGAGGATAGAGTGAAAATGATAAATTCTCAAAATCCATATGTAGATGCGCTTGTATCAATACACATGAATGCTCAATTAGGTGATGATAGTGCTTATGGGACAGAAACTTATTACAGAATGGAAAATAATTCAAGTGACAAGTCATTAGAACTTGCAAAGTATGTACAAAAGAGTATTGCATCGTATATACCAATTAGAGATAGAGGTGTAAAACAGCAAGTGCTAGAAGTATTAAGAGATACTCGTGTTCCTGCAGTATTAGTTGAATGTGGATTTATAAGTAATCCTAAAGAACAACAAAAATTAATAGATGAAAAATATCAAGATAAATTAGCAGAAGGTATAGCACAAGGCGTATTATCATTTTTAGACCAGCATGCAAAAAGATAATTACATATATAAATAGGATGGGAACATCCTATTTTTTTATGCATAAATATAATCTAGTATGTAATCTTATCTGTGGGGTGAAATTATGGGAGAATCTACTTTTAATATTGTAACTTTTGATGGAGGTGGATTAAGGGGAGCTTTGAGTATTGGTATTTTTGAGCGCTTGCAAATAGAATTTCCTGATTTAGTTAGAACAACGAATTTATTTGGTGGGACTTCAACCGGGAGCTTGATAGCATTAGGTCTAGCTTATGGGATAAGTTGTAGTGAAATAAAAGAGTTATACTCTATAGAAAATTCAAAGTATATATTTGACAAACCTCATTCTGAACTTCTAAGACCAAAGTATGATAATCATAATTTAAAAGAAGTACTATTAAGTATATTTCCTGAAAATTTAAAGCTTAAAGATTTAGGTAAATTAGTTGTGATACCTAGTTTTTATATAGGGGATGAAGCTACGTCTTGGAAGCCTATTTTTTATAATAATGTACCTAACTCGCCTACCGAAAATGCTAGAGTCATAGATGTAGCTATGTGTAGTAGTGCAGCGCCAATATTTTTTCCACCATATAAAAATCATATAGATGGAGGCATAGTGGCTACAGATCCTAGCTTAGCCTCTACTATATACGCAATGGCAGATGAGCTAGGAAGAAGCTGTGATGACATAAGGTTATTGTCTATGGGAACTGGATATAATTTTAGTAGTATAAAAGAAGATACAACATCCTGGGGTGCGATAGATTGGATAATTAGTAAAAATCCAGACTTTCCAATTGTATCTATGACACTAGATGGTAGTGCAATTATGAGTCAAATGTTTTCTAAAAAGCTTTTAGAAGATAATTATAGAAGAATAGATAAAAGACTTGAGAGAAATATAGGAATGGATGACTGTGAAGCTTTAGGCTATTTGAAAGAACTAGCTAGAAGTTATGATATAGAAAATGATGTAGCATGGTTAGAATCAAAATGGGATAAATAGAATAATAATATATGCTATAATTAACATTAAGATAAGAAGTTTATCATATTTGGAGGGGAAAATATGGCATTAGACTTAGGAACGATTAAAGACGATAATTTTCACATATCAAAACATTATGAAGACAGTTTAGATATTTTAACAAAACAAAAAAGCGGTGTTTTTTATACACCTAAAATCATAGTACAATATATTATGGAAAACACTTTAAAAAAACATGATATAGTAAAAAATCCGTATCCAAAAGTATTAGATATATCTTGTGGATGCGGTAATTTTTTATTAGAAGCATATGACATAATAGATGATTTAATAAAGCAAAACATATATGAATTAAAACAAAAATATACAAAACAATATTGGGACGAGGATAGCATTCACAATAATATAATAAATAAGTGTATTTATGGGGCTGATGTAGATAAAGACGCTATAGAAATCTTAAAAAATAGTTTAAAAGAAAAAAATAAGACTTTAAAAAATATAAAATTTAATTTATATCACTGTGATAGCCTTAAAAAAACGTGGGAAGAAAAATTTGATTATATAATAGGAAATCCACCTTATGTGGGGCAGAAGAAATTACCTACTGATTATAAAAATTTCTTAATGAAAAATTATAGTAACGTTTATAAAGATAAGTCAGATTTGTATTATTGTTTTTATCAAAAGATAATAGAACTTTTAAATAAAGATGGGGTAAGTAGCATTATAACACCAAGGTATTTTTTAGAAAGCCCATCAGGTAAATATTTAAGAAGTTATATTAAAGAAAATATTTATATAGATGAAATTGTAGATTTCCTAGGATGCAATATATTTAAAAATATAGGTATTTCTGCTTGCATAGTTACATTAAGGAAAGCTTCACTAGATAATAATATAAATATTTTTAGGAGTATAAATGAAGATATCAATATAGAAAATATAAAAAGTATAAGATGCTTAATAAATAGTAATGAATTTGAAAACTTTACTATAAATCAAAAATCATTAGGTGAAGAATGGTTAATAGTAAACAAAAAAGACGGACAATTATATAAAAAAATTGAAAGTAAGTGTAATTATAAATTAAAAGATATAGCGATAAGTTTTCAAGGAATAATAAGTGGATGCGATAAGGCGTTTATATTAAATAAAGAAAATGAAAAAATAAAGAATATAGATGATAAACTTTTAAAACCTTGGGTAAAAAATAAACACATAAATAAATACATAGTAACCGACAGCGAATATAAACTTATTTATTCAAATGATATAGATGATGAAGCAAAATATCCTATTGAAATAAATGAAATTATAGGTATATATAAAGAAAAGTTATGTAATAGAAGAGAATGTAAAAAAGAAATAAGAAAATGGTATGAACTTCAATGGGGAAGGGAAAAATACTTATTTGAACAGACAAAAATAATGTATCCTTATAAGTGCAAGGAAAATAGGTTTGCTATAGATTATAACAATAATTTTTGTAGTGCGGATGTTTATTCTTTTATAATAAAAGATAACTATAAAGATGAATTTTCTTATGAATACTTAGCAGGGCTTTTAAATTCTAATGTGTATAATAAATATTTTAAGCTAACTGCTAAAAAAATTAGCAAAAAAAATTATGATTATTATCCAAATAAAGTTATGAAAATAGGAATATTTAAAGATTATAATTATAACAAAATAGAGAGCTTATCTAAGTCTTTAATAAAGCAATTAACAGAAAATAAATACGAAAACGTACAAATTTTACAAGATAAAATAGATAAATTAATAGAAGATTCACTACAAGTACAATCACTAATATAGCCCATATATCATATAAATAGATAAAAGATATTTTAGGGGGTAGAGTATGATTAATATTAATATGTCAGATGCTCAAAAGATTGTATATGTAGAGGTAAGTGGCTATATAACTAGCAATGATGCTAAAAACTTTTTAAACAACTATAAAAAAATCACAAAAAATATTAAAACTTCTCAATACAAATTAGTAGTAACACCATATGAATTTGAATGCGAAGATAATGAGGATATAAGATCAATATGTATGTATTTCTTTAAAAATGGTTATAAAAAAATGTACTTAGTAGATCCAGATAACTATATAATGGCAAATATGAATTTAGGTAAAATAGAGCAAAAGTTTTTTAATAAATCTGTTAAAGTAATAGCCACAGTTAATGATGTAAGATAAAAAATTTGAAAGATATATACTTTTTTTTTGTAATTTATGATAAAATATACTTAAATTTGAGCAAATTAAATTCGAAATTATATAATATGATTTGAAAAAAACTTATATTTCGACTTGAAAAGCGACAGAAAATATAATATATTTTAATAAAGGAAATTTGAAGTGTGCTTAGCAATAAAAAACCTAATGATTTTATACATTAGGAAATCGAATTTCTAAAAAATATATTTACTAGACTGACATAAAAGTATATATCTTTCGTATTAAGAGAGGTGATAAATATGAAGGGTTTAGTATTAGAAGGCGGAGGAACAAAGGGTGCATATCAAATAGGTGCCTATAAAGCCTTAAGAGATTTAGGACTTGAGTTTCAAGGAGTAACAGGAACTTCTATAGGAGCACTAAATGGTGCTTATATATTACAAAATGATATTGAAGTTATGGAAGATATTTGGTTAACCTATGATTATACTCATTTTATGAATATTGATGAAGAGAATTACGAAAAATATAAAAATATAGATTTTACAGCTAAAAACATTAATAATGTAATAGGACTTATAAACAAAGCTAGAAAAAATGAAGGAATTGATATAAGCCCACTAAGAACATTGTTAGAAAATACTTTAAACGAAGAATCTATAAGAAAAACCAATAAAGACTTTGGCTTAGTAACTGTTTATTGGGACAAAAGAATAAATCCACATCCGCTGTATATAGAAGATATACCTAATGGTAGACTTATAGATTATTTGATTGCCAGTTCGAGTTTGCCAATTTTTAAACTTGATAGAATGGATGAAAAACTTTATTTAGATGGAATGTTCTTTGATAATATGCCAGTAACTTTACTTGAGAATAAAGGTTATAGTGATATTGTTGTAATTAGATTAGTAGATGACTTCTTTGGAAAGTTAAATCTAAATAAACATCAAGAAATAAATGTGAAAACTATAATACCTTCAGAGTATTTAGGTGGTTCTTTGAATAAAGATAGAGACAATGTTGAAAAAAACATAAATTTAGGTTATTTAGATGCTATGAAAGCATATGATAGATATGAAGGTAATAAATATTACTTTAATGCAGATTATAAGTTTGATGAACAATATTGTTTTGATAAATTTATAAGAATGGATAAAGAAAGCATAGAAAATATTTCTAGCTTGCTAGGTATAAAAAAAGATCCAAATCTTAGAACATTATTGGAAAATATAGTACCTAAAGTTGGAGAGATGTTAAACTTAAACAAGGAGTTTTCATATAAAGATTTATTTTATGGTATATATGAAAAAAAACTTGAAGAAAATAGTATAAACAGAATACAATTATATGACTTTAATAAAGTTGTAGACACTGTAAATAAAAATATACACAATAATAAAAACTTGTCGTCAAACTTTGAGATTAAACCAATTATATCTTTACAAAAAAATAAAATGTCGAAAATTTTGACAAATTGTTTCTTAAAAGATTTCAAAAATCAAAGTTAGTTAAATATTCTTTTAGTGGGACAAAAATTGCACCATTGGACATAAATGGAACAACCCACCAAAAATAGAAATTTAAGGAAAAACTATTAGCTGATAAAGTAAATAAAATACTTTAAGAATAAATTTATTGGAGGTTTTACAAATGGAAAAATTAATAACTATAAAAAATGCAAGCGGATTACACGCTAGACCAGCAGGTATGTTTGTTAAAAAAGCTGCTGAATTCAAATCTACAGTTGAAGTATTAGCTAAAGGAAAAACTGTAAACGCTAAGTCTATAATGGGAATAATGAGTTTAGGATTAGCTAAAGGAGACGAGTTAACTATAGTTGCTAATGGAGATGATCAAGAAGTAGCTATAGCTGCATTAGTTGAATTAGTTGAAGGTGGATTTGGAGAATAATAATTTATTCTAAAAAAAATATACCTCGGTTTATACCGAGGTTTTGTTTGGTATAAACGACATTTAATATATAAATTAAAATCTTAAAATAACTAAAGTATACAGGAGGAAGACCAATGTACAAAGGAACAGGAGCATCGCCTGGAATAGCTCTAGGAAAAGCATTAGTTGTAGAACACAGTGAACTTGTTATAGAGAAGAAAAACATAGAAAATATCGAGGAAGAAATAGTAAAGTTACAAAATGCTGTTGAACTATCGAGAAAAGAGTTAGTTAAGATTAAGGAAAAAGCTTGCAAGGAATTAGGAGAGCATGAAGCTCAAATATTTGAATCTCATTTATTAGTTTTAGAGGATCCTGAATTAGTTGATTCTGCTATAGCTAAAATAAGAGATGAAAAAATAAATGCAGATTTTGCCTTAAATGAAATAAAAGAAATGTTTGTATCTATGTTTGAATCTATGGATAACGAATATATGAGAGAAAGAGCAGCAGATATAAAAGACGTTACAAACAGAGTGCTTAGACATATATTAGGTGTTAAAGTTGTTGACTTAGCAGGACTTGAAGAAGAAGTAGTATTAATTGCACATGATTTAACTCCATCAGATACTGCAACAATGAACAAAAAAATGGTATTAGGGTTCTTAACAGACATCGGAGGAAGAACTTCTCATACTGCTATAATGGCTAGAACTTTAGAAATAGCTGCAGTTGTAGGTCTTAGTGATGCAACTTCAAAAATTAAAGATGGGGACTACATAGTATTCAACGGAGATACTGGTGAAGTTATAGTTAATCCTGATGAAGAAACTAAAGCTAAATACGCAGTGTTAAAGCAAGAATTTGAAGAATACAGAAAATCGTTATTACAACTAAAAGGAAAAGCTTCACTAACTTTAGATGGTAGACATGTTGAGTTAGCAGGAAACATAGGAAGCCCTAAGGATGTAGAAGGATTAATAAACAACGATGCTGAAGGTGTGGGACTTTATAGAACAGAATTCTTATATATGGACAAAGAAGATGCATTCCCAACTGAAGAGGAGCAATACGAAGCGTATAAAGCTGTACTTGAAGGAATGGGTGGTAAACCTATAGTAATAAGAACTTTAGATATAGGTGGAGATAAAGAATTACCATATTTTGAGATGGAAAAAGAAATGAATCCATTCTTAGGATATAGAGCGATAAGAATATGCTTAGATAAAACTGAAATATTCAAAACTCAATTAAGAGCTTTATATAGAGCGAGTGTACATGGAAAATTAAGAATAATGTTCCCAATGATTTCCTCCCTAGAAGAGTTATTAGGAGCTAAAGCAGTTATAAAAGAAGTATTAGCCCAAATGGATGCAGAAGGCTTAGATTATGCTAAGGATGTAGAAGTTGGTATGATGATAGAAATACCATCAGCGGCTGTTATATCGGATATATTAGCTAAGCATGTAGACTTCTTCTCAATAGGAACTAATGACTTAATTCAATATACTTGTGCAGTTGATAGAATGAACCAAAAGATAAGTTATCTTTACAATCAATTTAACCCAGCTGTGCTTAGACTTATAAAGATGGTAATAGATAATGCTCATAAAGAAGGAAAATGGGCAGGAATGTGTGGAGAATCAGCAGGAGATGCTAGAATGATACCAATACTTTTAGGTATGGGTCTTGATGAATTCTCAATGAGTCCAATATCTATACTCCCAGCTAGAAAATTCATAACTTCTGTTAACTACGAAGATATGAAGACTTTTGCAAGTGAAGTATTAACTATGGGAACAGCAGAAGAAATAAAAAATCACGTAGATAAAACTTTCAATATGTAATATATATAAATAGGGCTCAATTGAGCCCTATTTTTTTATGTATTTTAATTTCTAAATTTAAAATTAAGATTAAAATGAATAAGTAAAGAAATAGTGTAGAAACTAAGTTAAGATAAACGTGACATTCAATAGGAGGCAGGAAATTTTATGATACAAATATTAACAGGAACAGCACTACTTTTATTAGTCTTAGCACTTTTTACATTATTTAGTTACAAAGCTCCACATGGTATGAAGGCAATGGGAGCATTAGCAAGTGCTGCTTGTGCCAGCTTCTTAGTTGAAGCTTTCCATTTTTCTTTCTTTGGTGAAGTTTTAGGTTTTAAATTTTTAGAAAGTGTAGGAGCTGCCAATGGTTCATTAGGTGGAGTTGCAGCTGCTATATTAGTTCCACTAGCATTAGGAGTATCTCCTGTTTATGCAGTCTTAGTAGGACTATCAGTATCAGGATTTGGTATACTTCCTGGATTTATAGCAGGTTATTTAACAGCTTTTGTAGTTAAATTCTTCGAAAAGAAAGTACCAGCAGGACTTGATTTAATTGTAATAATAATAATTGGTGCACCATTAGCAAGAGCAATTGCCATGGGAATGGATCCAATAGTTAATAATACATTACTTAGAATAGGTCAAGTTTTAATACAAGCAGCAAATACTTCCCCAATAGTTATGGGTATAATACTTGGTGGACTTATAACAGTTGTAGCAACAGCACCACTTAGTTCTATGGCACTTACATCTATTATAGGACTTACAGGATTACCAATGGCAATAGGAGCATTAGCAGTATTTGGTTCATCTTTTATGAACTATATATTCTTCTCAAGAATGAAATTTGGATCTAAAAAAGATAATATATCAGTAGCAATAGAACCTCTTACTCAATCAGATATAATATCTGCAAACCCAATACCAATATATGTTACAAACTTTATAGGTGGGGCAATGTCTGGTGTAATAGTAGCTTATATGCAACTTATAAATAACACTCCAGGTACAGCAACACCAATAGCAGGTTTGGCTATAATGTTTGCATATAACCCTGCAGGAAAAGTAATAGTAGCAGCACTTGGATGTATAGTAGTAAGTGTTTTAGGTGCATTTATAGGATATGCTATATTTAAAAACTACAAAATAATAACAGCAGATGAAATAAGGGGGAATGATATAAGAAGAGATGATCACGATGATGATGGTCATATAGTTTAAGAAAATTTAAAATTTTTAGAAAATATAGTGTATTAGTTATTTTAACTAATAAAGTAAAGGAATAAATATAAATATAAATATAAATGAATTAAAATTCAGAAAATAACCATAATAATTAAAAATTATAAAAATGGTAAAAAAAATTATTGTATTGACAGTATCGATTTAATGTATTAATATAACTATAAAATACAAACAAAATAAACCCTAAAGACTGTGAAAGGAAGAGTAAATATAGTATGTAGTCTCAGCGAGTTGGTGATAGTGAGAGTCCAACACGAAGTCTATATTGAAGAACCTCCTGGAGTTGCTAACCGAAATTTCATTGAAAAAGTAGGCTTAGACGGAACCAATCCGTTATAAAGTTGGAATGTACTGAAGAAATTCGCTACATTATAAGGAGAACTTGTTTTTCAAGTTAATCAGGGTGGTACCGCGGAAATTATACCTTTCGTCCCTATATTTTAAATATAGAGACGGAAGGTTTTTTTAATGCAATTAAACTTTTGTATAAAAGGTCATGGCCAGACCGAATGAAAATGTATGACGTCATACTCAAATTATAAAGTTAACTTTAAAAATCGAAATTACTAAAATATAAGGAGAGTATAAAAATGTGCTTAATAATACCAAAGGAATATAAAAACAGTTTAGGAGTTATACAAACTCAAGAAGCAATAAAAGATCTTAAGGATTTTTTTGAAAATAGATTAGGAGAAACTCTAAACCTTACAAGAGTATCTTCGCCATTATTTGTATTACCTGAGAGTGGTACAAATGATAATTTAAATGGAGTAGAAAAAGCAGTAAGTTTTCAAGTACCAGATATAGGCAAAAGTGCTGAAATAGTTCAATCTTTAGCTAAATGGAAGAGAATGGCTTTAAAGAAATATGGTTTTGATATTGGAAAAGGACTATATACAGATATGAATGCTATTAGAAAAGACGAAGAGTTAGACAACATACATTCTATATATGTAGATCAATGGGATTGGGAGCTTACAATAGACAAAGAGGATAGAAGTATAGAAACTTTAAAAAGTGTAGTTACAAAGATATATGAGGTGTTTAAATCAACAGAAGAACACATTAACAGTATATATCCAAAAATTAAAAAAATACTTCCAAAGGATATAACTTTTATAACTAGTCAAGAATTATTAGATATGTATCCAGGTTTAAGTCCAAAGGAAAGAGAAGATAAAATCGTTAAAGAAAATGGAGCAGTATTCTTAATGCAAATAGGAAAAGAATTAAGCTGTGGTCAAAAACATGATGGAAGAAGCCCGGATTATGATGATTGGGAATTAAACGGAGATATACTTTTTTATAACCCTGTATTAGATAATGTTATAGAATTATCTTCAATGGGAATAAGAGTAGATGAAGAAAGTTTAGATAGACAATTAAAAGCATCAGGTTGTGATGATAGAAGAAGCTTAGATTATCACAAAGCATTATTAGATGGAGAACTTCCATACACTATAGGTGGAGGTATTGGTCAATCAAGAATCTGTATGTATTTCTTAAACAAAGCACATATAGGAGAAGTTCAAGTTGGAATTTGGCCAAATGATATGATTGAAAAATGTAGTAAACATGGAATACACTTACTTTAATTAAAATAACTTTAATATATTTATCAAAGTACTCATATAGGTTATAATATACTTTAAGTTAAACTTAAGAGGTGATAAATATGAGAGATTCAGTGAAGGTAATAGATATTTTGCTAGATAAATTTAAAAAAGTATTAGTAAGATTTAGAGATGCTAAATTTGGTTTACTTTTTATTGTAAATATATTTAAATTACCAGATTTTTTTACCGATAGAGAAGTAAATATAATAAGCAAATTCAAAGTGGGATTTTCCCTAGCAACTGCAATACTATACATGGTATCTGGAATAGATTTCATACCGGAGATGATACTTGGTGTATTTGGATTTGCAGATGACATATTCATACTTGTCTGGAGTTTGGGTATTGTTAACGAAGAAATTGAAAAATATAAAAAAATATTAAAAGAGAATGAAAATATAAATAAAAATATTATAGATGGCGTAAAATTCGACATAAAAGATGAAGATGAATAGTGATGTTTAATCACTATTTATTTTTATGTTAAATTCATGTTAAGAACAAAGGCGATTCGATTTTTAAAAACAAAAATCGACTATATTTGACATTCTTTTGATAATAAAGAAAGTTGAGAAAATTTAAAAAAATTATTAAAAAAATAAATTAAAAACGGCCAAAAAAGGTAATAAATAAAGTTTGAACAGCAAAAAACAAAGGAAAACGTTGACGAATTAAGGGGAATACCCTATCATATACTGTAACAGACAAAATATAACAAGGGGGATTTTATCATGAAAAAAATGGGATTAGTTCCAAAATTGATTATGGGTATCATAGCCGGTATATTAATCGGTAGTTTTGCACCAAAGTTAATAGTGCAAATTTTAGTAACAGCAAGTTCATTATTCTCATCTTTCTTAAAATTTGTTATACCATTTATAATAATAGGTTTTGTTACAGCTGGGATAGCAGATTTAGCAACAGGGGCAGGAAAGTTATTAGGAATAACTACAGGAATAGCTTATGGTTCTACTATAATAGCAGGTTCAATAGCTTACTTAGTAGCATCTACAATATTCCCATTATTTATAGATGCAAATGCTGCAGCACAAATAGGGGATCCAGAAAAAGGTATGTTACCAGCAATATTTAATATACCTTTAGAGCCAATGGTAGATGTAACAGCTGCAATAGTATTTGCATTTATGTTAGGTCTTGGAATATCAGCTTTAAGAAACAAAGGTAAAGGTGAAACTTTATATGGAATGGCTTTAGAATTCCAAGAAGTAGTTACAAAGACTTTATCTACAGTAATAATACCTTTATTACCATTATATATAGCAGGAACATTTGCTAATATAACTTTTGCAGGTCAAGTTTGGGATATATTAGGAGTATTCTGGAAAGTTTACTTAGTAGTAATACCTCTACATTTAATATATCTTGTAGTACAATTTACAGCAGCAGGAGCTTTCTCAGGAAAGAACCCTATAAAGATGTTAAAGAACCAAATACCAGGATATTTAACAGCAGTAGGTACTCAATCTTCAGCAGCTACTATACCTGTTAATGTTGAATGTGCTAAAAATAATGGAGTAAGTAAAGAAATAAGAGAATTCTGTGTACCTTTATGTGCAACAATTCACTTATCTGGAAGTATAATATCAGTTACATCATTTGCTGTTGCAGTACTTATGATGAATGGTATGGATTATGGTTTTGGTACTATGATGCCATTTATATTAATGTTAGGAATAGCAATGGTTGCAGCACCAGGAGCACCAGGTGGAGCAATAATGAGTGCACTTCCATTCTTACCAATGGTTGGTATACCATCTGATGGTGGACTTGCAAGTTTAATGATAGCATTATACTTAACTCAAGATAGTTTTGGAACTGCAGCTAACGTATCAGGGGATAACGCAATCGCAGCAGTTGTTGATCATATAAACAACAAGATTAATAAAAAAGCAAACAAGAAATCAGCTTAATTAAACTAAAGAAAACTAAAGCCTTTGAGAAAATTAAATTTTTTCAAAGGCTTTTTTGAACTTTTATATGATTTTTTATTTTAAAATAGTGTTTAATGATTTTAATAAAAGTTGATTATCTTCAGGTTTTAAAATACAAACTCTAAAGAAATATTCACCAAGACCATCAAAAGAAGAGCAATCTCTAATTATTATTTTATGAGGTATTAATTTTTCTCTAATTTGTTTTGCAGTTAAAGCTTTTGAAGTTATCTCACATAATATAAAGTTGCCTTGGCTATCATAAACTTTTAAGTCTTTTAATTTTTTTAGTTCTTTTAACAATAAAGTTCTTTGATCTGTCATTACTTTTACAGTATTATATATAAAAGCGCTATCCTTAAACATAACTTCACCCATCAAAGAAGCTAGTATATTTATATTCCATAAATCTAAATTAGAATTAATACTTTTCTTAACATTTTCATTAGAAATAAGTCCATATCCAAGTCTTATACCAGGAGTAGAGAAGAACTTAGAAGTACCTCTTATAACGAATATATTATTGTAATTATCAACTAACTTAGTAGATGAAAACTTAGCATTATCAGTAAATTCAATATAAGTTTCGTCTACCATAACAAAAGCATTAGTGCTTTTTAATAAACATTCAATTTCAGCATTTGTAAAAGTAAATCCAGTTGGATTACTAGGATTACATATTATTATTAACTGGTAATTATTTTTATTAACAGTGTTAATAAGGTCATCTACATCAATTTTAAAATTGTTTTCTGCTTTAGAATAATATTTATCTATATTGCAGTTTATTTTGCTTAACTCTTTTTCATATTCAGAGTAAGCAGGAGAAAGTAAAAGTGCATTAGTAGGATTAATAGTTTTTATAAAAGAAGAAATTAATTCAGTAGCACCGCTTCCTAAGATTATGTTTTGTTGTAGACAATTACAGTAATTAGATATAGAATTTTTTAAATTTATGTAATTAGGGTCAGGATATATAGATACTTGATCTATGTTATTAATAACAGCTTCTTTGGCAAGCGTAGATGCTCCAAATGGATTTATATTAGAACTAAAATCTAGAAACTCATCTTTAGAAAAACCATATTTCTTAGATAAGTCATATAAATTAGCGCCATGATTTATGCTCATAAAGTTACCTCCTCAATTAGTTTGTATACTTAGATTATAATACAAATAAATTTTTGTTGATAGTTTATTTATAGCTATATTATAACCATTTTAGTCAATTTATAAATATGCATAACACTGTAGATATTACCTTTGTGTTTAGAGATTATATAAGTTTTATTGATATGTAGAAATACAAATTATTAATAAATTATATTTTTTATAAAGAATAAGTTGATTTATGGGTAAAATAGAATTAAATAAACTGAATATTATCAATATAAACGAATTATTTTTAAAAAAACAATAAAAACATTCTAATATTTTAAGTTCTATGTTATACTGTCTTTATAATAATATACGTAAAATTAGGAGGATTCATATGTTCAAAGTTACAGAAGTGATGATATCTGAAGAACAATTAGCACAAAAGGTAAGTGAGTTAGCTAAGCAAATAGAAAAAGATTTTAAAGGTGAAGAACTATTAGTAGTAGGTATACTTAAAGGAGCAAGTGTATTTGTTGCTGATTTAATAAGAAAAATAAACTTAGATGTTAATATAGATTTTATGAGTGTTTCAAGCTACGGAAACAGTACAGAAAGTTCAGGTACTGTAAAAATACTAAAAGATTTAGATGTTAATATAGAAGGAAAAAATGTATTAATAGTTGAAGATATAATAGATTCAGGGTTAACTTTAAGCAACTTAGTTGCAACACTTGAGACTAGAAACCCTAAGTCATTAAAATTATGTACACTATTAGACAAACCACAAAGAAGAAAAGCAAACATATTTGTTGACTATGTAGGATTTGTTATAGAAGACAAGTTTATAGTAGGATATGGAATAGACTATGCAGAAAAATATAGAAACTTACCTTACATAGGTATAGTAGGGCAAGAATAAATTTTAAATATACAATCTCTAAAAGTGCTAATTTAAATATTAGCACTTTTTTATTTGCTATAAGTTGAATAAATATGTATAAATAAACAAAAAATTTAGGTATAATTGCATAAGAGACAAAAATTTGGGAGGCAAAAAAATGGATATTCAATTAAGTATATTACAATTTTTTCAAGGTGTAAGATCTCCTATATTAGATGCTATATTTTTAATATTTACAATAAGCACCGAATTACCAGTTATTGTATTGATTACTACATTAATGTACTGGTGTTTAAATAAAGAATATGGTCAGAAAATTTTATTTTCACTAATTGGGAATACAACAGTAAATACAGGAATAAAAGAATTTTTTAAAGCTCCAAGACCAATAGGAACAAAAGGCATAAAATCTATGAGAGCATCAACTGCAACAGGATATTCTTTTCCAAGTGGACACACTCAAAGTGCTACTTCATTTTGGGTAAGTTTAATATCAATATTTAAAACAAGTTGGGTAACTTTAATAGGTATTACGATGATTTTAGGTGTCGGTATATCAAGATTATACTTAGCAGTGCACTGGCCTATAGATGTACTTTGTGGATGGATATTTGGGATAATATTTGCTATATTATTTGGTAAAATATTTGATTATGTTCATAAAAATAAAAAATACTGGATTTTAATTTTAATAGTAGGATTATTTGCACTAGGTTTATTTTTAGTAAATAGTGAAACTTATATAAAAGTACTAGGACTATTAAGTGGATTTGTATTAGGATATATAGTTGAAGATAATTTCATAAAGTTTGAAACTAATGATAACAACAAAGGTAAAATTAATTTTAGCAATAAAAAAAATAATATAATTAAAATAAATATATGTAGATTTTTGATAGGGATAATAACGCTAGGTGCAATGTATTTAGGACTTAAATATACTATGCCAGAGGGTGATATATTTAATTACATAAGATATACAATACTTGTATTTTATGGAATAGCAGGTGTTCCAGCATTATTTAAATTATTCAAATTAGATAAAAAATATTAAAAGAGGTGCGATTTTGAAAAAAGTAGTGATAATAGGAGCAGGAGCAGCAGGTATGATGGCAGCTTCTGTAGCGGCAGATAGAGGACTAGATGTAACTTTAGTTGAGAAAAACAATAGAGTAGGAAGAAAAATTTTAATAACAGGAAAAGGTAGATGTAACATAACAAGTGATTGTGAAATAGAGGAACTAATAGAAAATGTACCTACTAATGGTAAATTTTTATATAGTGCTTTTTACACTTTTACAAATGACGATGTTATATCTATGTTTAATAATCTTGGCGTAAAAACAAAGACTGAAAGAGGAAAAAGAGTATTTCCAGAAAGTGACAAAGCACATGATGTAGCTAATGCACTAGAAAAACAAATCAAAAATAAAAAAGTAGATATAATATTAAATGCAAAAGTAGATAAAATAGTATGTAAGGATAATAAAATAGAAAAAGTTATTTTAAATAATAAAAAAGAAATCAAATGTGAATCTGTAATAGTAGCTACAGGAGGACTTAGCTATCCTCTTACAGGTTCTACTGGTGATGGATATAAGTTTGCAAAATCTGTAGGTCATAGTGTAACTGATATTAAGCCATCATTAATAGGAATGGAAGTTCAAGAAAAATTTGTAGAAGAACTAGAAAAATTATCTCTTAGAAATATAGCTATTAGTGTTTATAATAGTAAAAATAAAAAAGTATACGATGATTTTGGTGAACTTGAATTCACTAGATATGGACTTGATGGTCCAGTAATTAAATCAGCTAGTTGCAGAATGAAAGATACTAGTAAAGAAAATTATAAAATATCTATAGATTTAAAACCTGCACTAGATGAAGAAAAATTAGATAAAAGAATACAAAAAGACTTTCAAAAATATACAAATAAGAAGTTCGAAAAAGCTTTAGATGATTTATTACCTAAAAAATTAATACCGATAATAATAAAATTAAGTGAAATAGATAAAGAACTTGTAGTACATCAAATATCTAGAGAACAAAGAAAAAAACTAGTACATGTATTAAAGAACTTCACTTTTACATTAAAAAGATATAGACCGATAGAAGAGGCGATAATAACATCTGGAGGAATAAAGGTAAGTGAAATAAATTCAAGTACTATGGAATCTAAATTAGTAAAAGGGTTATTCTTTGCTGGTGAAGTTATAGATGTCGATGCATATACTGGGGGATTCAATCTTCAAATAGCATTTTCAACAGGATATTTAGCAGGATATTATTGTTAGATAAAGTATTACGTTTGTGGAAAATATTACCGAGGATTAAAATTTTGTAACTTCATATAATACTATCAAGCAACAAAATTATATCAGAAAGAAGGTAATCAACAATGACAAATACTAACAATAAAAAAGCAGTACCTCAAGCTAAACAAGCTTTAAACCAAATGAAATTAGAAATAGCTAACGAACTTGGTATGCAAAACTATCAAGAAGCAGACAAAGGAAACCTTACTGCTAGAGAGAATGGTTATGTTGGTGGATACATGACTAAAAAATTAGTTGAAATGGCTGAACAACAAATGGCTGGAAAACAAAAATAGTAAATTATAAATAAATAAAAAGTGTATTTTAAATTACTTTGGTAACTTAAAATACACTTTTTTTATTGGGAAAAACTTAAAATTTAAAGTACATGATTGGATAAAAAATATATAGATGGATAAAATAAATAAGAATAAATTATATAAGGAGTGATACATATGTCTACTATAAACTTTGAAGAAGTAAAAACTAAATTTATAAATGCAGATTTAGATGAAAAAATTCGTATTTACACAACAACAGAAGGGTTGTCAGTAACTGAATTTAAAGAACTATTAAAATATTATCCAATACAATACTTATCTAAACTAGAAAAAGCATTAGGATAAAATATAAAGCTTCAAATAATAATAAGCTACCTTAATAGGTAGCTTATTATTATTTGAAAAATTCAATTTTAATTTGGTTTAGGTCTATTAACGTAGTTATAAATTCTTTCATTTCCTAAATCAATAGCGCCTGTACTTATATATTTTATCAATATATCTACATCATTAGCTGTTAAATATTGATAAGGTATATACAAACTGTAATCATTAGAAGCTAATAAGTTTTTAAGTTGAATTTTTTGAGGAATACTTGGTTTTTCGGGAATAGTTTTATTTTTTTTCTTTTTGCCATTTGATAAATCCTCATTTTGCATATGTATTAATGTCTGAATGTAGTCAATATATGATAACTTAAAGTCTTGTTGAGTTAAGGTATTTTTATCTAAGAAATCATCAATCATTCCATCAGATAAAATATTTTCTGCGAACTTATCAGCAGTTATTTTCCCTGTGACAATACCCTTTTGATATTTACGAAGAACCTTTTTGGTATAACCATATATTTTACTGCGAGTTTCTAAATCAAGTTGTTCAATTTGCACAAAAACCACTCCTTTGGTGTTAATCTTAAAAGATTTTCTCTTTATTTAGTATTGACAAGTATAAAAAATATTATAATTGTAAAAATTACAAATATATGTAAAAGGAGTGATTTGAATATGATAAACGGGATAATTAAGTTGTTTTACTGTGAAATAGTAAAAACAAAAATGAAAGGAATGCCAAGTTCAGAGTATAAACTAAGGGATGAGTGTAAGGAAATAAGAAATATTACCTTAAAAATAGATAGCATATTTTTAAAATTTATTAAATTAATAATAGCTATGATTATACTTATGTTAGCTTTTAATGTAAATACCATATTTGGTATAGGAACATTTTTATTAGAAATAGCTTACATAACATACAAAATAAAGTTAGAAAATAAAGTTAGAGAAAGTATCGAAAATATAAAAAATAATATAGAGTTACCTAAAATGGACTCAGTTAGTGAGAAAAGCAAATCAGGGCTAAACGTCCTTGTAACACTTTTATTAATTGGATTAATAACTAAATTTAACATAATAATAGTCGCTAGTTTTATCACGGTTTTTGTATTTACTATAAAAGACATATATAGTAATATAAAATAAACTGATAAATTAGGGGGAAGAGGACTTTATATGAGTAATTCTAACAACGACAATTATAAAATGAAAAACTTAGTAGATATATCTACTATGGTAACACAGTCAACAGACTTTTTTACTATAAAAGACAAAATAGTAGAAAAGATGCTTGAAATGGTCCATCCAACTAAGGCGTGTGTGAATTTATTTTACAAAAATAATTACCAACATGCCTATTTAGTGTGTTCGCAAACACTAGACTATATACCAAAAGTATTTCCAATGAATAGCCCAAGAGGTGTAAAAATAGATTTTAATGAATACCCAGCTTATATACATGAAGCTGTAAAAGAAAAGAAAATAGTGTATATAGAAAATGTATTTAAAGATGATAGAGCTAAAGGAGAACAAGAGCTAGCTAAAGATGAAGGTTACATAGGTAGAATTGTTTTTCCATTTATTATAAACAATGCAGTCGTAGGTTTTATGACATGCTTTTTAACTGAAGAAGACTTTTTAACACAGCCAGACATAGATTTTATATCTTCTGTATCGTCTTTAATAAGTTTATCAATAGATATAACTAACAAAAACAACAATAATCAACTTATAATTCACAAATTAAGAGGAGCTATAAGTTCTATAAATGAAGCCACAAAAAAGCTATATCTTAATAAAAATATAAATGGATTCTTAGAGCATTTAAGTAAACAAGCTTGTAATATTACAAATAGTAAAGAAGCTATAATAGTTATAAATGAAAAAGAATATAAAAATAGAGCGGTAAGTTGCTATAATAGTGAACAAAAAAATCAAATAAATGTATATCCTATAATAGAAAATATCTTATCTAAAGATGATATGGGTAGTTACTTAAACAATATAGAAAATAAAGGTAGCGATGTAAATAAGCTAGAAAGCTATATATATTATAAATTGAAAGATAAAAATGAAACTATAGGATGTATAGTTTGTGCAAATAGCAAAAACTACACTAATGATGATTTGAATATATTAAGTGTATTAGCCAAGCAAGTTTCAGTAGGTATGCAACTTTATAAGTACAATGTTGAAGAAGTTAAGCATAAGGTGTTAGCAAATGAGCTTAATCTTTTAAATAAACAGCAAAAACTTATAATGGATAAAAGTGAAATGGAATGTAATGAACAAAAGGAATTAAGTTATTATCACAAGCCAGCAAGAGTAGTAGGAGGAGATTTTTACTATGCTATGAGAGTTGATGAGGATAATATAGTTTATATAGTAGCTGATGTTATGGGTCATGGTATGGTATCAAACTATGTAGTAGCTATGGTAAAAGGTGCTTTTAAAGTACTTTGTCATCAATTTAAAACACCAGGTGAAATAATGACTAATTTAAATAAAATTTTATATGATGAATTTGATAAAATGGGAGTTTTTACTACTTGTTTAATAAGTATGATTAATACAAAAGAAAACATCTTAATAACATCAAATGCAGGTCATTATAGTCCTACAATGGTAAGAAAAGATGGTTCTTTGGTAGAAAACCTAAACTGTAAAAAAGGAATACCAATAGGGATAATGGAGGACTCTGAGTATGTTAATAATGTTCATGAGATAAAAGATTATCCAATGGTTTGTATGTATACAGATGGGATACTTGAGATAAATAATAAAGAAAAAGAAGAGTATGGGATAAATAGATTAGAAAAATTCTTACAAAATAATTTTAGATTTACTAAACAAGCAGTGCTTGAAAATTTAAAAATAGATATAAAAGAATTTTCTGGAACTGATAATTATGAAGATGATATATTAGTTGTAATGTTAAAAGATAAGTAGGGGGGATAAAATGTACAAAGAGATTTTAATAATAAATGGAAGCCCAAGAAAAAATAAAAACTGTTTTCAATTAAGCAGCGAAATAAGTAATAAGCTAAGTGAAAACAATATAAGCAGTGAAACATTTGATATATATGATATGAATATTGAATATTGTACAGCTTGTGGTTTTTGTGATAAAACAGGTTATTGCAAGATAAAAGATGATATGACTAAAATGTATGATATGTTTGATAAAGCAAAAGGGGTAATAGTTATAAGCCCAGTACATTTTGACTGTGTATCAGCTAAAGTAAAAACGGTTGTAGACAGAACTCAAGCTATATATGCAAGTAAATACGTATTAAATAAACCATCTATAGATAGAAATAAAAAACGTATAGGGATGTATATTGCAGTAGGTGGGTCTACACCTTATGAAACTCAATTTATGGGTGGACAAATAGTAATGGACTTTTTCTTTAAAAGTATAAACAACAAGTTGTTATACAATCTTCATTTAAACAATACTGATAAGAAAAATTACAAAGAAAATGAACAATTTAAAACCATTCTAAGTGAAAACTTAGAAAATTATATAAAAGATATAAATAAGCTTGATTAATCAGGCTTTTTTGTATAGGAGGAGAATAAGTTATTAATTGAACTTTACAAAACTTTATAAAAGTCTATTGGTTTTTAATAATATTCGGTTATACTTAATACAAGAGGTGATGTAAGTGAAATATTATTCAATAGGACAATTTGCTAAATTAATAAGCAAAACAACTCAAACATTAAGAAATTGGGATAGATACGGTACTTTAAAACCACATCATATAACAGAAAGCGGATATAGGTATTATTCACAAGAACAACTTAACCATTTCTTAGGTTTAAAACAAGAGAAACAACTTAATAAAAAGATAATAGCATATTGTAGAGTTAGTTCTCAGAAGCAAAAGGGGGATTTATTAAGACAAGTTGATAATGTTAAAACATATATGTATTCTAAAGGTTATCAGTTTGAGGTAATTACAGATATAGGAAGCGGAATTGACTATAATAAAAAAGGATTAAATCAACTACTAGATATGGTTGCTAATTCAGAAGTTGATAAAATAGTAATTCTTTATAAAGATAGGTTAATAAAATTTGGATATGAACTTATCGAAAACTTATGTACTAAGTTCGGAACTACTATTGAAATTATTGATAATACTGAAAAAACAGAACAACAAGAATTAGTTGAAGATATGATACAAATAATCACAGTTTTTAGTTGCAGACTTAAAGGTAAGAGAAGTAATAAAGCCAAGAAGATGATTAAGGAGTTGATAGAATATGATACTAGCGAAGAAAGTTAGATTATATCCAAGTCAGCTTCAAGAACATAAATTATGAAAATCAGTAGGTACTGCTAGGTTTATATATAATTGGACACTTGCAAGACAAGAAGAAAATTATAAAAAAGGTGGTAAATTTATTTCTGATAATGAGTTAAGAAAAGAAATAACTCAGTTAAAGAAAACTGAATTAGTTTGGCTAAATGAAGTATCAAATAATGTAGCAAAACAATCTGTAAAAGATGCTTGTGATAGCTATAAAAGATTTTTCAAAGGTCTATCAGATAAACCAAGATTTAAGAGTAGAAGAAAAAGTAAGAAATCCTTCTACAACGATAACTGCAAACTAAAAGTTAAAGAAGGAAACTTAGTTAATATTGAAAAAGTTGGTTGGATAAAAACTAATGAACAAATTCCTACTAATGTTAAATATTCAAATCCTCGTATATCGTACGATAACAAGTATTGGTATCTATCAGTAGGTATAGAGCAAGAGGAAGTTCAAGAAGAATTAACAGATATATCATTAGGAATAGATTTGGGTATTAAAGGCTTAGCAATCTGTTCTGATAACAAGGTTTATAAAAATATCAACAAAACTTATATAGTTAGAAAAATAGAGAAGAAGATTCATAGGTTACAACGTCAAGTTTCTCGTAAATATGAAAATAATAAAAAAGGAAAGGAGTATGTCAAAACTAGCAACATTATAAAACTTGAAAAGCAGATACAACTAATGCACAGACGACTTGCAAACATTAGAAATAACTATCTTCATAAAACTACAACAAGTATAGTGAAAACCAAACCATACAGAGTTGTAATAGAAGATTTAGCAGTTTCTAATATGATGAAAAATAAGCATTTATCAAAAGCTATTGCAAAACAAGGTTTCTATGAATTTAGACGACAACTTGAATACAAGTGTAAATTTAGAGGAATAGAGTTAGTTATAGCAGATAGGTGGTATCCTTCGTCAAAAACTTGTAGTCAATGTGGAGAGATTAAAAAGGATTTAAAACTTAAAGATAGATTATATAATTGCAAGTGTGGATTATCTATTGATAGAGATTTAAATGCTAGTATTAATCTTTCAAAATATAAATTAGCATAGTATCACTTAAAAGATAATGCTAATATGTACCATTCGTTGTATGGGAATTTACGTCTTTGGAGTATCACATCAAGTGAAAGTAGCTTGTTGTAGTTTGACTTGCAAAATCAGATACGTTGAAAAAGAAATTAAACATACTTTATAAAGTTTTATAAGGTTTTGGCGACGGAGAAAATGCTTAGATATTTAAGTAGTGGAGAATCACATGGACAAAGCTTAATATCAATATTAGATGGAGTACCTTCTAACATTGAATTAAATATAGATGAAATAAATCACGAGCTAAAGAAAAGACAAGGTGGATATGGTCGTGGTGGCAGAATGAAAATAGAACAAGACAAAATAAATATATTAGGTGGAGTTAGAGGCAAAAAAACTTTAGGTGGACCTATAAGCATAGAAGTGAAAAACAAAGACTATGAAAATTGGACAAAGTATATGAATCCAATGGAAGAAGTTGACTTTGAAAGCAAAAAAGTAGACAATGTTAGGCCAGGTCATGCAGATTTAGTTGGATGTCTAAAATATGATTTTGATGATGCTAGAAATGTACTTGAAAGATCTAGTGCAAGAGAAACTGCAAGTAGGGTTGCAATAGGAGCTATTTGTAAGCAAATACTTAAAAACTTTGATATAGATTTTACATCTCATGTTGTACAAATTGGAAGCGTATCACATAAAAATGTATATGATTTTGGTTATATAAAAGAAAACGTAGATAATAGTGAAGTTAGATGTGTAGATAAAAGTTTAGAAGAAAAAATAATAAAAGAAATAGATAAAGTAAAGTCTGAGGGAGATACCTTAGGTGGAGTGATAGAAGTAAGAGTAAAAAATGTTATTCCAGGTTTGGGTTCATACACTCATTTTGATAAAAAAATAGATGGAGAATTAGCAATGCATCTAATGGGAACTCAAGCTATAAAAGGTGTAGAAATTGGAATCGGATTTGATGTTAGTAGTTTACCTGGGTCAGAGGTTATGGATGAAATTTATTATAATGAAGAATCTGGAATAAAAAGAAGTACTAACAGGCTAGGTGGTATAGAAGGTGGAATGACTACAGGGGATGAAATAATAATTAGATGTGCTATGAAACCAATACCTACTTTATATAAGCCTCTTAATTCAATAAATGTAAATTCTCTACAAAGTTATGTAGCAAGTATTGAAAGGTCTGATAATTGTGCAGTACCAGCGTGTAGTGTAGTTTGTGAAAATGTAGTAGCCTTTGTTATTTGTAAACATTTCTTAGATAAAATAGGTGGAGATAATTTAAATGATTTAAAGTCAAACTATGATTCATATCTAAAAAGGTTAGGTGAAAGAGGATGGAAAAAATAACAAATTCTGTTTGTAATATAGTTATAGATAAAAGCTATAGAAGTTTTAATGAAGCTTTAAGTATATTTCATAACAAAACAAATTCTAATATAAATGATATATATGATGAAGTTTTAATAATAAGTGACCAAAATGTATACAACAATGTAGTAGATGAATTAGTTGACAGTATTAAAGCTAAATTTATATATGAATATATAGTTATGCCAGGGGAAAATTCAAAATGTTTAGATGTATATGAACAAATAATGAATTACTGTGTAAAAATAAACTTATCTAGAAAATCAGTTATAATTGCAGTAGGTGGAGGAGTTGTTGGAGACTTAGCTGGATACATAGCATCTACTTATATGAGAGGCATTGATGTCATACAAGTACCAACAAGTTTACTAGCACAAGTAGATTCATCAATAGGTGGAAAAACTGGTATAAATTTAGGTAAAGTAAAAAACATTATAGGTTCTTTTTATCAGCCAAAACTTACATATATAAACGTAGATGCACTAAAGAGTTTACCACAAGATGAATTTATAAGTGGAATGGCTGAAGTAATAAAATATTCTATAATTTATGATTATGAGTTTTTAGATTATTTAATAGAAAATAGTGAAGCTATATTAAATAGAGATAATGAATGTTTATATTATATAGTAAAAAAATGTGCAAATATAAAAGCAGAAGTAGTTCAAAAGGATGAAAAAGAAGGTGGACTTAGAAAAATACTAAACTTTGGACATACATTTGGACATGGAGTGGAAAAACTTTGCGATATAAGTCATGGAGATGCAGTTAGTATAGGTATGAATATGGCGTTTAAGTTAGCTTTAGATGAAAAACTAATACAAAATGATTATTATGATAAGTTTATAAAAGTTTCTAATTTATATAATCTTCCTCTTAAATTTGAGATTGATACAGATGATTATTATGAAGAATTTGATAATGATAGTTTTAAAGAGTGCAGCTTAGATAAAGATGAAGATATTTTAGTAAATGAAATTTTAGATATAATGAAAAGTGATAAGAAAAATAGTTTTGGAAAAATAAATTTAGTTTTACCAGTTAGCTTAGGTGAAGTTAAAATTATAGATAACATAGAAGAAGAAAAAATACTACATATAATAAGGAAGTGCAAAAATGCTTAAAGGAAGTTTTGAACTTATAGGGGATAAGTCTATATCTCATAGAGCGATAATGTTTTCATCAATATCAAAGGGATATAACAAAATAAGTAATTTTTTAATGGGACAAGATTGCTTAAGTACTATAGATTGTTTTAGAAAAATGGGTGTAGATATTAAGATAGAAGGTAGTGACGTTTTTGTAAAAGGCAATGGATTACATGGATTAAAAGCACCTACAGATATATTAGATGTAGGAAATTCGGGAACAACAATAAGACTTATAAGCGGGATATTAGCAGGTAATAAATTTGAGTCTACATTAATTGGGGATGAATCAATAGGAAAGCGACCTATGAAAAGAGTGACAGATCCACTTAGACTTATGGGATGCAATATAGAAGGAAAAGATGATGCTAATTACACACCTATAAAAATTTATGGTGGAAATTTAAATAGCATAGACTACAAAATGCCAGTTGCTTCAGCACAAGTAAAATCAGCACTAATACTTGCAAGTCTTTATGCTGATGGAAAAAGTACTATACACGAAAAAGTAAGAAGTAGAAATCATACAGAGATAATGTTAAAGTCTTTTGGAGCAGATATTAATGTAGATGATTTAAGTATAAATATAAATCCTGTTGAAGAATTATTTAGCCAAGATATAAATGTTTGTGGAGATATATCATCAGCATCTTTTATAATAGTTGGAACATTAATAACTAAAGGTTCAGAAGTTATGATAAAAAATGTTGGATTAAATGATACTAGAACAGGAATAATAGATGTGGTAAAAAAAATGAATGGAAATATAGAAATTTTAAATAAAAGGCTAGTAGGTGGAGAAATAGTAGGAGATTTACTTGTAAAATATAGCCCTAATTTAAATGCTACAAATATAGATAAAGATATAATTCCAAGGCTTATAGATGAAATACCAGTAATAGCAGTACTAGCAACTCAATGCGAAGGAACTACTTTAATAAAAGATGCCAAAGAGTTAAAAGTAAAAGAAAGCAATAGAATAAAAGTAGTAGTAGATAACTTAAAACTTATGGGTGCAGATATTGAAGAACTAGAAGACGGTATGATTATAAAAGGTAAAAGTTCTTTAAAAGGTGCAAATATACAAACTTTCAAAGATCATAGAATAGCTATGGCATTTTCTATTGCGGACTTGGTATGCGATGGAGATGTTAAATTAGATGATACAAAGTGTATTGATGTATCTTTTCCAGGATACACAAAATTAATAAAAGAATTATCTAAATAGCAAAAAAACATAGAGGATTTTTGAAAAATTAGTAGAAATATGATAGTAAAGTAAAAAAATGGGTACGCTAAATCAAATTTTATTAAAAGAAATTGATTTAATAGCAAATATTATGTATAATTGTATGTTGTATACAAAATTAAATTAGGAGGAATTTTATTATGAAATTACCAATAGCATTATCTAACAGACATGTTCACTTAAGCCAAGCTGACATAGAGACTTTATTCGGAGCAGGACATCAATTAACTCATTTCAAGCCATTATCTCAACCAGGACAATTTGCTTGTGATGAAAAAGTTGACTTAGTAGGACCAAAAGGTACTTTAAAAGGTGTTAGAGTTTTAGGACCAGCAAGACCTAATACACAAGTTGAAATATCTTTAGCAGACGGATTTGCTTTAGGTGTTAAAGCGCCAATAAAAGAATCTGGAGATATAGCAGGAACTCCTGGTGTTAAATTAGTAGGACCAGCTGGAGAAGTAGAATTAGCAGAAGGTGTTATAGTTGCTTCTAGACATATACATATGAGTCTTGATGATGCTGCTAAATTTGGAGTAGCTGACAAGCAAATAGTAAAGGTTAGAACTTTCGGACCTAGAGCTGTAGTATTTGAAAATGTATTAGTTAGAGCAAACGCAAACTTTGCTTTAGAAATGCACGTAGACGTTGAAGAAGGAAACGCTGCTGGAGTTAGAAACGGTCAAGAAGTTGAGTTAATAGCTCAATAATTATATATAAATTAAAGGTATGTGAATTTCACATACCTTTTTTGTATTTAATCGACTTTTTCAATTACTTTTTCAACGACATCTCCGTATTCGATTCCATAGTTATACATTTGTTCAAGTAAAGGAATCATTTTTTCTCCGATTTCAGTAAGACTATATTCAACTTTAGGAGGAATAACAGGATATATTTCTCTATGCACTAGTCCATCCTCTTCAAGACTTCTTAATTGATTTGTTAACATCTTTTGAGTAACATCAGGTAACTTTCTTTTAATTTCGCTAAATCTAAGGCATCCACTACTTAAATACCATAATATTAAAATTTTCCATTTTCCCGAAACTAATTTATGAAATAAAATCATAGGGCAGGTATTGTACTTAGCACAACGACTACTCATATGACACTTATTATGGGAAGTTATAGTTTTGTCCATGCTTGCATCTCTCCTTAAGTGGGATTATCAAATATAATTATACCATAAAAAAATATTAATTAAGTAATAAATGTCACATACATAGTAAAAGATATACGGTATCCTTTTGTATACTATATATAAATAAAGTGCCTACTTGTGAATGTAAAAATAAAGGTTTATTATAAAAATGTAATTACAAACAAGTAAAACATATAATTAGCAAAATTATGAATGTTAGAACTTTTCTAGGAAAAAATAAGTTTATATAGTTTTTATAATATGATAACATATTATGGAATAATATAAACTTAAATAGGAAAAAGGAGTATACATAAATGAATAATAAAATAGCTAATATGATAGATCACACAGTATTAAAGGCAGTCACAACTAAAGAGGACGTTAAAAAAATATGTAGCGAAGCAAAAGAATACGGATTTTTCTCTGTTTGCATAAATCCAACACAAATTGAATTTGCAAAAAATGAACTAAAAGGAAGTAACGTTAAAGTTTGTACAGTTATAGGATTCCCATTAGGTGCTAACACTTCAGAAGTTAAGGCATTTGAAACTAAAGATGCTATAGCTAAAGGTGCAGATGAAGTAGATATGGTTATAAATATCGGTGCATTAAAAGACAAAAACTACGACTTAGTTGAAAAGGACATAAAAGCAGTAGTAGATGCAGCTAACAAAGAAGCTTTAGTAAAAGTTATAATAGAAACTTGCTACTTAACTGATGAAGAAAAGGTAAAAGCATGTGAATTAGCAGTTAAAGCAGGTACTGATTTTGTAAAAACTTCAACAGGATTTGGAACTGGAGGATCAACTCCAGCTGATATCAAACTTATGAGAAAAACTGTAGGACAAAGCATAGGAGTGAAAGCTTCTGGTGGAGTTAGAAACGAAAAAGATGCAATAGCTATAGTAGAAGCTGGAGCAAGTAGAATAGGAGCGAGTGCATCTATTGCAATAGTAATAGGTGAAGAAGGAAAAAGCGACTATTAATAAGTAATTTTGGATTTAATGATTTAACATGACGTTTTATGGGTATATAACATAAAGCAATGATATTAAAACAACGATAATAATATTAAATTATAAAAATTTTTCTCGAAATACTTAAATATATTATTTATATAAACAAAAAAGAAGGGATTTTATATCAAAGTATAGAATATTTTGTTTATTATGTAATATTTATAATTATGTAATGATTTATGTATTGATAAGATACAGTGTATTTTTATGTACATTGTATCAACAATATTTATTTACTTATGTTTAAACAATTTAAGTACATATGAGTAATATACAAGGAGGATACAATTATGGCTAAATTTATGAAAACAGTTGACGGAAACACAGCTGCAGCACATGTTGCTTATGCATTTACAGATGTAGCTGCTATCTACCCAATAACTCCATCTTCAAACATGGCAGAGGTAGTAGATGAGTGGTCAGCTCAAGGAAGAAAGAACATATTTGGACAAAAGGTTAGTGTTGTAGAAATGCAATCAGAAGCAGGTGCTGCTGGAGCATTCCACGGTTCACTACAAGGTGGAGCTTTAACAACAACATTTACTGCATCTCAAGGTTTATTATTAATGATACCTAACATGTACAAGGTTGCAGGGGAATTACTTCCAGGAGTATTCCACGTAAGTGCTCGTGCTCTTGCATCTCAAGCATTATCTATATTTGGTGATCATCAAGACGTTATGAGTGCTCGTCAAACTGGATGTGTATTATTAGCTTCTGGATCAGTTCAAGAAGTTGCAGATATAGCACCAGTAGCTCATTTAGCTGCTATAGAAGGTAAATTACCTTTCATACATTTCTTTGATGGATTTAGAACATCTCATGAAATTCAAAAAGTTGAATTATTAGAAACTGAAGATTATGCAAGTTTATTAAATATGGAAGCAGTTCAAGAATTCAGAAATAAAGCTTTATCTCCAAACCACCCAGTTACTCGTGGTACTGCTCAAAACCCAGATATATACTTCCAAACTAGAGAAGCTTCTAACAAATACTATGATAATATCGTAGGAATAGTTGAAAAATATATGGATCAAATGAGTGAGTTAACAGGAAGACCTCATAGTTTATTTGATTACTATGGAGCAAAAGATGCTAAAAACATAGTAGTAGCTATGGGATCTGTTACAGAAGCAATCGAAGAAACAATAGACTTCGTAAATGCTAACGGTGGAAGTTTTGGTTTAGTTAAAGTTCATTTATTTAGACCATTCTCAACTAAGCATTTATTAGATGCTATACCAGCTTCTGCACAAAGAATATGTGTACTTGATAGAACTAAAGAACCTGGTTCAATCGGTGAACCATTATACTTAGATGTACGTTCTGCATATTATGATGTAGAGAAAAAACCAATGATAATAGGTGGAAGATACGGATTAGGATCAAAAGACGTTACTCCATCAGAAATAAAAACTGTATTTGACAACTTAGCTTCTGAGAACCCTAAAAACAACTTTACATTAGGTATAGTAGATGATGTAACTAATACATCATTAACTCCATCAGAGCCAGTTAAAATAGCTCCTAAAGGAACTATAAGATGTAAGTTCTGGGGATTAGGATCTGACGGTACAGTTGGAGCTAACAAACAAGCTATAAAAATAATAGGAGACCATACAGATAAATATGCTCAAGCTTACTTTGCATATGATTCTAAAAAATCTGGTGGTATAACTATGTCTCACTTAAGATTTGGAGATACTCCAATAAGAGCTACTTACTTAATAGATGAGGCTGATTATATAGCATGTCACAACCAATCATATGTTAACCAATATGATTTATTAAAAGGACTTAAAAAGGGCGGTACATTCGTACTTAACACTATCTGGAACAAAGAAGAGTTAGAAGCTAATTTACCAGCTAAAATGAAGCAATTCATAGCTAAAAATGATATAAACTTCTACACTGTAAATGCTACTAAGATAGCTAAAGAAATAGGTCTTGGAACAAGAATAAACATGATAATGCAATCTGCATTCTTCAAATTAGCTGAAATAATACCTACAGAACAAGCTATGGGTCACTTAAAAGATTCTATAACTAAAGCTTACGGTAAAAAAGGTGAAAAAGTAGTTAAAATGAACTTTGAAGCTGTTGAAGCAGGTATGAATGCATCAGTTAAAATAGATGCACCAGCTGCATGGGCAAATGCTAAAGAATTAGAAATGGCAGTAGATTCTGATGAACCAGAATTCATCAAAAATATATTAAGACCAATGAACGCACAAGAAGGTGATAGCTTACCAGTAAGTGCATTTAACGGAATAGAAGATGGAACATTCCCTTGTGGAACAGCTGCTTACGAAAAAAGAGGTATAGCAGTAGACGTTCCTGAGTGGGTAGTAGATAACTGTATCCAATGTAACCAATGTGCTTATGTATGTCCTCATGCATGTATAAGACCAGTATTAGTAAATGAAGAAGAAGCTAAAAATGCTCCTGAAAGCTTCAATACTAAAAAAGCTATTGGTAAAGGATTAGAAGGATTACAATACAGAATGCAAGTAAGTCCAATGGACTGTACTGGATGTGGAAACTGTGCTGACATATGTCCAGCTAAGCAAAAAGCTTTAGTTATGAAACCTCTTGATACTCAAGAAGTTGAAGTAGAAAACTGGGCGTTTGCAGTTGATACACAAAAAGTATCTGCAAAAGTAGATGTAGTTGCTCCTAACACAGTTAAAGGAAGTCAATTTAGACAACCACTTATAGAGTTCTCAGGTGCTTGTGCAGGATGTGGAGAAACTCCATACATCAAGTTAGTAACTCAATTATTTGGAGATAGAATGATGATAGCAAATGCTACAGGATGTTCTTCTATATGGGGAGGATCAGCTCCTACAACTCCATACACAACTAACCATGAAGGTAAAGGTCCATCTTGGGCAAACTCATTATTTGAGGACAATGCTGAATATGGATACGGAATGATGTTAGCTGTTAAACAAATGAGAAACAAAATAGCTGATAACATGAATGAATTATTAAAAATGGATATATGTGGTTGTGCTAAAGAAGCATTCACTGCTTGGTTAGAGGCAATGGATGATTCAGAAGCTTCACAAGTTGCAAGCCAAAAGGTAATAGAAGTATTAGATGGTACTTGCGATTGTTCAGGTGAAGAAGTAAAAGCATTAATCAAAGAAATAGATGAAAGAAGAGATTACTTAGTTAAGAGATCTCAATGGATACTTGGAGGAGATGGATGGGCTTATGACATCGGATACGGTGGACTTGACCATGTACTAGCTTCAGGAGAAAATGTAAATGTATTAGTATTTGATACAGAAATCTATTCAAATACAGGAGGTCAAGCTTCTAAAGCAACTCCAGTTGCTGCAATGGCTAAATTCGCTGCAGCAGGTAAGAGATCTAAGAAAAAAGACTTAGGTATGATGGCTATGACTTACGGAAACGTATATGTAGCACAAGTTGGAATGGGTGCAGATAAGAATCAATTAATCAAGGCTGTAATAGAAGCTGAAAAGCATGACGGACCATCATTAATAATAGCATACTCTCCATGTATATCTCATGGATTAAAAGAAGGAATGGGAAGAGCTCAAGCAAACATAGAGCAAGCTGTTAAAGCTGGATACTGGCATTTATACAGATACAACCCAACTCTAAAAGCTGAAGGGAAAAATCCTTTCACTCTAGATTCTAAAGAACCTACTGAAAGCTTTAGAGAGTTCTTATTAAAACAAGTAAGATATGCTGCAATAGCTAAGCAATTCCCAGACATAGCTGATGAATTATTCACTATGGCTGAAGAAAATGCTACTGAAAGATACAATGGATACAAGAAATTAGCTGAACAATTCTAATTTTAAAATAGAGTTAAATTAAGGATGGACTTTTCAAAAGTCCATCCTTTTTTTTACACTTATATAACATACTATATAAGTGTATTAGTGTATACTATTTAAAAATATGATACAATAAGAGTATAAGAAGTATGAGTTTGGAGGGGTAAAATGAAAAGTGTAGAAAGTGAAATAAAATATCTAAAGTTACTATCAAAGCAGTATCCAAGTATATCAAAAGCAAGCACTGAAATAATAAATTTAGAAGCAATATTAAATTTACCAAAGGGAACTGAACACTTTATAAGCGATATACATGGGGAGTATGAATCATTTGTTCATGTGCTTAAAAATGGTTCAGGAGTTATAAAAAGAAAAATAGAAGAAGTATTTTCAAGTACTATGAGAGATAATGAAAAAAAAGCTTTAGCAACTCTTATTTATTATCCAGAGCAAAAATTAGACTTAATAATTAAAGAAGAAGAAAATATAGATGACTTTTATAGAATAAATATATATAGACTTATAGAATTATGCAAATACGCATCTAGTAAATACACTAGATCAAAAGTGAGAAAGTTACTTCCAAATGATTTTAAATATATAATAGAAGAACTTTTACATGAAAACATAGATGGAGAACACAAAAAAAATTACTATAAAAGTATAGTAGAAACAATAATCCAAATAGATAGAGCAAAAGAATTTATAATAGCTATATCTAAAGTTATACAAAAGTTAGTAGTAGATAAACTACATATAATAGGTGATATATATGATAGAGGTCCAAGACCTGATATAGTTATGGATACCTTAATGGACTATCACTGTGTAGATATACAATGGGGAAACCATGATATATTATGGATGGGAGCTGCAGCTGGGTCAAAAGCATGTATAGCAAATGCACTTAGGATATCTGCTAGATATGCAAATTTAGATATCATTGAAGATATCTATGGTATAAATTTATTGCCACTAGCTACATTTGCAATGGAAGTTTACAAAGATGACCCATGCAATTGTTTTATACCGAAAATAAGTGACCAAGAGGTATCTACCAAAGAAAAATCATTGATAGCTAAAATGCACAAAGCAATAAGTGTGATTCAGTTTAAGTTAGAAGGAGATATAATAAATAGAAGACCAGAGTTTGACATGAAACATAGGTTATTACTTAATAATATAAATTATGAAGACAAAACTATAAATTTAAAAGGGAAAGACTACAAATTAAAAGATTCAAACTTCCCAACTATAGATAAAAGCAATCCATATAAATTTACAAAAGAAGAAGAAATAGTAATGGATAAAATAGTATCTTGTTTTAAAAATAGTGAGAAACTTCAAAAGCATGTTTCATTTTTATTTTCTAAAGGAAGTATTTATTTAACAGCTAACTCAAATCTACTAATTCATGGATGTATACCTTTAAATAAAGATTATGATTTTATGAGTATGACGTTACAAGGAAGTGAATATAAGGGAAGAGCATTGATGGATAAAATGGAGTCTTTATCTAGAGAGGGTTATTTCTTTGAAGAAAAAAGTACTCAAAAACAATATGGAATGGATATGATGTGGTATCTTTGGAATGGAAAATGTTCATCGTTGTTTGGAAAAGATGATATGACCACTTTTGAGAGGTACTTTATAGGAGAAAAAGAAACTCATAAAGAAAATAAAAATTCATATTTTAAACAAAGAGAAGATGAAGATATGTGTGAAAAAATATTTAAAGAATTTAATTTAGATAGTAAAGATGCACACATAATAAATGGACACGTACCAGTAGAAAGTAAAAATGGAGAAAGTCCTATAAAAGCAAATGGAAAAATATTAGCAATAGATGGTGGATTTTCAAGAGCATACCAAGAGAAAACTGGTATAGCTGGATACACCTTGATATATAATTCATATAGTTTACAATTAGTATCTCATGATCCATTTACTTGTGCAGAAGAAGCCATAGTTAATGAAAGTGATATATTATCTACAACAGAAATAGTAGAGCATAAAGCTAAGAGAAAAACAGTAAGAGACACAGATGCAGGAAAGAAACTAGAAGAAGAAGTTAAAGATTTAAAACTATTATTAATGGCATATAAAAAAGGTCTTATAAAAGAAATATAAAAGAAGTCGAAAGACTTCTTTTTTGTATAAATTAATAATATTAGGGAATTATTAATAATAACTAATTTTGTAGAGGAGGTATAACATGAACTCACTAAAGGATAGTAAGACTAAATTAAACTTAATGAGAGCTTTTGCAGGAGAAAGTCAGGCAAGAAACAGATATACTTTTGGAGCATCTCAAGCTAAGAATAAAAAATTGGCATTAATAGAACAAGCATTTATTTATACAGCAGACCAAGAAAAAGCTCATGCAAAGGTATTTTATAATCATTTGAAAGAACTTTCAGGTGAAACTATACATATAGATGGAGGATATCCTGTAGAAATATATGATGATATAATACAAACGCTAAGAGCAGCTCAACAAGATGAGTACAAAGAATGGGAAGAAGTGTACAAAAGTTTTGCAAATACTGCTAAAGAAGAAGGATTTGTATCAGTAGCAAATAGCTTTGAAAAAATAGCAGAAATTGAAAAAACTCATGGAGACAGATTTGGTAATTTTGCACAAAAGCTAGAATCTAACATGTTATTTAAAAGTGTTGAAGAAGAACAATGGATATGCTTAAACTGTGGCCATATACACAGTGGAAAAGAAGCACCAAATAATTGTCCAGTATGTTCTCATCCACAAGGTTATTTTATATTATATTCTAGATCACCTTTTGAAAACTAAAAATAATTTGTCGTATAAAAATACATAAAAGAAACAGTTTTCAAAAGACTTGACAGGATTATACAATTATTATAAAATTAATCCTATAAGATAGTAATATAAACATCTACTATAAAGAGGTAATACAAAAATCTACTTTAAAATAAATTTGAAAAATGGATTGTTACTGATAGAGCAGGCAATACCTAAATTAGGATATAAGTTATTTTTTGTATCTTAATTTAGGTATTTTATATTTTATGTGGTAAATATCTTAATATAAGGGTATAAATGAACTAGAACATAGTAAATTTTTTATATATTAAACAAATAAAATTTCAAGTAAAGGTGTGAGTAAATAGACATGATTATTCAAAAAATTTATAACAACAATGTAGTATTGGTTATAGATAGTAAAAGTAAAAAGGAACTAGTACTCACTGGCTGTGGAATAGGATTTCAGAAAAAAGTAGGTCAAGAAGTAGAAAAAGACAAAGTAGAAAAAAAGTTTATAACTGAAAATGAAACATTGAAAAAGCAAATAACTAAATTGATGAGTGAAGTTGACGAAAACATATTTAAATTAAGTTCTGATATAATAGACTATGCAAAAGAATACTTATCCTCGGATTTAGATGATTATATATACGCTTCTCTTACAGATCATATAGCTTTTGCATTTAAGAGATATGAAGAGAAAATAGAAATAAAAAATGATTTATTATATGAAATAAAGAGAATTCATAAAAGAGAATTTGAAGTTGGAAAATGGGCGATAGAATATATAAAAAAAGAATTTGATGTTCAATTTTCAATAGATGAAGCAGGATTTATAGCGATGCACTTAGCAAACGCAAATTATAAAGATAACATAAGTGAATCATTCTTAATGACAAATATTGTTAATTCAATACTTGATATAATAAAATCTTATTACAATATTGAGTTTGCAGAAGATGATTTTAATTATGATAGATTAATTACACATCTAAAGTTCTTTGCAAAGAGATTAATAAAAAAAGAACATATAGAAGATAAAAATAATGGACTTATAAATATAATAAAGTTACAATATAAAAAACCCTATGATTGTTCGTGTATAATAAAACAATTTATAGAAGATAATAATGAGTATATAGTGAGTGAAGACGAACTGTTATACCTTACATTACACATTAATAAAGTTATATCAGCTATAACGTAAAATTTAATAACACAAAACAAGCTATCTAAAGTTGTTACTGGTTGGGCAGGCAAGACTTAGATTTATGAAAATATGTAATAGGTATAAATTATAACAATACTTTTTTTAAGATTGATATTTATGTCTGTATAATAATATATTTTTATAGATTTAGGTCTTTTTATATATTAAAATAAAAAAAATTATACAACAAATAGAAGGAGACAAATAATATGAGTTTTTTCAAGAATATGTTCAAAGGAAATAAAGAGGAAGTTAAGAAAGAACAAATAGCAGCATTAACTAATGGAGAATTAGTTTCAATAACTGAAGTTCCAGATGAAGTATTTTCAACTAAAATGATGGGTGACGGGTTCGCTATGAAAACTACTGATGGAATAATAGTATCTCCAGTTGCTGGTAAAATAGGAAGTGTATTCCCAACTAAACATGCTATAACAATAAACTCTGTAGATGGAAGAGAAGTTTTAATACATTTAGGTGTTGATACTGTTAAGCTAAAAGGTGAAGGATTTGAATCTTTCGTAGAAGAAAACCAAGATGTTAAAGTTGGAGATAAGTTAGTTAAAATGGATGTTGAATTCATAGAAAAAAATGCTAAATCTTCTATGCCTATAGTAATATTTACTAATTTAGATGGATCAGAAAGCGTAAAAATAATAGAAGGTAGTGCAACTGCTGGAGAATTAAATAAAATAGAAATAACAAAATAATTTGAATAAAAAAAATATAAAAAATATTGTGAAAATGTTTACAAAGAATTTGTCGTATGTTATACTTTAGATAGAAATTAAATAAATTAATAAATAAGTATAGCGTGTTACTGGTAATGCAGGCATGGGCTAAGTTATTTATAGATACCTTGTGTAGCTATAAATTTTTTAGCCCTTTTTTATTGGGAAGTTATGTAATGGGATTTAAATTTTTAATAATATTTTACATAAATGAAAATAATAAAACTGTGTAGTCGGTAAAAACGTTTTTACAAAATTAAATAATAGGAGGAATAATAATATGCTTCAATACTTACAAAGAATTGGTAAAGCAATAATGCTTCCAATCGCAGCACTACCAGTTGCAGGTATATTACTAGGTGTTGGTGGAGCGCTACTTAATATAGCGAACTTACCTGATGCACCAGCAATATATCAGCCACTAATAGCTTTTGTTGATATCCAAGCAATAACAATAATTTTAAAAATAATGCAAGGTATAGGTGATATAGTATTTGGTAACTTACCATTACTATTTGCAGTAGGTACTGCAGTTGGTCTTGCTAAGCAAGATAAAGGTACTGCTGGACTTGCTTCTGTATTTGGATTCTTAATAATGAATCAGGTTATAAGTATATTACTAGGTTTAGGTGCTACTCCACTAGGTGTTTTAACACCAGATGCAGTACCAGCTCAATATGCAACTTATGTAACTAAAACATTAGGAATATTTACTCTTAACATGTCAGTGTTTGGTGGTATTATAACAGGTATAGTAACATCTACATTACACAATAAATATTACAAAATACAACTACCAGCAGTTATAGGATTCTTCTCAGGTTCAAGATTTGTACCTATCGTAGTTTCTTTAGCAATGGCAGTTACAGGTGTTATATTAGCTTATGCATGGCCATTTGTACAAGATGGAATCGCTATGATAGCTTTATTAGTTAAAAATGCAGGACCAGCAGGTACATTCTTATACGGAGTAATCGAAAGATCATTAATACCATTTGGACTACATCATGTATTCTATACTCCATTCTGGTTTGGTTCTTTCGTAGACGGACAAGTTTTAGCAGATGGAGCTTGGCAAACAGTACAAGGTGCGAACTATGCATACTTTGCTCAATTAGGTCATATGAAAGATTTAGTTGGTGCTGACCCAGAAACTATGTCAAAAATAGTAGCAGGTTCAACAAGATTTATGGCAGGTAAATTCCCATTCATGATGTTTGGATTACCAGCAGCAGCACTTGCAATGTATCATACAGCAGCAGATAACAAGAAAAAAGTTGTTGGAAGTTTATTAGTTGCAGCAGCATTTACATCATTCTTAACAGGTATAACTGAACCATTAGAATTTACATTCTTATTTGTTGCACCAGCATTATATGGAGTTCACTGTTTATTAGCAGGTCTTTCATTCTTCTTAATGGACATATTTAATGTATTTATAGGTATGACATTCTCAGGTGGATTTATAGACTTCTCATTATTTGGATTACTTCCTGCAGGAGCTGGAGTTCCAACAAAATGGTTTATGGTATTAGCAGTTGGGGCAGCTTATGCAGTTGTTTACTACTTCTTATTCAAGTTCTTAATATTAAAATTAAACTTAAAGACTCCAGGTAGAGAGGGAGACGAAGAAGAAGCTAAACTTTACTCTAAAGCTGACTTTAATGCAGCTAAAGGATCAAGTGCTAAAGATGAAATAGCTGAAAATGCTCCACATGTAATCGCTGCATTAGGCGGAGGAGAAAATGCTGTTTCAATAGATGCATGTATAACTAGACTTAGAGTTGAAGTTTTAGATAAATCTAAAGTAGATAAAGCTAAACTTAAAGCATTAGGTGCTGTAGGAGTTGTAGAGGTTGGTAATGGAATACAAGCAATCTTTGGAGCTAAAGCAGATGCTTACAAACATGAAATAAACAAAATATTAGGAAGAGACTAATATTAATATAAAACAACACAAAAACCTAGCGTATTCGCTAGGTTTTTGACATTTAAAAGAAATAGGAGTATAATTATAAGATGAATTTAGTGATATAAATTACTTTGTTTTAAGAGGTGAAAAGTATGAAAAATACAATAATACAACCAGTTTTAGTTGGTGGAGATATAAATTGCTATTCTGTTGCAAGAGCATACCATGAGGCTTATGGCGTTAAGTCAATAGCATTTGGAAGATATGCACTAGGAGCAACTAAAGATAGTAATATAATTGACTTTAGAATAGATCCAAAAATAACAGAAGAAAAAGAATTCATACAAGTTTTATTAAAAACAGCAGATGAATTAGCAGCACCTAATAAGAAACTAATATTAATGGGATGTACTGACGAATATGCAGAACTAATAATTGACCATAGAGATGTACTAAAAGAAAAATATATAGTTCCTTATATAGATAGTGAATTAAAAAATAAATTAATAGAAAAAGAATTATTCTATCAAATGTGTGAAGAAAAAGGATTAGATTATCCAAAGACTTTCATATACTCAAAAGGTGATAAAATAGAAGAATTTGGATTTAATTATCCAGTTATAATAAAACCTTCAGACAGTGTATTATACTGGCAGTTCCCATTTGAAGGAATGAAAAAAGCATATGTAGCTAATAATGAAAAAGAGTTTATAGAAATAACTAGCACAATATACAAAGGTAAATATGATAAAAACTTAATAATACAAGATTTTATACCAGGTGATGACTCAAATATGAGAGTTTTAACTTGTTATTCAGATCAACATGGAAAAGTAAAGATGATGTGCTTAGGACATGTATTATTAGAAGAACATACTCCAAAAGGAATAGGAAATCATGCTGCTATAATAACAGAGTATGATGGACCTTTAATGGAAAAATTCAAAACATTCTTAGAAGACATAAATTATACTGGATATTCAAACTTTGATATAAAGTTTGATACTAGAGATAATACATATAAAGTGTTTGAAATAAACCTAAGACAAGGTAGAAGTAACTACTATGTAACAAGTTCTGGAAATAACATAGCTAAGTATATAGTAGAAGATAGAGTATACAATAAAGAATTAGACTTAAAAATCCAAAAAGATGAATTTTTCTGGCATGTTATACCAAATAATGTTGTTTACAAATATGTAAAAGATACATCTTTAGTAAACAAAGCTAAATCTTTAGTTAGTCAAGGAAATAGTGCTACATCATTTGGATATGATAAAGACTTAAAAGGAAACTTTAAGAGACGTTGGTATATATTCTTATACAATATAAATCAAATGAGAAAGTTTAAAAAATACTGCAAATAGATTGGTGAGGTGACTATGGAAACTAACAAAACAGTTGGAGTGATGGGTGGATTAGGTCCTATGGCTACCGTTTATTTTTATGATATGATAGTTAGAATGACAGATGCAAAATCGGATCAAGAACATATTGATATGATAATAACTAATCGTGCAACAACACCTGATAGAACTGATTATATAATTGGAAAGTCTCCAAAGAATCCTGTAGATGTGCTTGTAAAAGACGCTAAAAAATTAGAACAATATGGAACTGATTTTTTAGTACTTACATGTAATACAGCACATTACTTTCATGAAAAAATAGCTGAGAGTGTAAAGATACCAGTTGTAAATATAGTAGAAGAGACTATTATATACGCAAAGCAAAAAGGGTACAATAAGCTTGGAATACTAGCTACAACAGGAAACATACAAACAAAGTTGTATCAAAATATGTGCGAGAAGTATGGAATAGACTATTTAGTATTAGATGATAAAAGACAACAACATATAATGGATATTATTTATAAAGATATAAAGAGCGGAAAAAGTGCAGATATGGAAAAATTCAATAAAATTGTTGATTATTTAAAAGAAAATAATTGTGATGGATCAATACTTGGATGTACAGAACTTTCTATCTTAAAAAATGATAATAACTTAGATAATAAATTTTATATAGATTCTCTAGAGGTATTAGCTAGAAAAACTATAAATTTATGTGGCAAAAAATCTAAGTAAATAAAAAATAGAGTAGGTAAAACTACTCTATTTTTCTAAAATTATTATGAAAATATTTATATGTTTGGTAATAATATTCAATTAAAAATAAAAAGATATTATGTTATACTACATAATTAAAAGCAATAAACAGGAGGATTAGGTTATGAGATTATTAGAGATGATGAATGAAGTAGTATTTGATGCTAATAAACCTTGGGATAATATAAAAGATACACAAGTGAAAGACGTGGCATATAACTCTTCTAAATGTAGAGATGGGTATATGTTTATAGCTATAAAAGGTGAAAGTTTAGATGGTCATAAGTATGCACAAGATGCATATGAAAAAGGATGTAGAGTATTTATATTACAAGATGATGTGAAACTTAATGACGATGCTATAAAATTATTCGTTAAAGATAGCAGAATAGCTTTATCAAAAATTTCATCAAACTATTTTGGTAATCCTTCTAAAGAATTAAAAATTATAGGAGTTACAGGTACAAAAGGAAAAACTACTATAACAAATTATTTAAGCACAGTTTTAAATCATGCTGGATTAAATACTGGTGTGATAGGAACTAATGGGACTTTCTATAATGGAAAAGAAGAAAGAACAGCTAATACAACTCCAGAGAGTTATGAGTTACACAGAATATTTAGAGATATGCTAGATAGTGGAGTTAAATGTGTATCAATGGAAGTATCATCAGGTGGATTAATGATGGATAGAGTTAAAGATATTAATTTTGACGTAGCAATATTCTCTAACTTATCACTAGACCATGTAGGTCCTAAAGAACATCCAACATTTGAAAATTACTTAGATTGCAAAGCTAAATTATTTACTTTAGCTAAGCATGGTATAGTAAACATAGATGATAAATATGCAAATCAAATAATAGAAAAAGCAACTTGTGAAATAGATACTTTTGGAATAGAAAACAAAGGTGATATAGTAGCAAAGAACATAGAATACTCTAGAGAATTAGATTCACTAGGTGTAAGCTTTGATGTAGCAACTCAAAATGAGGAATTTAATACATATATATGCTCACCAGGTACATTTAGTATATATAATGCACTAGCTGTTATATCAGTTTGTAGATACTTACAAATTGATCAAAATACAATGTTAGATGCTCTAAAAAGTGCTAAAGTAAAAGGAAGAGTAGAAGTATTACCAGTTCTTGATTATGCAACTGTAATAATCGACTATGCTCATAATGGAGTAAGTTTAGAAAATATATTACAAACATTAAAAAAATACGATCACAATAGATTAATATGTTTATTTGGATCAGTAGGTGGAAGAACCAAATTAAGAAGAAAAGAACTTGGCGATGTAGCATCTAGAGAATGTGATTTATGTATATTAACAAGTGATAATCCTGATTTTGAAGATCCTATGGATGTAATAAAAGATATAGCTGATTCATTTAAAGATTCACAATGTGATTATATAGTAGAACCTGATAGAAAAGTAGCTGTTGAAAAAGCATTAGAGATAGCTCAAGATGGCGATATGATAGTGTTTGCAGGAAAAGGTCATGAAGAATATCAACTTATAAAAGGGGAAAATCTACCTTTTAGTGAAACAGAAGTAGCTATAAATGCGGCTAAAAGAATTATGCAAAGTAAAGGTAAAAAACAACTTTCATAATAAGCATAGATATATAAAGCTTAGCAATTAAGTTAATAATAAATTAGAAAAGAGAAGTTTTATTACTTCTCTTTTCTGTATATAAAAATAAATTTAATTATAATAATAAGTGGATGGAGGTGAATTTATGGACAAAGGGGAAATATTTTTATCGTTACTTGAGAAATCAAGTTTGATAATAGTTTTATTTATTATGATTACTAAGATAAAAGGATTTAAATATATATTTCAAAAGGAAAATCATAATTTAGGTGATTTAATTATTATATCTATAATATTTAGCTTATTAGCTATTCTTGGGACTTATAATGGTATTAGTGTACATGGCTCATTAGCTAACACAAGAATAATTGCTATAGTATCTGGAGGTATATTGTTTGGACCATTAGTAGGTTTCACGTCTGGATTTGTATCTGGTTTTCATAGATATATGCTTGATATAAGTGGTATTACAAGTATTCCTTGCTTCATATCTAGCATATTTGCAGGATTATTATCAGGATATGTGAGTAAAAAAGTTAAGGATGAGCAAAAGTGGTTCTATGGAATTATGTGTGGAGTAGCATCTGAAAGTATTAGTATGTTTTTAATATTTTTAATGTCATATCCACATAACACAGCGGTAGTAGTTATAAATAAAATATATCTACCAATGATAGTTGGTCAAATTGGAATAGGTTTTTTAGTATCTGTTGTAAATGTTATAAAAAAAGAAAAAGAAGAAATAGCTGCATTTCAGTCAAAGTTAGCATTAAATATAGCTAATAAAACTCTACCATACTTTAGGTCTATAAATGAAGAATCATTAAAGGTTATATGTGGGATTATAAAAGATGAAATAAAGTCAGATGCAGTGGCAATAACAGATAGCGAAAAAGTACTAGCTTATGTAGGTGTTGGGCAAGAGGTATTTAACAAACCTAATGTAGAGCTTAGCGATACAACTAAAGAGTCAATGAGAGAAAATAAAATATTAAATATAAAAGTAGAGAATGAAGAATATTCTTTAAGTAAAAAAGTGAGTTTAAAAACAGCTATGATTATACCACTGACAGATTCACAAGGTGTTATGGGAACTTTGAAAATATATTATATAAAACAATATGAAATGAGTTATTCAAAAAAATCTTTAGCTATAGGACTGTCTTATATTATATCAACCTTAATGGAAATATCTAAAATTGAAAAAATTAAAGAAGCAAAAAACAAAGCGGAAATAAAAGCACTTCAGACTCAAATAAATCCTCATTTTTTATTTAACGCATTAAATACTATAACTTCTTTTATAAGAACAGATCCAGACAAAGCGAGAAATCTTATAATAAATTTATCTACATATATGAGATATAACATAGAAGTAAATGATAATCTTATAGACATAAAAAAAGAGTTAGAACAAGTAAAAGCATATGTTGAAATAGAAAAAGCAAGATTTGGAGATAAATTAAATGTAGTTTACAATATAGATGAAAATATAGATATAAAAATACCAAGCCTAATAATTCAACCATTAGTAGAAAATGCAATTATACATGGAATAAGAAAAAATGGTGGTTATGGAACTGTAATAATAGGTGCAAAACAATATGAAAATAAAACTGAAATTTGGGTAGAAAATGATGGTATAACTATAGGTGAAGATATAATTGAAAGAGTATATAATGATGATATGCCAGAAAATAAAATAGGGCTATACAATGTCCATTTAAGATTGAAATTGCTTTATGGACAAGGTCTTAACATAATTAGATTAAGCCCTGGAACTAAAATAGAATTTTATATTTGTTAGGGAGGATATAATGAAAGCAATAATAGTTGAAGACGAATTTCCTGCAAGAGAAGAACTTAAATATTTTATTAAAAACTTTAGTAATATAGAAATTGTTAGTGAATTTGATAATGGTATAGATGTATTGAAATTTATACAAGAAAATGATATAGATGTGATTTTTTTAGATATTAATATACCACTACTTGATGGAATGTTACTTGCAAAAACAATAAAAAATTTCAAAGTGAGTCCTAAAATAGTGTTTATTACAGCTTATAAAGAACATGCAGTAGATGCTTTTGAACTTGAAGTTTTTGATTATATACTAAAGCCTTACTCAGAAGAAAGAATAGTTTCTATGTTAAATAAGCTTAAAGCATTTTATGAGAATAATAAAATTAAAGAAGAAAAAACTTTAGGTGATAAATTATCACATAATGAAAATTCAGTGAGTAGCGTTAGTTTGTGGAAAAATGAAAAATTAATTGTAATAAATACAAAAGATATATATTATTGTGAAGCTAGAGAAAGAGAAACTTATGTATTTACAAAAGAAGATGAATATATAGTTAAATGTAGCTTAACTGAATTTGAAAAAAATTTACCTGATAATATATTTTTTAAAACACATAGGTCTTATATAGTAAATATAAATAAAATAAGTGAAATAATACCATGGTTTAACAATACATATAAATTAAAATTAAAATATAAAAAATCGGATATACCAGTAAGTAGAAGTAAAATACAAAATTTTAGAAAACTTATGCACATATAAGTGCACTTTATACACTAAATTATGCATTTCATGCAAAGGTAAATCTATTTAATGTGAAAAAAAGCTATTATATTGTTGAAATAATAAATATTAACACAAGAATATATTGTGGAGGAGAAAACGATATGATAACATTTTTAGCATGTTTAGCATTTCTTATAGTTGGATATTTTGTCTATGGAAATGTAGTTGAAAGATCAGTAAGTTTAGATGATTCAAACTCTACACCAGCAGTAAAACTACAAGATGGTGTAGATTATGTACCAATGCCATGGCATAAGGTATTCTTAATACAATTTTTAAATATAGCAGGAACAGGTCCTATATTTGGGGCAATAATGGGAGCATTATTTGGACCTGTTGCATTTTTATGGATAACATTTGGAACTATATTTGCAGGAGGAATACACGACTTTTTATCAGGTGTTATATCTATGAAACACGATGGTACTTCAGTTTCTGAAATAGTTGGTATATACTTAGGCGATAAAATGAAGATAGTTATGAGAGTATTCTCAGTTATATTATTAATATTAGTTGGAACAGTGTTTGTTACATCTCCAGCAGGATTATTAACATCTATGACTGGAATAGATAAAAACATTTGGGTAGTATTAATAATAATTTATTATATGTTAGCTACAGTTTTACCAATTGATAAAGTTATAGGTAAAATATATCCTGTGTTTGGAGCAGCTTTATTATTTATGGCAGTAGGTTTATGTGTTTCTATGTTTGCAGGTCATATTAATGGAACTAGACCGATGATGGAACTTACTCTACAAAACTTACATCCAGATGGATTAGCTGTATTTCCATTTTTATTTACTACTATAGCATGTGGTGCTATATCTGGATTCCATGCTACTCAATCACCTATGATGGCTAGATGTCTTCATAAAGAATCTGAAAGTAAAAAAGTTTTCTATGGAGCGATGGTTGTAGAAGGAATAGTAGCTTTAATATGGTGTGGTGTTACAATTGCATTCTTTGGAGATACTTTATCTATACAACATGCTTTAACACAATATAACGGTCAATCAGGAGTGGTAGGTCTTTTATCTAGAGAATTACTAGGACCAATGGGTTCAGTACTTGCAATACTTGGAGTTGTTGCTTGTCCTATAACTAGTGGAGATACTGCATTTAGAAGTGCTAGACTTACGATAGCTGATGCATTTAAAATAAAGCAAGAAGGATTTAAAAACAGATTTATATTAGCAATACCACTATTTTTAGTATGTATAGGATTAACTACAGTAGATTTTAACATAATATGGAGATATTTTGCTTGGTCTAACCAAACTTTAGCGACTATATTCTTATGGGCAGGAACTGTATATCTACTTAAAAATAAATCAAATTATTGGATGACTTTAATACCAGCAACATTTATGACTTCTGTATGTATGGCATATATATTACAAGCACCAGAAGGATTTAGATTAAATGCAAATATTTCTAACTGGGTAGGAGTGCTTAGTGCAGCGATATTATTTGTACTGTTTATGATAAAGAAAAATAAATTAGTAGAAAATGTAGCTGATAAAAAAATAGCTTAAAATAAAAAATGTAATAAAAGAAGCTTCTATCAATGAAAAATTCATTGATAGAAGCTTTTTTATATTATACGTTAAATCTGAATAATATAACGTCTCCATCTTTAACTATATATTCTTTTCCTTCAAGTCTAACAAGACCTTTGTCTTTAGCAGCACTCATAGTACCAACGCCAATTAAGTCATCAAATGCTATAGTTTCCGCTCTTATGAATCCTCTTTCTATATCAGAGTGAATCTTTCCACCAGCAACTGGTGCTTTTGTACCAGACTTTATAGTCCAAGCTCTTATCTCTTGAGGACCTGCTGTTAAGTAAGACATAAGTCCAAGTAATGAATAAGAAGATCTTATTAATTTATCTAATCCTGATTGCTCAAGACCTAGAGTTTCTAAGAATTCTTGCTTTTCTTCGTCAGAGTCAAGTTCAGCTATTTCTGCTTCTATTTGAGCACAAACAACAACAACTTCAGCATCTTCGCTAGAAGCAAATTCTCTAACTGTATTAACATAAGCATTATTTTGTGCTTCATCAGCTAAATCATCTTCACATACGTTAGTAGCGTATATTACAGGTTTAGAAGTAAGTAAGTTTAATGAATCAACAAAAGTTTTTTGATCATCATTAAATTCCATAGTTCTAACAGATTTTCCGTCTTCTAAAGTAGCTAATATTTCTTTTAAGAATTCAAGTTCAGAAGCTAATGCTTTATCAGCTCTAGCAGCTTTAGAACCTTTTTGTATTCTTCTGTCTAATATCTCTATATCAGAGAATATTAATTCTAAGTTTATAGTTTCCATATCTCTTAAAGGATCAACAGAACCGTCAACGTGAACAACGTTAGGATCTTCAAAACATCTAACAACGTGAACAATAGCATCAACTTCTCTTATGTGAGATAAGAATTTATTACCTAAACCTTCACCTTTAGAAGCACCTCTAACTAGTCCTGCTATATCACAAAACTCTATAGCAGTAGGAACTACTTTTTTAGAATTATATAATTCTCTTAATTTTTCTAACCTTTCATCTGGAACAGAAACAACACCAACGTTTGGTTCTATTGTACAGAATGGGTAGTTTGCAGATTCTGCTCCTGCTTGAGTTATTGCATTGAATAGTGTACTTTTACCTACATTTGGTAAACCAACTATACCTAATTTCATAGTCATCGTCCTCTCTTTTGTCATAGTTATATATTATAAATTTAAACAACCTATCAAGGCGCCAAATTGAGCTAAAAAGCCAATTTTAAAAATTTACAAGATTCTATTATAGACATACATACTGATTATACCTCATATATATAATAGATGTAAACTACACATTTACATTAAAAACAATATTGGGGTTGATTTTATGTTACTTTCAATACTTTTATTTATATCTATAGCTTTTAGTTTTATATTTAAAGGATATATGGAAAACATATTTATAGTCTTGGCAACATTAATAATTTATAAGCAAGTAATAATAAATAAAGATTATAAATATATGCTTTATGCTTTTATTATTTCATTTATTTCAGTTAATTTAATGATAGCATTTAGTTTTAAAAACGAAATAAGTTTTAAAGATGTAAAAGTAGGGGAAGATAAAGAAGAAACATTAATACTATTAGTTTCAGAAGGAGAAGCTAAACATTATGACATAAAGGAAAGAGCTATTCAAATAAATTACGAAAATGGATATAAATCTATATTAAAGGGTATAAAATCCTTATACAATTACAAAACATACTATAATGAGTTAGAGGATAGTACATTTAAAGATGATGCAAATGAGGTTGCTACAAAACTAAGTAATCAGCTAGGAAAAAAGTACAAAGTAGTCAATTCATATATGTATAGTAAGCCATACTTTGAAAATTCACTAGAAGATGTTATTTCAAAAGGATACAAAAATATAATAATTTGCCCTCTTTTTATGACAGAAGGAAAAGACTATGAGATCTTTAAAGAAAGATATGAAAAACTAGATTTATTACCACTAGGCTTAGATAAAATAGAAATACTAGAACCATTTTATAAATCAAATAATTTAGCAATGGTATATAAAGATGAAATATTAAAAAATATTAGATCTTTAGGTGAAGATTCAGGTGTACTATTAATAGGATTATATGACAAAAATAACTTAGAACAAGATATATTATTTAGAGAAAAAATAAAAGAATACATAGAGCGTGAAGAAAAAAATATAGATATTCAAATAAAATTACCTCTTTTAGAAAATAATAAACAAGATATAATAAAATCAGGAGAAGAGTTACTAGAATATGGAATACATACCTTGTATGTTGTTACTCCAACATGTACAATTGACACTATGTATACAAAGCATTTAGCAAAAAGTATACTTGAAGATTTAGATATGGGAAATACTAAATTTTATTATATAGACCCTGACAAAAAAGAGGACGCTATAGTAGATGAGCTTTTTACAAGAATATCATTAAGAAATAAGTAGGAGGATAAAATGGAAAAAGATATAAAAAAAATCAACTTAGGTAAAAATATTAACTTAACATTAATACGTGCTGAAAAGTTTAAATCTAATCTTGTTAGTATTTATATACAAAGGTTATTAGATAAAGAAGAAGCTACAAAAAATGCATTACTACCAACTATAATAACTAGTGGATGTGAAAAGTATCCTAGTTTAAGAGAAACATCGAATAAACTAGATGATTTATATGGTTCATCTATGATGGGTGATGTTTCTAAAAGAGGAGAACGTCAAGTAATATCATTTAAAATAATAAGTACTAATGAAAAGTATTTAGATGAAAAAATATTTACAGATGTTATAGAATTCTTCAACGAAGTTTTAAATAAACCTTTAGTAGTAGATGGTGGGTTTAACAAAGAGTATTTAGATATAGAAAAAACTAACCTAAAAGATAGAATTCAATCTAAAATAAACGACAAAGGCAGATATGCACTTGAAAGAACATTTGAAGAAATGTGTAAAGGTGAAAGATTTAGTATAAGTGAAATAGGTTATGAGGAAGACTTAGATAAAATAAGCCCAAGGGACTTATATGAACACTACAAAAACATAATAAAAACTTCTCCTATAGATATAGTTGTAGAAGGTGACTTTGATGAAAATGAAGTTGTTGATATAATAAGTAAAAACTTTACTTTTGAAAGAGAAGAAATAATAGAAATTCCTAGAGAAGAATATAAGGCAGATATAGATAAAGTAAAAGTTATTGAAGAGAAAATGGATATAACTCAAGGTAAATTAGTTATGGGATATAGAACTAATGTAGACTTTAGAGATGAAGATAAATATTACCCACTAGTAGTTGGATGCAACGTATTAGGTGGAGGGCCTCATTCTAAGATGTTTGTAAATATAAGAGAAAAAGAAAGTTTATGTTATTATATTTACTCATCAGTTGAAAAATACAAAGGAATATTATTTGTATCATCAGGAATAGAAGTACAAAATTATGAAAAAACTGTAGAACTGGTTAAAAAACAATTAGAAAGTATAAAAAGTGGAGAAATATCAATAGATGAAATAGAAAATAGTAAAAGTGGATTAATAAACTCAATGAAGTCACTTTCTGATAGTATAGGTGGAATGTCTGATTTCTACTTTGCACAAGGTATGAGTAAAACAAATTCTACAATAGAAGATATGATACAAAATATAGATAAAGTTAAAAGTGAAGATATAGTTAAAGCTTTTGAATCAATAGAACTTGATACTGTTTATTTCTTAAGAAACTAAGTGAGGTGGCATATATGAAAAAGATAACTAACGATGTATTAAAAGAAGAAATTTATTATGAAAAATTAGAAAATGGGCTAGATGTTTACTTTATGCCCAAAGCTGGATTTACTAAAAAATATGCAGTTTTAGCAACTAACTATGGCTCAAATGAATTAGAATTTGTTCCAATTGGAGAAAGTGAAAAAATCACAGTTAATGAAGGAATTGCACATTTTCTAGAACATAAAATGTTTGAACAACCAGATGGAGGTAATGCGTTTGATAAATTCTCTAAATGGGGAGCAAGTGCAAATGCATTTACTAATTTTACAATGACAGCATATTTATTCTCAGTTACTGAAAACTTTTACGATAGTTTAGCTCACTTAATAGACTATGTACAGACTCCTTATTTTACAGATGAAAACGTAGAAAAGGAAAAAGGTATAATTGAGCAAGAAATAAAAATGTATGATGATGACCCTAATTGGAATGTTTACTTTAATTGCTTAAAAGCATTATATGTAAATCACCCTGTAAAAGTTGATATAGCAGGAAGCGTGGAAAGTATCAATAAAATAACAAAAGAAGAGTTATATAAATGTTATAATACATTTTATAACCCGGGAAATATGACGTTATTTGTTGTAGGAGATTTAGATTGTGACAAAGTTATGGAAACCGCTAAAAAAGCTAACCATTATGATGTAGATAAATTATCTAATGAGATACAAAAGTTTTATCCAAATGAACCAGATAACATTAATGAAAAAGAAATTGTAGCTAAATTCCCTATATCAATGCCTACATTTAATATAGCCTTTAAAGATAATAAAGTAGGTATAAAAGGAAATGAGCTTTTAAGAAAAGAAATAGTAACAGAAATATTAATAGATATGATTTTTAAAAGAGGTAGTAGATTGTTTGAAGATTTATATATGAAAGGCCTTATAAATGATAGCTTTGGAGGAGGGTTCTCTTCTCAAATAGATTATGGATTTACTATAATCGGAGGCGACTCTAAAGATCCTAGAGAAGTTAAAAAAATAATACTAGAACATATAGAAAAATATAAAATAGAAGGTCTTAACAATCAAGAATTTGAAAGAATTAGAAAGAAAAAAATAGGGAACTTATTAAAATATTTTGATTCAGTAGATTTCATAGCTAATAATTTTATAACTTACAATTTTAAGGGAATAAATCTATTAGATTATTTAGAGGTACTAAAAGATATTAAGTTTGAGGAAGTACAAGAGAGATTAAAATCTCACCTAAAAGAAGAATACTGTGTCATATCTATAGTAGAGCCAATTAAAAAATAAAGTATGTAATTAAATATAAAAAGAGAATGTCTCAAAATGAATTAAATCATTAAGAGGCGTTCTCTTTTTATGTTTAAATTATAATTATTTCAATGAAATTCTTGCATTAAAAAGAGTATTATCTGCTTGATAAACTTAAATTATGATTTTATTTAAGATTAAGTTATTTCTACAAAAATAAAATAAAATATAAAATATTTTTTTATTTGAAAAAACAATTGATATATCAATGGTTAATGCATATTTAAAAAGGTTAGAAAAATGATGACTTGCTTGACACAACATACAACTTCAAATTAATATAAAGTTGTAGATAGAAAAAACTTATAAAAAAAACCAAGTTGTTTGTTTAAAAAATATACTTAAAAATTTATAAAATAAGGGGGAAATTAATTATGAACAATGAAATAAAACAAAATAAAATAAATTATGTATTTATAATATCTTTAATATTAACAAGTATAGTAGTTGTTACAGCAATTATTTCGCCAGACATATTTGAAAAAGTATCAAATTCTATGTTTAAGGTGATAATAAATAATTTTAGTTGGATATATACAATAGGCATGCTTGCATTAGTAATATTTGCAGTATTTTTAATTTTTAGCAAATATGGAAAGATAAGGCTTGGGAAGGATACTGATAGACCTGAATTTAGTAATCTTTCATGGTTTTCTATGCTATTTGGAGCTGGAATGGGTATAGGATTAGTATTCTTTGGAGCAGTAGAGCCTATGAAACACTTTATAGCACCAATAGGTTCTCAAGCTGGGTCTAGTGAAGCTGTAACTTTTGCAATGCAACAGTCATATATACATTGGGGTCTTCATCCGTGGGCAGCTTATTCTATAATGGGATTAGCTCTTGCATATTTTCAATTTAGAAAAGATGCACCAGGTCTTATAAGTAGTGTCTTTTTACCTATACTAGGAGAAAACGGAGTAAGAGGTCCTATAGGAAAAACAATAGATATATTAGCTGTATTTACAACGGTTACAGGAATAGCAACATCGTTAGGTATGGGAACTATGCAAATTGCAGGGGGATTAGAATATGTTTTTAATATAGAAAACACCATACAAATACAAATATTAATAATAGCAATTGCAACTGTTTTATATACATTAAGTTCTACAAGTGGTTTAGATAAAGGTATAAAAACATTATCTAATATAAACTTAAGCTTAGCAGCATTTATATTAATAGGAGCTATATTAATAGGACCTAAATTAGATATGCTACGAAACTTAGGAAATGGTGGAGTTGCTTACTTAACACAGTTTATATCTCAAAGCTTATATATTGACCCAAGTAAAGCCTGGATTAGTCAGTGGAGGGTATTTTATTGGGCATTATGGATAGCGTGGATACCATTTGTAAGTATATTTATAGCAAGAATATCTAAAGGTAGAACAATAAGAGAATTTATAATAGGTGTAACGTTAGTGCCTGCATTAGCTTGTATAATATGGTTTACTGTATTTGGAACATTAGGAATAAACTTAGGAACTGATTTTGCAAGTAATGCAACAGCAATAACAGAAACTGCACTGTTTAAAGTATTTTCAAATTACCAATTTGGTAATGTATTATCAATAGTATCAATGATTTTACTTTGTACATTTTTTGTATCATCAGCAGATTCAGCAACTTATGTATTAGGTATGTTTACATCTAATGGGGATTTAAATCCAAGTAATAAAAAAAAGATAATATGGGGAATTGTTCAAGCAGGATTGGCAATAGCACTTTTATTATCGGGTGGCTTACAAACACTTCAGATGGTATCTATAGTATCTGCATTCCCATTTGCGATAATAGTTAATATAAGTATAGTATCAATTGTTAAGGCACTTAGAAAAGAAGTTAAGCAACAAGAAAAGACTTTAGCAAATACTAAAGAAGATTTATCAAAAGAAAGTATTAAAAGTAATATAAGCTAATAAATAACTAAAAAAATATAATAAAGAAGCAAAAACAGAGTGATGAATTACTAATTTAGCATTCTATTTTTGCTTTTTAAATTAAATAATTGCACTAAAAACACACGGTATTTTAGCTATTTTAGTATAAAAATGCAGGCACTGAATGATGAATACTGCTCTCTCCAACAACTAAAAGGATGTCATTTTCTTTAAATTCAATATAAGGTCCAGGAGATACTATAAGTTCTCCATCGCGTTTAATTCCAACTATAGTTGCACCTGTATGTTGCCAAAAGTTAGTGTCGCTAGCTGTTGAACCTATAAATTTACACTCTTTTGTAATTTCAAATTCAAATGGGATAAGTGGATTAATATTAGATAATCGGCTAGAATAATCCACTATCTTACTTATGTTATCAATAATTTCACTTTCTAATTTTGATCTTGATATTAATAAGTTATTTAAATTAGATTTATATGAAGATATGTTGGTAATATTTTGATGTTTATTCAAAAAAGATAATGCTTTTTGTGAAGATAAAACCCAAATTCCTTTTCCTTTAACACTAGAAACTACTTCTAAGTCTTCAAGTATCTTCATAGATCTTCTTATTGTTTCTGGAGATACATTATATGTACCTGCTAGAGAAGATCTTCCACGAAGTAAAGTTCCTTCTTGTATTTCACCTATGTTTATCTTATTAGCTATATCTAAGGCAATTTTATGATATATAGGCAGTGAGTAATTCTTTTCCATTTTTCCTCCTAAAATATATACTTTAGCACATATTATTCTATACTTTATATATAAATATGTCTATATTGTTAAAACTAATAAAGTTTAAATTTATTGTTGTTTAGATTTTATAAATAATATATATTATTATTTATAAACTGTTATAATATTACAATAGACTTTACAAAAGAATATAAAATTGTAGATATATATTAAACATTATATAGACAAAATAATAGTTATATAAATAAAAAATATTAAAAACAAGAGGTGATCGTATGGATAGAGTGGCATTTAGCATGTTTGGAATAGATGTTATGTGGTATGGAATTCTTATGGCAACAGGTATGATTTTAGGAACTTTAATAGCACTTAAAGAAGCTAAGAGAGTAGGAATAAAGGAAGATGATATCCTAGACTTAGCAATAGTTGCAATACCTATAGGATTACTAAGTGCAAGATTGTATTATGTTATCTTTAATTGGGAATATTATTTCCAAAACCCATCTCAGATTTTAAACTTTAGAGGTGGAGGAATGGCTATTCATGGTGCACTTATTGGAGGTATACTTACAGGGTATATTTTCAGTAGAATAAAAAAAATAGATTTCTTAAAATTGGCCGATACTGTTATAATAGGTATGCCCCTTGCACAAGCAATAGGTAGATGGGGAAACTTCATAAACGGAGAAGCACATGGAGGACCTACAAATTTACCTTGGGCTATAGTTGTAGATGGAGTTAAAGTTCATCCAACATTTTTATATGAGTCAATATGGAACATAGGTGTATTTATATTATTATGGATGTTTAGAAAGAAAAAACAATATGAAGGGCAAATTATAGTATACTACATAACTCTATATTCTCTAGGTAGATTCTTTATAGAAGGACTTAGAACTGATAGTCTTATGATAGGACCACTTAGAATGGCTCAAGTTATAAGTTTAGTAGGTGTAGTTGGTGGTATAATTGCACATATATATTTTTCAAAGAAAAATAAACAAAGTAAAATAGAAGAAGACAAAAAGTAACTAAGGAGAAAACAAAATGGAATTTCATCACGTATCCGTACTTTTAAATGAGTGCATAGATAATTTAGACATAAAGCCAGATGGCGTATATGTAGACTGTACAATGGGTGGAGCAGGACACTCTAAGGAAATAGTAAAAAGACTTTCAGAAAAAGGATTATTTATAGGCTTTGATCAAGATAAAAATGCTATAGAAACTGCTAAAGAAAGATTAAGTGAATATAGCGATAGAGTTAAGTTTGTTCATAGTAATTTCGAAAATATAAAAGAAGAATTAGCTAATATAGGTGTTTATAAAATAGATGGAGTACTTGCAGATTTAGGTGTATCATCTCATCAATTAGATGAAGCTGAAAGAGGATTTTCATATATGCAAGATGCACCTCTTGATATGAGAATGGATGTAAGATGTGAATTTTCTGCATATGATGTAGTAAATACATATAGTGAAGAAGAACTAGCTAAAATAATAAAAGACTACGGTGAAGATAACTGGGCTAAACGTATAGCTAAGTTTATAGTAGAATTAAGAGCTGAAAAGCCAATAGAAACTACTGGAGAACTTGTAGATGTAATTAAGAAGGCTGTTCCTAAAAAAGCTAGAATGGATGGTCCACATCCAGCAAAGAGAACATTCCAAGCTATAAGAATAGAAGTAAACAATGAACTTGGTGTAATAACTAATATGATTGAAGATGCAGTATCTATAATGAATGAAGACGGAAGAATATGCATAATAACATTCCACTCTTTAGAAGATAGAATAGTAAAAAATGCATTTAGACATTTAGCACTAGACTGTGTATGTCCTTCAAGCTTACCTATATGTCAGTGTGATAAAGAATCTCTTGTAAAAGTTATAAGTAGAAAACCAATATTACCAACTGATGAGGAAATAGAAGTTAATCCAAGAAGTAGAAGTGCAAAGTTAAGAGTTGCAAAGAGAATATAGTATAAAATAAAAATAGCTATAACATTAAAATTAATCTTATTTTGGTGTTATAGCTATTTTGTATTGCATATAAAATTATATTTAAATGCAAACGTAATCAAACTTTCCCAAAACTTGTTAACTAATATCTGTTGTGATATATTATCTATCAAGGAGATGTTAATTTTTATATAAAAAATATTTAAAGGAGACATTCAAATGTTTAAAGTATCAATTATAACTCTTAGCGATAAAGGCTATGAAGGTAAAAGAGAAGATGTAACAGGAAAAACATTAGTAGAATTTTTTAATAATACAAACCTATATGAAGTCGTTTCATATAAATTAATAAAAGATGAAAAAGATATGCTAAAAGATGAAATTATAAAAATTTGTGATAATAACATAGCAGATTTAATAATTACTAATGGAGGAACAGGTTTCTCAAAGAGAGATATAACTCCAGAAGCAACAAAAGAAGTTATAGAAAGAGAAATTCCAGGAATTAGCGAATATATGAGAATGGAATCATCTAAAATTACTAAAAGAGCAATCTTAAGTAGGGGTGTAAGTGGAATAAGAAACAACTCTATAATAATAAATTTACCAGGTAGCCCTAAAGGTGCAATAGAAAATCTTAATTTTGTTATTGATATCCTACCTCATGGTATAGAAATTTTAAGTGGACAAGCGACAGAATGTGCTACTAAAATACAAAAATAGTATATAATTATATGTATACATATAAAAACTGGAGGCAAAAAATGTTAACCCACATAAATGAAAAAGGCTATGCAAAAATGGTAGATATAAGTGAAAAAGACGATACTAAAAGAGTTGCAATAGCAACATCAACAATTACAATGAGTGAAGAAGTTTTAGATAAAATAAAACAAGGACAAATAAAAAAAGGTGATGTTTTATCTGTAGCTCAAGTAGCAGGTATAATGGGAGCGAAAAATACATCATTAAACATACCTATGTGCCATCAAATTAATTTAGTTGGATGCGATTTGGATTTTGAAACGGACTATGAAACTTCATCAATAAAAATATATGCAACATGTAAATCACTTGGGAAAACAGGTGTAGAAATGGAAGCACTAACAGCTTGTTCTATAGCAGCACTTACTATTTATGATATGTGTAAAGCAATAGATAAAAAAATGGTTATAAGTAATACTCATTTAATAGAAAAAACTGGTGGGAAATCAGGCGAATTTAAATTTTAGGAGGCGTTACTATGAGTTTAAACTCTACTCCACAATCAGTAAGAGTTCACATAGGAATATTTGGTAAAAGAAATGCTGGTAAATCTAGTGTAATAAATGCTATAACAAATCAAGAAGCTGCAATAGTATCAGATGTCTTAGGAACAACTACAGACCCTGTATTTAGACCAATGGAAATACTTCCAATAGGGCCATGCGTTCTTATAGATACAGCTGGATTAGATGATGTAGGAGAACTTGGAAAACTTCGCATAAATAAAAGTATGGATGTTCTTGATAAAACAGACATAGCACTGATTGTCATAGATAGTAGCATAGGAATTTGTGAAGAGGATTTAATTTTAACTGAAAAATTAAAATTAAAAAAAATACCATATATTTTAGTTTTAAATAAAGTTGATAAAATTTCTGATAAATCTAAAATAATAGAAAATGTTAAAAATAAAATTAATGCACCTATGATATGTGTATCTTCTAAGGATAAAACTGGAATAGAAGAATTAAAAAAAGAAATTATAAATGTTATGCCACAAAGTAGTAATGATTTAAAATTAGTTTCAGACCTAATAAAACCAAAAGACTTTGTGGTACTTGTAGTACCTATAGATAAGGCTGCTCCTAAAGGAAGGTTGATTCTTCCTCAACAACAAGTGATAAGAGATATATTAGATAATGGTTCAACTGCAATAGTTGTTAAAGAAGATGAATTAAAAGATACTTTAGAGAGCCTTAATAAAAAGCCAAGTATTGTTATAACAGATTCTCAAGTTTTTGAAAGTGTTAATAAAGATGTTCCAAAAGACATATTATTAACTTCTTTTTCTATATTGTTTGCTAGACAAAAAGGTGATCTAGATGAACTTATAAAGGGCGCTTATTATCTTGATAAATTAAAAGATGGAGATAAGATTCTTATAGCTGAAGGCTGTACTCATCACAGACAAAGCGATGATATCGGTAAATTTAAAATTCCAAACTTAATAAGACAAAGAAGTGGAAAAGATATAATATTTGAATTTACATCAGGAACAACTTTTACAGAAGACATAACTCAGTACGCACTTGTTGTTCACTGTGGTGCATGTATGATGAATAGAAATGCAATGCTTTCAAGAATAGAAAAATCTAAATCTTTAAATGTTCCTATTGTAAACTATGGAGTGTTAATAGCCTATACTAAAGGAATATTAGATAGAACTTTGGAGCCGTTTAAATTATGATGAATATTAAAGATTTGATTAACAAACTATACATAAATAATTCTCTATCTTTTGATGAACTACTACATATAATAGAAAACATATCTAAACAAGAAGATAAAGATTATCTCTTTGAAAAAGCAAGAGACACAAGATATAAATATTATGAAAATAAAGTTTTTTTAAGAGGTCTTATAGAAATTTCAAATTATTGTAAAAATGATTGTTACTATTGTGGTATAAGATGTTCAAATAAAAATATAAATAGATATAGATTAACAGAAAAAGAAATTTTAAAGAGTTGTGACATAGGATATGAAATTGGATACAGAACCTTTGTATTACAAGGTGGAGAAGACCCATTTTTAAATGATGATATAATGTGTAATATTATATCTAGTATAAAATCAAAATATCCAGATTGTGCTATAACGTTGTCTATTGGTGAAAAAAACTATAATTCATATGAAAGATACTTTTTAAGTGGAGCTGATAGATTTTTATTAAGACATGAAACATCTACTGATTGTCATTATAAAAAATTGCATCCAGAAAACTTAAGTCTTGAAAATCGAAAAGATTGTCTAAAGAATTTAAAAGAAATAGGTTATCAAGTGGGTGCTGGTTTTATGGTTGGATCACCTTTTCAAACTAATTGGGATGTTGTTCGTGATTTGATGTATCTAAAAGAATTAAATCCTCATATGGTAGGGATAGGTCCTTTTATACCTCATCATGATACTAAATTTAAAGATTTTCCTCATGGTGATTTAGATAAAAGTATCATAATTCTGGCACTTACTAGACTTTTATTACCAAAGTGTTTATTACCCGCTACAACAGCACTTGCATCAATAAGTGAAAATGGAAGGAATCTAGGGCTATTAGCAGGATGTAATGTTATTATGCCAAATCTTTCTCCACATGAATTTAGAAAAGATTATTCTCTTTATGATAATAAACTCTCAGCTGGTGAAGAAGCATGTGAATATCATAAAAGTTTGGAAGCTAGTATAAAACAACTAGGCCTTTTAGTTGATTACTCAAGAGGCGATAATATTGAATGGAGGCGTATTTAAATGTTCATAAATCATGAACTTATTAATTCCTTATTAGAGGAAGCTAAAAATGCTACAGATAAAGATATAGAAAAGGTATTAGATAAAGCTTTAAATAGAGAACAATTAGACTACAAGGATATAGCAACACTTCTTGAAATTAGTGATAAAAATCAATTGAGCAAGTTGTATGAAATAGCTGGAAGAATAAAAAACGAAATTTATGGAAATAGAATAGTGGTATTTGCTCCTTTATACGTATCTAATTACTGTGTTAATGAATGCGAGTACTGTGGGTATAAAAAATGTAACAAGTTTAAAAGAAGAAAACTTACGATGGACGAGATAAAAGAAGAAGTAATTATACTTGAAAAAATGGGTCATAAAAGACTTGCACTAGAAGCTGGAGAAGACCCTGTTAATTGTTCTATTGAATATATACTGGATTCTATAGATGCTATTTACTCTACATGTAGTGAAAATTCAAGTATAAGAAGAATAAATGTAAATATTGCAGCAACTACAGTTGAAAACTATAAAAAATTAAAAAATAAAGGAATTGGTACATATATATTATTCCAAGAAACTTATCATCAACCTACATTTACTAAAGTACATGGTAAATGTGTAAAAAATAACTATGATTATCACTTAACAGCTTTTGATAGAGCTATGGAAGCTGGTGTAGATGATGTTGGAGCTGGTGTATTATTTGGATTAGCTGATCCTAAATTTGAGGTACTTGGGCTTATGATGCATAATGCTCACCTTGAAGAAAAATTTGGAGTAGGTTTCCATACTATATCATTCCCTAGATTAAAAAAAGCTGAGGGTATGGATTTAAAAGATTTCCCTCATTTAGTTGACGATGATATGTTTAAAAAAATAGTTGCTATAACTCGTTTAGCAGTACCTTTCACAGGTATAATAATGTCTACTCGTGAAAGTGAAACTATGAGACGCGAACTATTAAAATATGGAGTATCTCAGGTTAGTGCTGGTTCTATAACAGGTGTTGGTGGATACAAAGAAGAACAAGATGGAAAAGAAGTTGACCAGTTTAAGCTAGAAGATCATAGAACTCCAATAGAGGTTTTAAAATCTCTTATAAAGGACGGTTATATTCCTAGTTACTGTACTGCATGCTACAGAATGGGAAGAACTGGAGACAGATTTATGAAATTAGCTAAAAGTGGAGAAATACATAATGTTTGTACTCCAAATGCGCTTACAACATTAATGGAATTCTTATTAGATTATGGTGATGAAGAATTAAAATTAATGGGAGAAGAATTTATTGCTAAGGAAATAAATAAAATAGAAAATGAAAATACAAAAAATATAGTAATTAATAATATAGCTTCTTTAAAACAAGGTAAAAGAGATTTATATTTATAGTATTACAAAAGGCTCTTGGAATATTTCCAAGAGCCTAAATTTATTAAATATAAAATAAATATATAATTTATTATTTTTGTCTTTTTACAAAATGAGTATGAAGTATATGATGGGCCTTATGAGCACCTGGAGATTCTAAATATTCATCATATAATTTTATTATCGATGGATTTTCATGTGATTTACGTAAAGGTTTATTTTTATCTATTTTGTATAACCCTTGAGCACGTTTTTTTATTATATCAAAATCACCATTATGATAAGGTTGACCGCCACCGCCAACACATCCACCAGGACACGCCATAACTTCGATTATATGGTATTTACAAGTACCATTTTCTATTTGTTCTAATACATTTCTTGCATTTCCTAATCCACATACAACTGCGACATTTACATCAATTGAGTTTATATTTAGAGTAGCTTCTTTTATACCTTTTATTCCTCTTAACTCTTTAAATTCAACTTTTTCTAAAGTATCTTTAGTTATCCATTCATAAGCAGTACGAAGAGCAGCTTCTAAAACTCCACCAGTAGTACCAAATATTACAGATGCTCCGCTAGATTCTCCTAGTGGATGATCAAAATCATCTTCTTCTAAATTATTAAAGTTTATACCTGCTTCTTTTATCATTCTTGCTAATTCTCTAGTAGTTATTACTGTGTCAACATCTTGAATATTGTCAACTGATAATTCTTCACGAGATGCTTCGAATTTTTTAGCAACACAAGGCATAACTGCTACTACATACATATCTTCTGGTTTTGTATTAAGCTTTTTAGGAAGATATGATTTTGCTATTGCTCCAAACATTTGTTGTGGAGATTTACAAGATGATGGATGATTTAAAAGTTCTGGCTTTTGGTGTTCTATAAATTTTACCCATGCAGGGCAACAGCTTGTAAGTATCGGTAAGTTTTCACCAGATTGTAATCTGTCTATAAATTCATTTGCTTCTTCCATTATAGTTAAGTCAGCTGCAAAATCAGTATCAAAGACCATGTCAAATCCTAATTTTCTTAGTGCAGTAACTATTTTACCAGTAACTATAGAACCAATTTCCATACCAAATTCTTCTCCAAGAGCAACTCTAACTGCAGGAGCTATTTGAACAACCACCTTTTTATTATCATCATCAATAGCATCCCATACATTTTTTATGTTGTTAACTTCTGTTAATGCACCGGTTGGGCATACTGCAACACATTGACCACAGTATGTACAAGATGTTTTTTCTAAGTCTTTTTCAGTTGAACTTATAACTTTTTTATAGCCGTTATCTATCTCTGTTAATAAATTAACAGTTTGGACTTTATTACACATAACTTCACACTTTCTGCAAAGTATACATTTTTCAGGATCTCTAACTATTGATTTACTAGAATTATCTATTTCATATCTTAATTTTGGTTTAACTACATTTAAATCTCTCACTCCACAGTCAGCTGCTATAGACTGTAGGGCACAATCATTGTGCTTTTCACATAATAAACAATCTTGTGGATGTGTTTCTAATATTTTTTCTATAGCTTGTTTACGAGCAGTTTTAGCTTTTTTAGAATGAGTGTATATTTTCATGTTTTCAACTGGGTAAGAAGAACATGAGTTAAGTAAACCTAAGTTAGTATCTACTTTACATACCCCACATGACGCACATTCGTCTATATTTATATCTTTAAATCTTAAACTACATATATGAGGTACATCTATGTCTAAAGATTTTGCAATTTCAAGAATTGTATTGTTATTGTCGATTTTAACGTTGCTATCATTTATGAATATATTAATAAAACTCATTGTATTAGCTCCTATATTATGATATTTTATATTTGTGAAATAAAATCTAATATAAAAGAGAGTATACTACAAAATTTAAAAACTGTATACAAAATTCAAGACTTTAAGATTCAATATCAAAAACAATACTTTAGGAGTGATTTAAGTGTTAAACATCAAAGTTAATGGTGCAAAACTTCAAGTAAAAGAAAATTTAACTATACTTGAAGCTTGTAAAGACATAGATATAGAAATACCAAATTTTTGTTATGATGAAAGATTAGTTCCACACGCTTATTGTGGGATTTGTGTAGTAGAAGTTGAAGATGAATTAGTTCACGCTTGTTCAACAAAAGTTGAAGAAGGTATGAAAATAAATACTAATAGTAAAAAAGTAAGAAGTTCAAGAGCTAAAGTTTTAGAAAATATTATGTGTGACCATGCACTTGAATGTACGACTTGTATAAGAACAGGTAATTGTAAATTACAAGATTATTCAAATGAATATTCTTATTCAATAGACAAACAAAGAGTCCAAAGTGAATCATCTAAAAAAGAATTATTGCCAATCGATGACAGCAATCCTTTATTTATATATGACCCAAATAAATGTATTAAATGTAAAAAGTGTTTTAGAGTTTGTGAAGAACTTCAAAGTACACATGGTATAGAGTGTGACTTAAGAGGATATCAAATAGACAGAAGAGATGAACTTATAGAAAAGATAGGAAAGCCTGAGTGTGTTTCGTGTGGAAACTGTGTTTCAGTTTGCCCAGTAGGAGCATTAACACCTAAAAAAGGTGAGTTTTATAATACAAAAAAAGTTAGAACAACTTGTCCTTATTGTGGGGTAGGATGTCAATTTGACTTAAAAGTTAAAAATAATGTTATTGTTGGAGTAGATCCAGCTAATGGTGATTCTAACAAGGGATTATTATGCGTTAAAGGTAAATTTGGATATAAATTTGTAAATCATCCTGAGAGACTGAAAACTCCATTAATAAAGAAAAATGGAAACTTTGAAGAAGCTACTTGGGAAGAAGCTTATGATTTTATAGCAACTAAATTTAATTCTATAAAAGAAAAACATGGAGATAGTGCTTTTGCAGGTTTAACTTCAGCAAGATGTACTAATGAAGAAAACTTCTTATTCCAAAAGATGGTTAGAGTGGCTATGAACAACAACAACATTGACCACTGCGCACGTTTATGACATTCGTCTACAGTTGCAGGTCTTGCAACTACATTAGGTAGCGGTGCTATGACAAATAGTATAGATGAAACAGAAAATAATGATGTAATTTTTGTAATAGGTTCAAACACAACAGAAAACCACCCAGTAATAGGTGCAAAGATGAAAATGGCTATAGAAAAGGGTGCAAAACTTATAGTGGCAGACCCTAGAAGAATAGAGTTAGCAGAATATGCAGATGTTTATTTCCAATTAAATCCTGCATCAAATATAGCTCTTTTAAATTCTATGATGAACGTAATAATAAATGAAAATCTTCAAGATATGAAATACATAAAAGAACATACTGAAAATTATGAAGCTTTAGTTGAATTAGTTAAAGATTATACTCCAGAAAAAGCATCACAAATATGTGGAGTTAGTGCTGATGATATAAGAAAAGCTGCAAGAATATATGCAACTTCAGATAAAGCAGCTATTTATTATTGTATGGGAATAACTCAACATAGTAATGGTACTCATAATGTTATAGCTGTTTCAAACTTAGCATTACTTTGTGGTAATATAGGTAAAGAATTTGCAGGAGTAAATCCATTAAGAGGGCAAAATAATGTTCAAGGTGCTTGTGATATGGGTGGACTTCCAAACGTATTAACTGGATATCAAAAATACACTGATGAAGTAATAGAAAAATATGAAAAAGAGTGGAATGTTAGCTTAAGCAGAGAAGATGGTTTAACTATACCTGAAATAATGCATGAAATAGAAGAAGAAAAGATAAAATTCTTATATATAATGGGAGAAAACCCAATGATAACAGACCCAGATACTAATCATATAAAACATGCACTAGAAACTATAGACTGCCTAGTTGTTCAAGATTTATTCTTAACAGAAACAGCTCAACTTGCAGATGTAGTTTTACCAGGTGCATCATTTGCAGAAAAAGATGGGACGTTTTCAAATACTGAAAGAAGAATTCAAAGGGTTAGAAAAGCAGTAGAGCCAATAGGTAATTCTAAGCCTGACTGGGTTATACTTACTGAAATCATGAACAAATTAGGGTATGATGTAGAATACGATTCGCCATCAGATATATTTGATGAAATAGCTAGACTTACACCTCAATATGGTGGGATAAGTTACGAAAGATTAGAAAAGAAAACATTACAATGGCCTTGTCCAACTAAAGACCATGAAGGAACTAAATATCTTCATGCTGATAAGCCAATTAAAGGAAAAGGAACTTTCGTACCTACAGATTATATAAAAAGTTATGAAGAAATAAATAGTGATTATCCATACTTACTTATAAATGGAAGGGTACTATATCACTACCATTCAAGAACTATGACTGGTAAGGTTGATGAATTAAACGAATTAAGCGGTAAGTCATTTATAGAAATAAATCCAAATACAGCTAGAAAATTAAAAATAGCTGATGGAGAAAGATTAAAAATTTCTTCAAGAAGAGGAGAAATAGAAACTACTGCTAAAATAACAGACATAGTAGAAGAAGACATATTCTTTATGCCTTTCCACTTTGCAGATGGAGCAGCAAATTATTTAAGTAATACAACATTAGATGAAATATGTAAAATACCAGATTTAAAGTTATGTGCTATAAAAGTTGAAAAATTAAAATAAGTGAAAAATAGTAGTAGTGCTTTAAGCACTACTACTATTAAAAGTAGGCTTATTTAAATGAATATATAAAGATATAATTATTTTTTTATATAAGTATATAATATTTTATTTTGAGGAAATAAAGAGGATTTTATCAAAATATATTGTATAAATATGTAGAGGATGTGAAAAAAATGGATATTACTAAAAAATATATTATAGAAAAATATAAAGATGAAGAAGTATTTCAAGAAGAAGATATAGTAGTAACAGAATATCCGTTTACGTTGTTTTTAAATGGAAATGATTTTATAACATTGCTATGCTCTCCAAAATCTTTGAAAAATTTAGTCATAGGATTTCTACATTCAGAAGGTATTATAAAGTCTATGGATGATATTGAAAATATACGAATTGATGAAGAAAAAGGATATGCACATGTTAAATTATACAATATAAATAAATTCGTAGAAAACCTATATGGCAAAAGAACTATAACTACTGGATGTGGAAAAGGAAGTATATTTTACAATGTTATAGATTCTTTAAAATGTAAGAAAAACGATAATAAGATGGATTTAGATTATGAAAAAATACTAGAAATAATGAAAATATTTAATAAAAAGTCTGAACTATTTTTTGAAACTGGTGGTGTACATAGCGTAGGGTTAATAGATAATGATGAAATATTATATTTTGAAGAAGATATAGGAAGACATAATGCACTTGATAAGATAATTGGAAATTGTTTAATAGACAATATAAATATAGAAAACAAAATAGTGATAACTAGCGGAAGAATTACTTCTGAAATAGTTTTAAAATGCGCAAAACTTGGAATTGGATGTATAATCTCAAGATCTGCTCCTACAAATCTAGCAATAGATATGGGTAAAAAACTAAACATTGAAATAATTGGATTTGCTAGAGGTAACAGATTAAATGTCTACAATAAATATATTTAAATAAAGGGAGAAATATTATGAAATTAAAAAGAAAGATAGGTATTTTAACGTTAGCACTTTTAACAGCTACATCGATTACAGCTTGTACAAATAAAAATGAAAAACAAGCAACTAAAGAAACAAAACCAAGTTCTAATTTAATATTAGCAACTACAACTAGTACTCAAGATAGTGGTCTTTTAGATGATTTACTACCAAAGTTTACTAAAGAAACTAATGTTGAAGTTAAAACTATAGCAGTTGGAACTGGTAAAGCAATAGAAATGGGAGAAAAAGGGGAAGCAGATGTATTGTTAGTTCATGATACTAAATCTGAAGAAAAATTTGTTAAAGATGGATTTGCTAAAGAAAGACATGATGTAATGTACAATGATTTTGTAATAGTTGGACCTAAAAATGATCCATTAAAATTAAAAGATATTAAAGGGGAAAATAAAACTGAAGACGCTTTAAAGAAAATATATGAAGATAAGGGTATGTTCATATCAAGAGGGGATGATTCAGGAACAAATAAAAAAGAGCTTAAATTATGGAAAAGTGTTGAGTTAAAACCAGAGGGAGACTGGTATGTTGAAGCAGGGTCTGGAATGGGTGAAGTATTAAAAATGGCTAGTGAAAAACAAGCATACACTATAACAGATAGAGGAACTTTCTTAGCTATGAAAGACAAATTAAACTTAGACGTAGTTGTTGAAAATGATAAAAATTTAAAGAATCAATATGGAGTAATGTGTGTTAACCCAGATAAATTTAAAAATATAAATTCTAAAGATGCTAAAAAGTTTGAAGATTGGATATTAAACGACAAAACTCAAAAGGATATAAGTGAGTTTAAAAAAGCAGAGTACGGACAATCATTATTCAACCCAAATGCTAAATAGGAGATTTATATGGATTATATAATAGAAGGATTTAAAAATAGTATTGAGCTATTATTAAGTTTTGATAAAAATTTATACGATATAATATTTTTATCTTTAAAAGTTTCATGTATTGCTACTTTTATATCTTCTATAATTATGATTCCTTTAGGTGTATACAGTGGTATAAATGACTTTAAATTTAAAGCATTATTTTCTAGATTAGTATATACATTTATGAGTATTCCATCTGTAATAGTTGGTCTTGTAATTTCTATAATACTAACTAGAAATGGGCCACTAGGTTTTTTAAATCTGATGTATACACCTTATGTAATGATAATAGCTCAAAGTGTTTTAATTTCACCTTTAATTTTAGGTCTTACATATAACCTTAGTAAATCTAGGGGGAAGGATATAAAAGAGATGGGAATAACACTTGGAGCTAATAAATTACAAATTGTAATCCTTGTTATTAAGGAACTAAAAGAAGATATGTTGATGAATATTATAACTGCATTTTCAAGAGCGATTTCAGAAGTTGGGGCAGTTATGGTTGTTGGTGGTAATATAAAAGGATGCACAAGAGTTATGACGACATCTATAGCTATGTATAATTCTATGGGAGACTATTCTATGGCAATAGCTTTGGGGATAGTTTTACTTTTGATATCATTTATTATCAATAACATAACTTATACTTATAGTATGGAGGATTAAGTATGAATATAGAGATAAAAAATTTAAAAAAATACTATAAAGATAAGTTGATATTAGATATACCATACTTAAAAATTAAAAAAAATGAGATAACTGGAATAGTTGGAGAAAATGGATGTGGCAAAAGTACTTTATTAAATATAATAAGTGGAATTGATAAAAATTTTAGTGGGAAAGTTTACTATAATGATAAAGAATTAAACAATGAAATTATAAAAAAAATAACTTTGGTTTTTCAAAAACCAAGGCTTTTAAATAGTGTAGTTTATAAAAATTTATCTTATCCATTAAGTCTTAGAAAAATTAAAAAAGAAGATAAAAAAAACGAAATTGAAAAAATATTAAAACTTTTAGAAATAGAAAATTTAAAAGATAAAAAAGCTACTAAATTATCTGGAGGAGAGCAGCAAAAAGTTGCATTAGCCAGAGCTTTAATATTTAAGCCAAAAGTATTGCTGTTAGATGAGGCAACCTCAAATATAGATTGTGATTATAAAAAAATTATTGAAAAGATTATTGTTAATTATAATACTAATGAAAATAATACAATTATATTAGTTTCTCACGATAAAGAACAAATAAAATCTTTATGTGATAATGTGATTTTTTTAGATAAACAGGAGGGAAATTAAATGGACTTTTTTAATGTAATGTCTGTTGATGAAGTTAAAGATGTTTTAGTTAAGAATTTTAAAAATATAAAAATAGAAACCGAAAAAGTAAGCATTTTAGATTCTTATGAAAAAGTTTTAAGTAAAGATATAATATCTCAAATTAATGTCCCTGAATTTAATCGTTCAACTGTTGATGGATATGCTATAAAAAGCAAAGATAGCCATGGTTGTAGTGATTTTATGCCTTCTTTTTTAGATGTTTTAGGAGAAGTTAGAATGGGAGAAGATGTAAACATTGATATAGAAAATGGTCAGTGCATATATGTCCCAACAGGAGGAATGATTCCTAAAAGCAGTGATTGCGTTATTATGATAGAACATGTTGAAAAACTAGATGAAAATACTATTGCAATTCATAAGCCTATATCAACTGGAGAAAATGTGGTTTATAAAGGTGATGATATTAAAGAAAACGAAAAAGTATTAAGTAAAGGAACAAAAATAACTTCTCAAGATATAGGTGTTTTAGCAGCACTTGGTGTGAATGAAGTAGAGATTTATAAGCCTATAAAATTCACTATAATATCTAGTGGAGATGAAATTATAGATTTAGATGAAAAGTTAGAGTTTGGAAAAATTAGAGATATAAATGGATATGCACTTCATTCACTTATACAAAAATTAGGTGGAAGTGTTGTAAAAAGAACTATAGTTAAAGATAAATATGATTTATTAAGAGATGAAGTTTTAAATGGAATAGATAGTAGTGATATAGTATTGATTTCAGGAGGTAGCTCTGTTGGAACTAAAGACTATACTTATGATGTAATAAATTCATTTGATGGACAAGGTGTTTTAGTTCATGGAATTTCTCTAAAACCAGGTAAACCAACTATAATAGGAGAATGTCAAAATAAACCTGTCATAGGTCTTCCGGGGCATCCTGTATCGGCCATAATAGTTTTTAAGATATTTATAGATTATTTAGTTAATGAAATACTAGATATTAATATAAGTAAATATACTGTTAGTGCAATAATAGATAAAAATTTACATTCTTCACCAGGAAAAAGAACTTATCAAATGGTAAGCTTAGAAGAAGTTGATAATAAGTATTATGCTAGACCTATGTTTGGAAAATCTTCCATGATAACATTACTATCAAAATCTTGTGGATATGTGATTATAGATGAAAATTGTGAAGGTCTATATAAAGAACAAGAAGTAAAAGTTCATTTATTATAAGGGGAGCGCTATGAAAAAAGAAGATAGAAACATATATATATCAAATATTGATTTAGATGAAGCTATAGATAGTTATTTTGAAAAGATAAACTTTGAAAATAATTCTTATGAAGAAATAGATGTTTATGATTGTTTAGATAGAGTAACTATTGAATGCATTTTTGCTAAAAACTCTTCACCTCATTATAATAGTGCTGCAATGGATGGAATTGCAGTTATTTCACAAAATACGATGGGAGCAAGTGAAGTAAATCCTAAAATATTAGAATTAAATAAAGATTTTATTTATGTTAATACTGGGAATGTAATAAATGATGATTATAATGGCGTAATAATGATTGAAGATGTTATGGAACTTGAAAATGATAAAGTTCAAATAATAGCACCTGCATACCCTTGGCAACACATAAGACCTATTGGTGAGGATATTGTAGCAGGAGAGATGATATTGCCTTCTAATCATAAAATACGCCCGATAGACATAGGTGCTCTTATTAGTGGAGGAATTTCAAAAGTAAAAGTATTTAAAAAACCTATAGTTTCTATAATACCTACAGGTAGTGAAATAATAGAAAATATAGATGAACTTGAAAAAGGTAAAATTTTAGATACTAATTCTAGGGTTTTTGAAAATTTAGTAAATAAGTATGGTGGAATTTCAAATAGATATTCACCACAAAGAGATGATTATGAAAAATTAAAAACTACTATAGATGAGGCTAGTAAAAATAGCGATTTAGTAGTAGTAAACGCAGGAACTTCAGCAGGAAGCAAAGATTTTATAGTTAAAGTTATAAGAGAAATTGGAGAAGTTGTAGTTCATGGAATAGCTTTAAAGCCTGGAAAACCAACTATACTTGGAATAGTAAATAATAAGCCTGTAGTTGGAATACCTGGATATCCGGTTTCAGCGTACATAGTGTTTGAAGAAATTGCTAAAAGAATAATATTAAAATTGAGTGGATTAGATAAAGAACAAGAAGATACTTATGATGCGATACTTTCTAAGCGATTAGTTTCATCGTTAAAACACAAAGAGATAGTTAGAGTTAACTTAGGCTATATAAATGAAAAATTAGTAGCTACACCCCTAACTAGAGGTGCAGGAGTTACTATGAGTTTAGTTAAAGCCGATGGACTTCTAGAAATACCTAGAAATTGTGAAGGAATAGAAGCGGGAAGTACTGTAAAAGTTAAAATTTTAAAACCTATGAATGAAATAAAAAACTCATTAGTTTCTATAGGAAGTCATGATATAGTCATGGATATTTTGGCAAATAAAATGAATTTATCTTCAGGTCATGTTGGTAGTATGGGTGGGATTATGGCAATTAAAAGAGATGAAGCTCATATTGCCCCAATACATTTATTAGATATCAATACTGGAGAATATAACATAAGTTATGTTAAAAAGTATTTTAAAGATGAAAAAATGGCTTTAATAAAAGGGCTTAGAAGACTGCAAGGATTTATAGTTCAAAAGGAAAATCCTAAGAATATACAAAAATTTGAAGATTTGCTAAGAAAAGATGTTGGTTATATAAATAGACAAAGAGGTGCAGGAACTAGACTTTTACTAGATTATAATTTAAATAAACTAAACATATGCGTAGATGAAGTTATTGGGTATGAAAGAGAAATGAATACTCATATGGCAGTAGCAGTTACAGTTAAGAGTGAAAGTGCAGATACTGGTCTTGGAGTAATGTCTGTTGCTAAGGCTATGGATTTAGATTTTGTTTCTGTAGGATATGAAAGTTATGATTTCTTAATTAGAGAAGAAAATTTAAAAGAGAAGAAAATTAAAAAATTTATAGATATATTAAAAAGTGAAGAGTTTAAGAGTGAAGTTGAAAAACTTGGTGGCTATGAATTTGACAAGATAGGTGAGGTTGTTCATATATGAATAAAACAGGAGTAGTAATAGCAATTAATATAAGTAAAGAAAAAGGAGTTATAAAAACTCCAATAGAAGTAGGTTTCTTTAAAGAAAACCATGGTTTAGTAGGAGATGCTCATGCAGGAGACTGGCATAGACAAGTAAGCTTATTAGGTGACGAAAGTATAGATAAGATAAGAGCAATGGGTGTTGATGATTTAAGTAGTGGAAAATTTGCAGAAAATATAACTACTAAAGATATAATCTTATACAAATTGCCTGTAGGAACTAAATTGAAAATAGGTGAGACTATTCAAGAAGTTACTCAAATCGGGAAAAAATGCCATGCAGGTTGTGCTATAAAATCTCAAGTTGGAGATTGTGTAATGCCTAGAGAAGGAATATTTACTAAAATTTTAAAAGCTGGAGAGATAAGACCAGGAGACAAAATAGAAGTTATAGAGTAATATATATAGATATGTTATTTAATAAAAAGGACAGATTAATTTTTGGAATTAATCTGTCCTTTTTATGTGCTTATAACTTTAGTTATATTAATTAGAGTGGTTTTTTTACAGAAAAATTATCTATTAATTTATTAAAAGATACAGGTAATAACACAAAAAAATAAAAAAAATGTTATTTAGTGTATTAATTTTACGATGAAAGTTTAAAGGAAGGTTGATAACAAATCACAAATATAATATAGAGATTTAATAAAGTGTGAAGGTGGCATATATGAAAAAAAATAAAAAAATAAAAAACATGAATGAATATAAAAAAGGAAAAAAGAATAAGCATAAAAAGAAGCGAAATGTAAAATTTAAAAAGAAAATATTTATATCTTTAATATCTATTTCTATAGTAGGCATTCTGATAGGAAGTATGTGTGGCTATACAGTTGTATCTGACCTTAAGTATGATATTCATTATTTAAAGCAAGATTTGCGTAAAGAACAAGTTAGGTTAGAGGAATTAAAGGCAAAAGTAGATACTGATAAATCTATACAAGAAATAGAAAAAAAAGCTAAAGAAGAACTTGGTATGGACTATCCTACAAAGAGTCAAACAAGATATATAGAAGTTGAAAAGTAAGGGGGGGAAAAAATTGAACAAAAAGATAAAAGGAGTAAGCAAAAAAAGATTAGTAATGGTTCTTGTATTAGCTTGTGCTTTGTTTTTAGGCCTTACGTTTAGAACTGGATATCTTCAATTAATAAAGGGTGACTGGCTAAGTACTAAAGCTACAGACCAACAAACAAGAGAAATCCCTATAGAGCCTAAAAGAGGAACTATATATGATAAGAACATGAAAGAACTTGCAGTAAGTGTTACTAAATATACTGTATGGTGCAAGCCTGTAGAGGTTAAAGATAAGGATGAAGCTGCAAAGAAAGTTTCACAAATATTAGGTAAAGAACAAAAGGATATTCAAAAACTTGTAAGTAAAAAAAATATGGCATTGGTTAAAATAGAAAGATGGATAGATGATGATAAAGCAACTAAAATAAGAGAAGCTAAAATTTCAGGTATATGGGTTGCTGAGGATAATCAAAGATATTATCCATATGGAAACTTTGCACCTTATGTATTAGGACATACATCTTCAGATTCTCAAGGTATAGCTGGGATTGAAATGAAATATGACAAACACTTAAAAGGAAAATCTGGAAAACTAATAGTAAGTACTGATGCATCAGGAAGAGAAATACCAAGAGGTATGGAAAAATATTTTGAGCCAACTCAAGGGGATGGATTAGTTACAACAATAGATGAGGTAATACAACATTATACAGAAAAAGCAGTTCAAAAAGCATATGAACTTAATAATGCGAAAAGAGTTAGTGTAGTTACAATGGATCCAAAGACAGGGGATATATTGTCTTTAGCATCAAAACCAGACTACAATCCTAACGACCCAAGAACTCCAATGTACCCATATTATCAAGAAGAATTAGATAAATATGAGGACAAAGATAAATTAAAAGGATATTATCAAATGTGGAGAAATCCAGTAGTAAGTGATACATATGAACCGGGGTCAACTTTTAAATTAATTACATCATCTGCTGGATTAGAAGAAAATGTAATTAAAGATAATGAAAAATTCACTTGTACAGGAAGCGTAACTGTAGGAGGTCGAAAAATAAAATGTTGGAGACATTATAGACCTCATGGACCACAATTATTTAAACAAGGTGTTCAAAATTCATGTAACCCAGTCTTTGTAGAAGTAGGAAGTAGACTTGGAGTTGCAAAGATGTATGATTACATAGAAGCTTTTGGATTTATGGATAAGACAGGTGTAGATTTACCTGGAGAAGCTAAAGGTATTTTATATAATGAAAAAAATGTAGGGCCAGTAGAACTTGCTACAATATCTTTTGGTCAGTCAATATCAGTAACACCGATACAACTTATAAGTGCAATATCATCAATAGCAAATGATGGAAACTTAATGGCACCAAGAGTAGTAAAAGCATATACAGATAATCAAGCGAATATAGTGGATGAAATCCCTCCTAAGGTAGTAAGACAGGTAATATCTAGTGATACATCTAAAAAGATGATGGACATAATAGAATCTGTTGTAAGCGAAGGATCAGGTAAGGCTGCATATATACCAGGGTACAGAATAGGTGGAAAAACAGGTACAGCTCAAAAGGTTATAGACGGAAAATATGCTCAAGGAAAATACATATGTTCATTTATGGGTGTAGCTCCATGTGATAATCCTCAAATAGTAGTTCTTGCTATAGTAGATGAACCAACAGGAGTTCAAGCATTTGGTAGTACAACAGCTGGACCTATAGTAAAAGAAATAATGAATGACTCTTTAAAATATTTAGGGGTAGAGCCAAAATATAGTGAAAAAGAGAAAGAAGAATTCCAAAAAGAACAAGTGAGTGTTCCAGATGTAAGGAACTTACCAATAGAAGAAGCTACTAAAGTATTGGAAGAAGCGAAGTTAAAAGCAAATTTAGACACAGATATAGAAATAGATAAAGGAACTAAGGTTGCGGATATGTTTCCAAAACCTGGAATAAAAATAGCTGAAGGGTCTAGTATAATGTTATATTTCAAATAAATAAAAAGTAATAGTTTATTAACATATACTTAGAAAGACCTTCAAAAAAACAAAAATATAGTATATAATTATAAAGTTAAGGTTAGTAGCAGGCAATGTATATGTGGATATACATTGCCTTTTATTGGAAATTTATATAAACAATAGAAAAAGGACTTAAAGGAGGCATGAATATGAACAGTCTAACAATATCAGAGTTAGTACTTGCAACGAAAGGCAGGCTAATATCTGGGAACGAAAATGACCGTATAAATGGCGTTATTATAGATAGCAGATCTGCAAATAAAGAAAATATATTTGTAGCTATAGTTGGAGAAAGTTTAGACGGGCATGAGTTTATTAAATCTGCATATGAAAATGGATGCAGAAATTTTATAAAAAATGAAAGTAGTAGCATAAAATTAGATAGTTCGGACATAAATTTAATAGAAGTTAAAGATACAGAGATAGCTATGGGAGATATAGGAAAATATTATAAATCGAAATTTAATATACCATATATCGGAATTACAGGTAGCGTTGGTAAAACAACTACTAGAGACATGATCTATGCTACAGTATCAGCAAAGTTTAATACATTAAAAAATGAAGGTAATTTAAATAACCAACTTGGAGTGCCACTAACATTATTTAACTTAAATGAATCTCATGAATGTGGTGTAATTGAGATGGGTATGTCTGGGTTTGACGAAATAAAATATTTAGCTAATATAGTAAACCCTCAAATAGGAGTTATATCTAATATAGGATTATCTCATATAGAAAACTTAGGCTCTCAAGAAGGAATCTTAAAAGCTAAGATGGAAATAACATCGAATTTTGATTCTTCAAGTACATTAATAGTTAATGGAGATGATAAGTTTTTATCTACATTAAAAAATAAAAATCATGAATATAAGTTAAAGACATTTGGATTTAATAAAGATAATGATATTTATTGCAGTAGCTATGAGATGAATGAAGAAAGTATAACATTTGAATGTATGATAAACAATAAAAAAGAAGAAATATTTATACCTACAGTAGGTGAACACAACATATATAATGCAATGGGTGCTATATTAGTGGGTATGAGTTTAGGACTTTCTTTAGATGAAATAAAAGAAGGTTTAAAAAACTTTAAAGCGACTGGTATGAGGCTTGATATAGTTAAGACTGATAAATTAACAATAATAAACGATACATACAATGCAAGCCCAGACTCTATGAAAGCAGCTTTAAAAATTTTAGGAAGATATAAAAATAGAAGAGTTGCAATACTTGGAGATATGTTTGAAATGGGAACGCATGCAGAGTATGGTCATAGATTAGTAGGAGAAAGTGTTATAAACAACGCTGATTTATTAATAACTATAGGCTGTAATTCTAGATTTATAGGAAGTGAAGCCTTAAATTTAGGGTTTGATGAAGAAAATATACATCATTTTGATACAAAAGAAGATGCTATTAATAAAATAGATAACTTATTAAAAGAAAAAGATATCGTATTAGTTAAAGCATCTAGAGGTATGAAATTAGAAAAAATAGTAGAATATCTTAGTAAATAACAAAACTAAAGAGATAGCCAGCAAGGGAGAGGAGATATATTATGTTAGGAATAACAGAACTTACTTATACAGCATTGATTTCATTTCTAATAGTAGTTATATTAGGACCAATATTTTTACCTATGTTAACAAAATTCAAATTCGGTCAGACGGTTAGAGACGATGGGCCAAAAACACATTTAGCAAAAAATGGAACACCTACTATGGGTGGGATATTAATGATAGTAGCAATCCTTATAACAGGACTTACTAGAAGCAAAGTTGGATCAGATATGATAGTAGGTCTAATGTCTATAGTAGGATTTGGTCTTGTAGGATTTATAGATGATTTTATAATTATAAAGAAAAGAAGATCGCTAGGATTAAGAGCATGGCAAAAAATAGTACTTCAATTTGCTCTAGCCTTATATATATCATATTATCAATATACATCAGCAGCTAGTGCACCACAGCTTATAATACCATTTACAGATGCAGTTATAAACTTAGGAGCATTATATATTCCTATAATGACATTTATAATAGTTGGTATTGTTAATGCGGTAAACTTAACTGATGGATTAGATGGATTAGCATCAGGAGTAACTTTAATAGTTGCTACATTCTTTATGTTACTTGCATCAACAGTAACTGTTAATACAGATGTAGCAGTTCTAGCGGCAGCAACAGTAGGAGGCTGCTTAGGATTCTTAGGATTTAACTCATATCCAGCAAAAGTATTTATGGGTGATACAGGTTCAATGGCTCTAGGTGGAGCGGTTGTTGCATTTTCTGTATTAACAAACTCTATTTTGTTAATACCATTAGTTGGAGGAATATACTTTGCAGAAGCTATATCTGTAATACTTCAAGTAGGGTCTTTCAAATTAAGAGGAAAAAGAATATTTAAAATGGCTCCAATTCATCATCATTTTGAACAATGTGGATGGCCTGAAACTAGAGTAGTATTTGTATTTTGGATAACTACTGTAGTATTAGCATGGATAGGTATAATAGCAATATTCTAAACTTGGGGGTAGAAAAATGAACCTAGAAAATAAAAAAATTCTATTAGTAGGTCTTGCAAAGACTGGTATATCAACAATTAAACATTTAGATAAACTAGGTGCAAGTATAATAGTTAATGACATAAAAGATAAAGAAAAATTAAGCGATATACTTAAAGAATTAGACAATTTAGATAATGTTGAATATATATTAGGATATCATCCGGAAAATGTTGATGACATAGATATGGCTGTTGTATCACCAGGCGTGCCATTAGACTTACCTTTTATATTAAAACTAAAATCAAAACATATAGAAATAATAGGTGAAGTAGAGTTAGCTTATAGACTATCTAATGATCCTATATTTATAGGAATAACAGGTACAAATGGTAAAACAACTACAACTAGCTTAGTAGGAGAAATATTTAAAAAATCTAATGTAGATACTTATATAGTTGGAAACATAGGTAATCCAGTTATAGATACTGTAGGAATTGCAAATGAAAAATCAGTTTTAGTTACTGAGTTAAGTAGTTTTCAATTAGAGAGTATAGATACGTTTAAACCTAGGGTTAGTGCAATACTAAACTTTACAGAAGATCACTTAAATAGACACCATACTATGGAAAATTACATAAAAGCAAAATCTAGAATATTTATGAATCAAAATAGCGAAGATTTTTGTATTTTAAACTATGATGACGAAGTAGTAAGAGAGATAAGTAAAGATATAAAAGCTAAAAAAATATTCTTTTCTAGAAAAAAACAACTTGAAGAAGGAATATATTTAAATAAGGACAATAATATAGTTATAGATATAAATGATAAAATAGTTCTTTTAAATAAAGAAGAGCTAAGCTTACCAGGAAATCATAACTTAGAAAACTGTATGGCAGCAATAGGTATCTCATATGTATCTAATGTAGATATAGACGTTATAAAAGATGTATTAAAAAGTTTTGCAGCAGTAGAACACAGACAAGAATTTGTGAAAAACTTAAATGGAGTAATGTTTGTAAATGACTCTAAAGGGACTAATCCAGATTCAACTATAAAGGCAATACAGTCTTATAAGAGACCTATAATATTAATAGCAGGTGGAATGGATAAGCAAAGTAATTTTGATGAACTTTTAGACGTAGCAAAAGAAAATGTTAAGGCATTAGTGCTTTTAGGAGAAACTGCTTCTAAAATACAAGCTATTGCAAAAGAAAAAGGATTTAAAGAGATTTATAAAGTTAAAGATATGAAAGAAGCGGTTAACATTTCTTATAAAATAGCAAATAAAGAAGATGTTGTACTTCTTTCTCCAGCTTGTGCAAGCTGGGATATGTATAAAAGTTTTGAAGTAAGAGGTAACGACTTCAAAGATAATGTACACAATTTAAAATAACCTCTTACCTCACGAATGGAGGTAAGTCTATCGGATGCCCAAGGAAGTATTAAAAAAACGAATTGACAAGGGAACAAAGATGGAGTTTGATAGTGTAATATTTTATACTACTATGATTTTAGTATTTATAGGAATCATCATGGTATTTAGCGCAAGTTTTGTTCAATCTTCGTTTAAACACCATGATGCTTATCATTTTTTAAAGAAAAATGTAATCTTTGCAACATTAGGTTTTATTTGCATGATCACAATATCTAATATTGATTATAGATTTTGGAAGAAAAATGCTAAGTCTATGGGAATTATAGCATTTATACTATTAATATTGGTTTTAACACCACTTGGAATAAAAGCAAATGGAGCTAGAAGATGGTTAGGTTATAGTGCGCTTACTATACAACCAGCAGAGATTGCAAAATTTGCAACAATAATAATTACAGCAAAATTAATAGAAAAAAAATATGATGATATAAAATCTTTGACAAAGGGTGTTTTACCATTAATAATAATTCCTGCATTATTTTTTATTCTTATAATGCTTCAACCTAATATGTCTACAGCTGGGACTATAATATTAGTAACTTTTGTTATGATATTTGTAGCGGGTATGGATATGAAATTTGTAGGTATTATGTTTGGTAGTGGAGTTGCATTATTTCTAGCTTTAGCACTGACATCTGAATATAGATTAAAGCGTATATTATCATTTTTAGATCCATTTCAAGACCCTCTAGGTAATGGATATCAAGTTATACAAGGGCTTTACGCGCTTGGATCAGGTGGATTATTTGGAATGGGATTAGGAAAAAGTCAACAAAAATGGTTTTACATACCAGAACCACAAAATGACTTTATCTTTGCTATAATAGGTGAAGAACTAGGTCTTGTAGGATGCGCAGTAGTAATAATGTTATTTGTAATATTAGTTTACAGATGTATAAGAATAGCTTTAAAATGTTCTAATATATTTGCGTGTATGGTAGTTATAGGAATAGGTGCTCAAATAGGAATTCAAGCAGCTTTAAATATAGCTGTATCAACTTCTTCAATGCCAGTTACAGGTGTTGCATTGCCGTTTATAAGTTATGGTGGAACATCCCTTATAATATTTATGAGTGCGATTGGTATTGTATTAAACATCTCAAAACATGTCAAAATTAATTAACAGGAGAAAATGCAATGAAAGTTTTATTATCAGGCGGTGGAACTGGGGGACACGTTTATCCAGCCATAGCTATAGCAAACAGAATAAAAGAAGAACATCCTGATGCTGAAATAGTATTTGTTGGTACTCAAAAAGGAATAGAATCAGAAATAGTTCCAAAGTATGGATACGAATTAAAGACTGTTACAGTACAAGGATTTAAAAGAAAAATAGATTTTGATAACGTAAAAAGAGTTTTTAAATTATTTAAAGGGTTAGAACAATCAAGAAAAGTAGTTAAAAAATTCAAACCAGATATCGTAATAGGTACGGGGGGATATGTAAGTGGACCTGTATTATTTAACGCATCTATGAATAAGGTAGCTACGGTTATACATGAGCAAAACTCTTTCCCAGGGGTTACTAATAAGATATTGTCTAAAATGGTAACTAGAGTTTTAACAAGCTTTGAAGATTCACATGAGAGATTCCCTGAAGGAAGCAGAGAAAAATTAGTTCTTGTAGGAAATCCAGTTAGAAAAGAAATATTAAATGCTAGAAAAAATGTATCTAGAAGAACTCTAGGTATAAGTGAAGATAAAAAAATGGTACTTTGCTACGGAGGTAGTGGAGGAAGTGAAGATATAAATAATGCTATGAAATTAGTAATAGAAAATATGGTAAAAGATGATGTTGCATTTATATTTGCAACAGGAAAATATTACTATGAAGAATTTTCAAACAGCATATCAAATATAGCTCTAAAGCCATATCAAAGAGTTGTTCCGTACCTAGAAGATATGGCTAATGCACTAGCTGCTAGTGATATAGTAATTGGTAGTGCTGGTGCAATATCTTTAGCTGAAATAACAGCACTTGGTAAACCATCTATAATAATACCTAAAGCTTATACTGCTGAGAACCACCAAGAGTACAATGCTAAGAGTATTGAAAATCAAGGTGGTGGAGTAGCTATATTAGAAAAAGATTTAACTCCAGAAAAATTAAATGAAGAAGTGTTTAAACTTTTAGGAGATAAAGAAAAATTAATGGATATGGCTAATGCAAGTAAAGAAATAGGGAAGCCAGAAGCAATAGACCTTATATATGCTGAGGTTATGAAAATATATAACGAGAATCAAAAAAAATCATCAAACAAAGAAAATAAGACAGTTAAAAAGAATGAAAAAATAGAAAATAGTGAAAATAATATAGAAACACAAAAAGAACCTAAAGTAATAGGAATAAAGAAAAAGTAACATATAACCCCTCTAGTACATAATATTTAAATTATAGGCATTATGATTTAATATACAACACTAGGGGGGTTAACTTTGTCTAAGTATATAATTAGTGGAAAAAACAAAATAGAAGGTAGGTTATCAATAAGAGGAGCTAAAAATTCCATATTACCTATCATGGCAGCAACTATACTTAATGAAAGTATAAGCACAATCCATAATGTACCGGATATATCTGATGTATACGTTATGATGAAAATATTAGAAAGCATTGGATGTAAGACAAGCTATGAAAGTGGAACATTAATTATAGATAGTTCAAATATAAATTCTATGGAAATAGAAGAACAATATGTTAGAAAAATGAGATCTTCAATAATCATAATGGGTGCTATGATAGGAAGACTTGATTATATAAAAATAAGCCATCCAGGAGGATGTGCAATAGGGGCAAGACCTATAGATTTACACCTTAAATCTCTAAAAAAATTAGGAATAAGGATACAAGAAGAAGAGGGATTTATAAGATGCTTTAGAGATAGATTAGTAGGAAATACTGTAAATCTTGAGTTTCCTAGTGTGGGAGCCACAGAAAATACAATGTTAGCTGCAGTTAGGGCTAAAGGTATAACAAAAATATACAATGCAGCAAGAGAACCTGAAATAGAAGATTTACAATTTTTTCTAAATTCAATGGGAGCAAAAATAAAAGGGGCAGGAACTAGTTATATAGAAATCGAAGGAGTAGATTCATTACATGAAGTAGAATACAATGTTATCCCTGATAGAATAGCCATAGGAACGTATATGGTGGCCTCTGCGATGACTGGAGGGTGTTTGGAAGTAGATAAGGTGGTAAGAACTCATATGGAGCCTATAAATGATAAGTTAAGAGATGCTGGATGTGAAATAGAATATACAAAAGAAGGCTTAAAACTTAAACCACCAAAGATTATACAAGCTATAGATTTAGTAAAAACTTCTCCACACCCTGGATTTCCAACAGACATGCAAGCTCAATTAATGGCACTTATGTCAATATCTAATGGAAGTACTATATTCAATGAAACTATTTTTGAAAATAGATTTATGCATTGTAGCGAGCTTGTTAAATTAGGTGCAGATATTAAATGTATAACGGAAAAAATGTGTATAGTAAAAGGCGTTGATAGGCTTTATAATGCAAATGTATCGTCTCCAGATTTAAGAGGAGGAGCATCTCTTATACTAGCTGCGTTAGCAATAGAAGGAGAAACTGAGATCTCAAATATATACCATATTGAAAGAGGATATGAAAATATTGAGAGTATATTAAGAGAATTAGGTGCTCAGATAGTAAAAGTAGAGGATATAGAAGTGATAAAAGGCTATTAAGCCTTTTATTATTTTGAAGGAAAAAGTGCATATTTAGTTGTATTTATTAGTTATATAAAAAAATAAGAGAGGGAGTATAAATATGAAAAAATATAAAAAACATAATACTAGCAAATTAATGATTTTGCTAAGCTTTATGTTAATGATAATAATATTTATATATATAACTTTAAATAGCAATTTATTTAATAGCACAAATGTAAATATAGAAGGAAACAAAAGAGTCCAAAAAGACGAAATAATTAAAGTACTAGACATAAAAGAAGATAAAAATATATTTATGTACAATGCAAAAGAAATGGAAAAATCTTTGATGGAAAATAAATACATAGAAAGTGTAAAAGTAAAAAGAAGTATACCTAATAAATTAAAAATATTGATTATAGAAAAAGAGATAGCTGCAACGCTTAAAGATGAAAATAAGTATTGTTATATAGACACTAAAGGAAAGCTAATACAAAAAATAGAAAAATTAGATGGAAGTGAAGAAAATCCTATCGTAGAAATAAAATATAAATTAAATGATAATCAAAGCATAGATTTTAAGAATGAAGAGACTAAAAAAAGGTTACTATATTTATTAGAATCTATGAAGAAAAATAATCTTTACAAAAAAATAAATAAAATTAATTTGCAAAAAAATGATATTATAAATATGTACACAAAAGACGATATAAAAATAATATTACCTAATGATAAAAAAATAGAGTATAATATTGCGATGATAAGTTCTATTTTGTCAGATTTACAAGGAAAGCATGTAAATGGAGGAACGATAGATTTTATTTCTGGAAGTAATCCTATATATAGACCTTAAATAGTAATTTAGATAAGGGGTGATTTTGTTGCAAAAGAAAAAGGCTTATAAAAGCTTAGTAATTTGCAGTATAATACTAGGTATTCTTATAAGTTTACAGTTAAAAACCATAGATACAGAGAATAATGGAATGACAACTTCTAAAAGAGGAGAGCAATTAGCTGTAGAGTTGAGAGGATTAAAAAAAGAAGAAAGTGATCTTAAAGCTGAGAATAAAGCCATAGAAGATAAAATAAATAAGTATCAAGGCGATCAAGGCGACGATAAACTTGAAGCTGAAATAGGCAAATATGAAACGTTAGCTGGGTATACTAATGTATCTGGAAAAGGGATAGAAGTTAATATTGACCAAAATTCAGGGGCAAAATCAAATAGTAGTCAAAGTATAATATATAATTATGATTTAATATTATCTATGATAAATAAACTAAATTCAGCACAAGCAAATGCAATATCAATAAATGGGGAAAGAGTTATTTCAAATACATATATACATTTAAAAGGTGATAGTTTATTTATAAATGATATAAAAATAGATGAACCAATAATAATAAAAGCAATTGGAGATCCAGACACTTTAGCTTCAGCTTTACAAATTAAATACGGCATCATTTGGGAGATGGAAAAGTACTATAATTGTAAGATTGAGATAAAAAAAGAAACGAAAATGAATATAAATGGGCATAGTAAATTAATTGACTCAAGTGCGGATAAGAGGTAATTATGCGTAAAATTATAAAGAAAAAAATATTTATATTTAGTGCATTTATATTTGGCATTTTAATATCAACGTATATAAAGTCTTTAGATTCTAATAAAATGTATATTACTTTAGAAAATAAAAAAGAGATTGAAAGTCAAATAGAAAAAACAAAAAAAGAAGTAAGAAAACTAAAAGAAACAAAGATAAGTTATGAAAAGAAATTAGAAAATTATAAAAAAGTAATGGAAGATGAGAATAAATCTATTCCAGATTTAATGGAAGAAGAATTAAAATTTTTTAAAGAAATGAGTGGAATGTCAAAAGTAAGCGGAGATGGTGTTATAATTACTATAAAGGATAGTGATAAAGAGTTAGCTAGTGGCCAAAATCCAAATGATTTAATTGTTCATGATATAGATATAATAAGAGTTATAAATGATTTGAAAAAATCTGGAGCCAAAGCTTTATCTATAAATGGAGAGAGGCTCTTGCCTTTAAGTAAAATAAAATGCTCTGGTGCTACTATAACTGTAAATGATAAAACATATGGACAACCTTTTATTATAGGTGCTATAGGAGATAAAGATATCTTAATGGCATCAATGATTTCACCCCAATCTTATGCAAATTTGCTAAAAGATGGATACGGAATTTATATAAAAGTTGAACAAAAAGATGGTATAACAATAAACTAATATAAAAAATCTATATAAAAAACATTAAAAACCTTGAAAAATGTAGGGGTTTCAAAGTAAAATAAAGAAGGTGATTATTTTGATATGGATATTAGCAGGCTTAGCACTTGGAGTCGTAGTTGGATATTATATTCCATTTACTTATCCTATAGATTACTCATTATATATGTCTGTAGCAATACTTGCAACTATGGACTCTATATTTGGAGCGGTTAAATCAGGATTTGAAAGCAAATATGATAATATAATATTTTTAACAGGGTTCATAGGCAATGCACTATTAGCTATGATACTGACATATATAGGCGATAGACTGGGTATCCCGCTTTATTATGTCGCTATATTGGTATTCGGATCGAGAATATTTGACAATTTATCAACAATTAGGAGAAATATTGTTATAAATATGAGGAATAAAAAAAGAGGAAAATGAATATTTTTGTGGAATAACTTAGTTAAATATTAACAAAATTAAAAGATTAAATGATATAATTAATACATATATTTATTTACAATCATAAAATAAGGAGGTTTAATAGATGCTAAACTTTGACGTAGAAACAGATGGTCTTGCTCAAATCAAGGTAATAGGCGCAGGTGGCGGAGGAAACAACGCTGTCAATAGAATGGTTGAAGCTCAACTTCAAGGAGTTGAATTCATAGCCGTTAACACAGATAAGCAAGCTTTACTTACATCAAAAGCTGAATATAAAATTCAAATAGGCGAGAAATTAACGAGAGGGCTTGGAGCAGGAGCAAATCCTGAAGTTGGTAAAAGAGCCGCAGAAGAAAGTAAAGATGAGATAGTTAAAGTACTTCAAGGATCAGATATGGTATTCGTAACTGCTGGTATGGGTGGAGGAACAGGTACAGGAGCAGCACCTGTTATAGCTCAACTTGCAAAAGAAATGGGAATACTTACTGTAGGGGTAGTTACTAAACCTTTCGTATTTGAAGGAAAAGTTAGAATGAAAAATGCAGAAAGTGGTATATCTGAATTAAAATCAAAAGTTGATACATTAATAACTATTCCAAATGATAGACTTTTACAGATAGTACAAAAAAATACATCTATGTTAGATGCATTCTCTATAGCTGATGATGTATTAAAACAAGGTATACAATCTATATCAGATTTAATAGCAGTTCCAGGTCTTATAAACTTAGACTTTGCTGACGTTACTTCAGTAATGAAAGAACAAGGACTAGCACATATGGGATTAGGTAGCGCATCAGGTGAAAATAGAGCACTTGAAGCAGCAAGACTAGCTATACAATCACCACTTCTTGAAACATCAATAAGAGGAGCAAGAGGTGTATTACTTAATATAACAGGTGGTCCTAACTTAGGATTATTAGAAATAAATGAAGCATCAACTTTAGTTAATGAGTCATGTGACCCAGAAGCTAATATTATATTTGGAGCATCTATAAGAGAAGATTTAGGTGAAGAAATAAAAATAACTGTAATAGCTACAGGATTTGATGATAATAAAGATATGAGCTTTGATATAGCTGAGAAACCAAAGTTAGCACAAAGACCTACTTTAAATACAGCACCAATACAAAAGCCAGAAGAAAAAGAAGAAATAATAATGACAAGAGAAGAAACTAAAAAAGTAAATGTTGTTGAAGAAGATGATATGGAAATTCCAACATTTTTAAGAAGAAGAAGATAATTTAAAGAAGTCTATATGGCTTCTTTTTTTATGCACTAAATTAAGAGCAAATATTACTTGTAGAGGTCAATTTCTACAAATTAGTATAAATAAAAAAAGTTAAAATATAGGTATAAAAATGGACATTATTGAATAAATATTATAAAGAAACATTCTAATATAGCCATTTAAATAAATATATTTAAAATACAGGGTGAATTTAGAAGTTAAAAAGAAAGCTGAATGCTTTCTTTTTTTGTGTTTTCTTACAGTAAAATAAATGCATTTCGACCATTAAAAATGACATAAAATTTTGTAACTACTAATTTATAATATAAGCAAAGGTAAAGGGGGGACTATGCAATGTATATGGAATACTACGTTATAGAAAACCTATTAATAAATTATATTATTATAAGTTGTACTTCTATTCTAACAAAAAAATATAATAGCAATAAAAAAAAAATTATAGGTGCATCTTTAGGGGCTATTTACTCTGTAGCATATATTTATCCTCAACTAGATATATTGTTTACGATACCATTTAAAATATTAATTATGACAATTATAACTCTTTTAGCATTTACATATAAAAATAAAAAAGAGTATATGAGCATAGTTCTTGTTTTTTATTTAGTAAATATTTTTATATCTGGAACCACTTTTTTTATAATTTATTTTACAGGTATAGATCATATGAAAATATCTTTTATAATAATTTGTGCATATGTAAGTTGTGAACTACTAAAGTACATATATAACGATATAAAGACAATTAAACAGCTTAAAGAATTTACAAAGACTGTAAATATAAATTTTTTAGGTAAAAGATGTAGTTGTAAAGCTCTATTAGATAGTGGGAATTTATTAAAAGATCCTATGAGTAATAATGATGTTGTTATTGTTAAATCAAGTGCATTGAAAGATGTGCTACCAGAAGCTCTTATTAATTATGATTATGAAAATATTGATATGATGAAGGCAGAAGAACTTATAAATTTATTAGATGATGAAATTTCATCGAGAATAAGATTAATTCCGTACAAACATGCAGGAAGTAGCAAAGGTAGTATTATATTAGGTCTAAAAGCAGATTACATAGAAGTAGATGAAAATAAAATAGGTAATATAATATTAGGTATTTCTAATTTTAATGATTGTGAGTACAATGCAATATTAAATCCATGTTTATTGTCAGAAGTTTAGATATATAAATTAAAGGGGGAGATAAAAATGAAATCACTAATGTCCAAAGTATTTAACAAATTCATATCTATATTAATTAAGTTAGGTATAATAAAACCAAAAGGAATTTATTACATGGGTGGAGTAAATATACTTCCACCACCTTTAAAACCAGATGAAGAAAATGAGATATTGCAAAAATTAGAACATGATGAAAGTGTAAAAGCTATTTTAATAGAGCGAAATTTAAGATTAGTAGTATATATATCTAGAAAGTTTGAAAATACAGGAATTGATGTAGAAGATTTAATATCTATAGGAACGATAGGCTTAATCAAAGCTGTAAATACATTTAAGTTAAATAAAAATATAAAATTAGCAACATATGCTTCAAGATGTATAGAAAATGAAATATTAATGTATCTTAGAAAAAATAATAAAAAGAAAACTGAAGTTTCTTTTGATGAACCTTTAAATGTAGATTTAGATGGAAACGAACTTTTATTATCAGATGTGTTAGGAACTGAAAATGATGAGATATATAAAATAATAGAAGAAGAGATAGATAAGGATTTATTAGTTATGGCACTTGATAGGTTGTCAGATAGAGAAAAGCAAATTATGGAATTAAGATTTGGATTAACGACAAGAGGAAGAGAAAAAACTCAAAAAGAAGTTGCTAACATGCTTGGAATATCTCAATCTTACATTTCTAGACTAGAAAAAAAGATAATTTCTAGATTAAGAAAAGAAATGAAAAAATTTGTATAAATAAATAATTTCTTCTTAAAAGTATAAAAATATATGATGTGTAAATAATTTCATATAGATAAAACTTTTAAGAAAGGACTGAAATGTATGCAAATAAATAAAGTTGAAATCTGTGGTGTAAATACATCTGAGCTTCCAGTTCTTAAAAATAAGCAAATGATGGAGCTTTTTGTGAAAATAAAAGCTGGAGACGAAGAAGCAAGACAGCAGTTTGTAAGAGGAAATCTAAGACTAGTTTTAAGTGTGATACAAAAGTTCAATAATAGAGGAGAGAATGTAGATGATTTATTCCAAATAGGATGTATAGGTCTGATAAAGGCTATAGACAATTTTGATTTAAGCCAAAATGTAAGATTTTCAACTTATGCAGTTCCTATGATTATAGGTGAGATAAGAAGATATTTAAGAGACAATAATCCTATAAGAGTTAGTAGATCATTAAAGGACGTAGCATACAAAGCTTTGCAAGTTAGAGAAAGACTAGTTAGAGCTAATTCAAAAGAGCCTACAGTGTCTGAGATAGCAAAAGAACTAGAACTAGCAGTAGAAGATGTAGTTATGGCACTAGATGCAATACAAGATCCTATATCATTATTTGATCCGGTATACCAAGATAATGGAGATGCTATATTTGTAATGGATCAAGTGCAAGATAAAAAAGATACAGACGAAAATTGGTTACAAGAGATAGCACTTAAAGAAGCAATTAAAAAATTAAACAATAGGGAAAAGTTAGTGCTAGATTTAAGATTTTATAAAGGGCGAACTCAAATAGAAGTGGCAGATGAGATTGGAATATCTCAAGCTCAAGTATCAAGAATCGAAAAAAATGCTTTGAAAAATATGAAAAAATATATGTAGAGAAAGTTGATAATTGATCGTTGATATAAAATTATATCAACGATTTTTATTTTTTTGTAATTATTGTAAAAAAATAGGAAAATATGGTATAATTTATTATATGAGAAACTTACTCAAGGAGAAAAATTATGATTAATTCAGATATTATTTATACTATAGTAAGAACAATTCCAGAAAGCATAATGGTAATATTTGCTGGGTTAATTTTATTAGGAATAAAAAAAGGGAAATTATATATATTAAAAAAAGGAATTTTACTAGGAATTATTGTATCGATAATAAGAAGATTACCAATTAGCTTTGGAATACATACAGTATTATCTATGATAGCGGTGGGTGTAATATTATTTACAATGTCAAAGGATAGGATTTTAAATTCTATTATAGCAACATGTCAGATTTGGATAGCATTGTCATTGAGTGAAGCAATATATATAATGATAGCTACTAAAATTGTAAAAATACCATTCACTGTTCTAACAAATAATATAGGTATAAAAGGAGCTGTCATAACACTTCCATCTTTATTAATATTTTTAGGATTATCTTTATTGTTTAATAAAATACAAAATAAAATAAAAATATTGTTAAAAGAAAAGTTAAAGTACTAAAATTGTATAGTAGGAGAGTATCATGGGGGCTATAGATGAGATATCAAAAGATATATCAGAAAAATTAGGGAATAGATTAGATAAAACTGAAGAAGAAAAAGCTGTTTTGAATTATGGCTTATTTATAATAATACATACTAGCTTAGCTATTATTTTAACATTTATAGTAGGTCTAGTTACAGGCATGGCAATTGAAATTATTACAATAACATTTTCGGCATCATGGATGAAAAGGTATTCAGGTGGTGTCCATGCAAACACGCCAAATAGGTGTTTAATAATAGGAATAATAGTATCTCTTATATTATGTATCCTGTATAAAACAGCCATGATGTTTTTAGAAGACAACATGTTATTACTTATATTGCTGATAGGTATTATAGTATCTTATATAGTACTTTATTATAAATGTCCTGTAGGTTCTAAAAACAAACCATTAAAAAAAGAATCTACTAGAAAGAAATTAAGAAAAAAAGCATTTACATTAATTAATTTATATTCAATAGCTATATTAGCAGGGTATTTAATATATATAAAGCAAGATGTGTATATATTAAAAGATATAATAAGTTGTATATGGTTAGGTTTGGTATTACAAATTTCAATGCTTACTAAGTTTGGTCAAAGCTTAATAATTTTTTTAGATGCTATTTTAGTAAGATTGAAAATATCATAACTTTGTTTTCTAAGATGATTTTATTATCTTAAGATAAATTAATAAAACTTTATTAAAAGGGGGATTTAAAATGAACTTTTTATTTGATACGATATCTAATATGATATCAAACGTTTCACAGGGAGCATCTACTTTCTGTATGATGGTATTTTTCGAGCCAGAGGTACCAAAATCATTAAGAGAAGAATAATAAATAATTAAAACCATAGGGGTATATCCCTATGGTTTTAATTAAATTATATATTAGGTGATAATAATGAATAATTTTGAAAAAACAAGAAATAAAAAAGTTTCTGAAATTATAATATCATTAAAAGTAGTTTATATATTACTTTGTATAGTTTCGGTAGTTAGCATCAATAGATTAACCCTTGAAATGAAAAATATAATAATACTGTATTCTGGAACTTGTATAATATCATTAGTTATAATTATTTATTTTTCATGGGTATACTATTATAGAAAAGACTATATTAATAATTCTCCTAAATTAATAGACATAATAGAAACTATATTTTTAGTTGTAATATTTGTAGTAGCAGTTGTAAGTACAGGAGCACAAGAAAGCTACTATAAACTTGTAAGTATATTTATAGTTTTAATAGGAGCTATACAATTTGGAAAAAACTATAGTATAGCATTGGCGGTGGTTTCTTCATTATCTATATTATTTATAGATATTGTAGCAAGTTCTCCAAATATGAAACTATTAAGTAAATACTTTGAAAATGACTTAGTATTAATAAGTGCTTTATTTATGACTGCATTTATATTGGGTATGTATGTAGATACTGAGAGACAACATAGTAAAGATTTAAAAGAATTGGTTAATAAGGATGAGTTAACAGGTCTTTATAATCATAGGTATTTTCAAGATTACCTTCAAAATAATTTAGACGATGCACAAAAGTCAAATAAACAAGTATCTTTATTATTTATGGATATAGACTATTTTAAGAATTATAACGATATAAACGGGCATCAATCAGGAGATTTGCTACTTAAGCAAATAGGTAAAATTTTAAAAGATAGCATAAGAGAAAATGATGTGGTAGCTAGGTATGGAGGCGAAGAATTTGCAGCTATACTTCCAAATACAGACGAAGAAAATGCTATAGAGATAGGTGAAAAAATCAGATCGGCTATACAAAATACAAAATTTATAGGTCAAGAAAATCAGCCTAATAAAAACATTACTATATCAATTGGAGTATCATCATACCCTACAAGAGCAATAAGTAAGCATCAACTTATAAATACCGCAGATGATGCTTTATATAGAGCTAAATCGTTTAATAAAAATAGAGTAGAATCATATCACAGTGTTTTAGATGATTTATGTAAACGAATGGATATAAAAGAAGACACTATAAAATCATTAAAAACATTTATTAATATGATAAATTTAAAAGATAGATATACTTATGGTCATACTGAGAGAGTCGTAATATATGTAAAATGGTTTGCTCAGATGCTTAAATTAAAAGAGGAAGATCAAGCTCAAATTCAAATAGCAGCTTATTTACATGATATAGGTAAATTAGAAATACCAGAAGAGGTACTAAATAAAAAAGGAAGACTTACGAATGCAGAGTTTCAAATGTTTAAGGATCATCCTGAAGTAGGAGTAGGGTTGATACAAAATATAAAACCATTTGAACCATTTGTACCACTTATAAAACATCATCATGAACGATACGATGGTAATGGCTATCCGGACGGCTTAAAAGGTCAAGAAATACCTTATTTAGCTAGGGTGTTGACTATTGCAGATAGTTTTGATGCGATGACTTCTAATAGACCATACAATGTTCGTAAAAGTCATGAAGAAGGAATAGAAGAGTTACGATTAAATGCAGGACTTCAATTTGATCCTGAATTAGTTGAAAGATTTATAAAAATGTTAGAAAAATACAAAGAAAATTTTTAAATATATATAAAATGACCAATAAAGGTCATTTTTTTTTGTCCAAGCACATATTTATTTTTAAAGGGAGGGGATTATAATGATAAGAGTATCTGATATAATGGAGAAAGAAATAATAAATGTTAAGAATGGAAAAAGAATGGGATTCATAACAGATATAGATATGGATGTAAATGAAGGTAAGATAATGTCATTTACTATAACTGGAGATGGAGGGAGAGGATTATTTTCTAGAAATGGTGAAGGACAAGTCGTATTCTTTAGTGATATACTAAAAATAGGATGTGATACTATAATAGTAAATATAGGATCAGAACTTAACGTAGACGAATTTAATATATAGCTAACGTAAGGAGGAATAAAAAATGCAATGCCCTTATTGTAATTATAAAGAGTCTAAAGTAATAGACTCAAGACATACAGATAGTAAATCTATCAGAAGAAGAAGAGAATGTGAGTTGTGTAAAAAAAGATTTACAACATATGAAAAAATAGAAACAACACCAGTGATGGTTATAAAAAAAGATGATAGCAGAGAATATTTTGATTGTGAAAAAATAAAAAGTGGAATATTAAAGTCTTGTGAAAAAAGACCAGTATCACTAGAACAAATTGATGAGATAGTAGCCTACATTGAAAATAAAATAAATCAATTCTATATAGCTGAAATTGAAACACAAAAGATAGGCGAAATGGTTATGGATAAATTAAAAGATGTAGATGAAGTAGCATATGTAAGATTTGCATCTGTGTATAGACAATTTAAAGACATAAATACATTTGTAATAGAACTAAAAAACATACTTATGGAAAAGGGTGATTAGTATGAATGATTTTATAAATGTTAAAGATATTAAAGACAATATAGATTTTATAAATTTAGGTATTACAGTTAAAGATGTAGATGCTAAATCAAAAGAAGACATGTCAAGAGTTTGCAATAAAGGAAACTTTACCTTTGAAAATTTAACTAGCAATATCCAGATACATTCGGATATAGTTAACGCAATAGATAAGGATAACATAGGTCAAAAGGTAGATGGAGATGCATTAATAACTAATGTTAAAAATGTTCCACTATTAATATTTACAGCCGATTGTGTACCTATAGCGATTATAGATAAAAAAAATAAAGCTATAGGTATAGCACATGCAGGTTGGAGGGGAACATACGATAAAATAGCTCAAAAGACTATAGAGCTAATGAGTGATAATTATCTTACTAATGCACAAGATGTTGTATGTGTAATAGGCCCATCAATAGGTCCTTGTTGCTATGAAGTATCAAAAGAGTTAGTTGAAAAATTTAACATAATTGTTACCAATAAAGAAGAAAAGTTCTATATAATAAAAGAAGAAAAATATTATTTGGACTTATGGAAAATAAATGAATATATACTAAAGTGTGCAGGTGTTAAAGAAGAAAATATTATTAATTTAAACATATGCACTAGCTGTAGGTGTGATGAATTTCATTCTTATAGGAAACATGATAAAACACCTAAGAGAATAGGTATGATACTAGAGATAAAATAGATAGGAGAGTAATCAAAGATGAAGGTTAAAATACTTGTTATAGACGATGAGGTACATATAGTAGAACTTCTTAAATTCAACTTAGAAATTTCTGATTATGAAGTTGAATATGCGTATGATGGAGTAGATGGCTACATAAAAGCTAAAGAGATTAAACCAGATTTAATACTTTTAGATTGGATGTTACCAAATATAAGTGGGATCGATGTATTAAAAAAAATTAGAAATGATAAAACTTTAAATAAAATACCTGTAATAATGTTAACTGCAAAAAATATGGAAAATGATAAAGTAGAAGGATTAGAAATTGGTGCAGATGATTATATAACAAAACCATTTAGTGTAAAAGAATTATTAGCGAGAATAAGCACAATACTAAGAAGATGCAATGTAAATACTAATCCTAGTGAAATTATATTAACAACGGGTAACTTAAAAGTAGATTTATATAAACATGAAGTATACAAAGGATCAGAGAAAATAGAACTAACACTTAAAGAATTTGAATTATTAAAACTATTGTTAGAGAATAAAGGAAAAGTTCTTTCTAGAAATCATTTATTAGATAAAATATGGGGTTATGAATACTATGGCGAAACTAGAACTGTAGATGTACACATAAGATATTTGAGAAAAAAAATAGAGGGGCACAATAATACAGATAAATATATTCAAACTATAAGAGGTGTTGGATATAAAATTGACTAGAATAATTAGATTTAGGAGAACTATTTTATGGAAGAATTAACAACTATAATCTTTTTCATTATATTAATATCAGTAACAGTTGCAATATTATCTATTAGATATACATTAAGATTAAGACGATACCTAGAAGAGTTTATCTATGTTTCTAAAAAAATTAGTAACAAAGAATTTCATTCTAGATTAAACATATCCGCTAAAGGTGAGCTAGGTGAGTTGGCAAAAAACTTTAATGAGATGATAGAAATAATGGATAGTACAATTAGCGAAGTAGAATATAATCATCTTCAAATGACATCTATATTAAAGAGTATATCTCATGGAATTTTAGCTATAGATATAGATGGAAATATAATGTTAATAAATGAAGAAGCTAGAAGAATGCTAAAATGCAATTATCAAAAACCAATAGAAGGCGTAAATGTTAATGTATTAATAAATGAAGAAAAACTACTTAAAGAAATAGTATCTTTTAAAGGATCAAAGAAAAATAAAAGCAAAGAACTTAGAATAAATGAGGATTTAGTATACAAAATTAGTTTAGACCCAATATATCTTCAAGGGATTAACAACATAATAATAGGATCTATTATTAACATAGAGGATATAACAGAAAAAGTCAGACTAGAAAATATGAGAAAAGATTTTGTAGCAAATGTAAGCCATGAACTTAAAACACCTTTAACATCAATAAGTGGATTTGTAGAAACTTTAAAATTAAATGAAAATATAGACATCAATACAAGAAATAGATTTTTAGGCATAATAGAAGGTGAATCTAATAGGCTAAAAAGACTAATTGATGATATATTATTATTATCGTTTATAGAAAATAAAGATAATGTATTAGTAGATGGGGTATGTATATATGAAGTTTTCATAGAAATATATGACATGACTAGCTATCTAGCTAAATCAAAAAATATAAATTTAACATATGAATTTAGTGACAAAAGTGCAGTATTATTTTTAAACAGAGATTATATAAAGCAAGTATTTTTAAACTTAATAGACAATGCAATAAAATATACACCGGAAAATAAAAACGTTCATATTAAGGTTAGTGTTGGTCAAAATAAAAGTATAATTAGTGTTAAAGATGAAGGTGTAGGAATACCAGAAGAAGACAGAGAACGTATATTTGAAAGATTTTATAGAGTTGATAAAGCAAGAAGTAGAGATGTAGGTGGAACGGGTCTAGGATTGGCTATAACAAAGCATATAGTTAAATCTCTAGGTGGAAGTATAAATGTAAAAAGTGAATTAGGCAAAGGTAGCGAATTTATTGTTACTATACCTCAAAAAAATTTCCTTTAATAAAGGAGATTTTTTTTTGTTTTTGCACAAACTAACTTTAGTAGAAAAAATAAAGAACTTAAAGTGAGTTTGTACAAAGGGAGTGGAAAAATGAAAGAGAGTTTTTTGAGCGAGGAAGTATTTAGAAGGGCATTTATAGTATCTATACTCATAGGAATAATATGCAGAGGTCTTGTTTTAAGAGTAACTGATAAACAATATCCATCTAGACCTCAAGATTATTTAGAACAAATAATTATATCGGGATTATCAGCATCATTAGGAGCAATAGCGCTTCCTGCGTTACTAGACAAAGAATTTGCAGCCTTAACATTTTTTTCAGTAGCAATACAACAGTTCCAAGGATTAGCTCAACAAGAAAGGATAACATTAGAAAATATTGATAAAAGTGAGATGGTACAAAAAGGTTGTGCATATGTAGAAGAAATAGCATCTACATATGAATCAAGAAGTTATATAAGTTTATTATCATCTTTAGCAGCTTCGATAATATATATATATTTATCAAAAAAATATAATGTTACATTTTTTGGATGCACTGCAGGAGCTATAGTAGGAGGATCAATAGTAGGACTTTTATTTAGAAGATATTTAAGAAGAAATAGTATTGGTGATGTAGCTGATGTAGTAGAAGCAAAAATAAATTTTGAAGGACCTCTTTTAAAAGTTAATGAAGTTATAATAACTAATATTGGTTTAGAAGAAAGTAGGAAAAAATATTTACAAGAAGGAATTGCAATAGAGATTATACCTAAGAGCATAGGAAATTTTGGAATAGTAAATGATACTGGTCAGAGGGCCGCTATTTTACATAATATTTTTCTGCATTTAGGTATAAATAAAGACGTAGATGAAAAAGATATTCTAGCAATATCAAAAACTAACTTAGAAAAAAACACTGTTGTTATACCTTTTATACCAATACTAAAAGATATAGATTCAATGATAGAGGTAGTTAAAAGTACACCTATTGTAGAAACATCAAAAGGAAAACAAAGTGCTTACAAAATAAAAAAATCATAAGAGAAAGAGGTGATTTTATGGATAGAGTATTTTTAGTAGGATTAGGAATAGGTTTATTATCTAGAATAATAATGCTTAATTTAGACCAAAGACAGTATCCTACTCAACCAAATATATTATTGTCTCAGTTAGTTTTAGCATTTGTAGCATCTTCTTTAGGTGCATTACTTGTACCAGCTTTAAGAGCTGGTTCATATACATCTATAACATTTTTATCATTAGCGGCTGAACAATTTAGACAAGTAAGAGAAAATAGAAGAAATACATTACAAAATTTAGAAGATGTTCAGCTTGTACAAAGAGGAGAAGCATTTATAGAAGAAATAGCAAGAACATATGAAGTTAGAAATTACATGTGTATAATAACATCTTTATCAACAGTTGGACTACATTATTTAATTAATTCAGAGTTTAAATTAAATTCAAATATTAGTTTAATAATAAGTGCTTGTGTTGGACTGTTACTAGCTTTTATACTTAAAAAATTACTACAAAGAGAGAGTATAGGAGACATAGCAGATGTAGTTCCTGTAGAAATAACTTTTGTAGATAACTGTATAATGCAAGTTGGAGAATTAAAGGGAATAACAAATGTAGGATTAAAAGTGGATAGAGATAGATATCTCTCTAAAGGATTAGGGATAGAGATAATTCCAAAAGACAAAAGCTATAGCAATGCAGGTATATTAATGGATCCAGGACAACGACAAACTATACTTTATAATATATATTCTAGGATAGGAATACTTAAGGAAAAAGATGAGCCATCTTTTTATCCACTTCCAAGAAGAAATCCTAAAAAAGAAAGTTTAGTTATAGCTTATATACCAGTTGAAAAAGATATAGACAAACTTATAGATGCAGTTAAATCATGTCCTATTCTTTCTAGTGCTAAAGGTAAAAATTTATCACTTAAAAATTATCCAATAGGTAAGAAAGGGAGTGCTTAAAAATGGGAATGAACGTTGGAATAAATGAATATACCCTAGCCATAGTTACAACTAACACAAATATGAAAAGTGGTGGATGTCCTGTATTTTATGCAAAAGATAATAAAGAATTGCAAAATAAAGCAATGCTTACTGCTAAGTGTGTAGGTGGAATGGTTCATGAAATAACGCCAGGAACTTTAATTATAGTAAAACATTAAAAGGTGCCCAAGGGTGCCTTTTGAATTTTAGGGAATATTGACTATTTTTATCAAAACATGGTATTATAATATGATGTGTTGACTAAAGAAAAGTGGTGATAATTTATGGAAGTAAATGTTAAAAACGTAAATAACATAATAAATAAAGTATATAAAGACAGTATTGCAGAGGAAATAGGTATAGAAGTTGGAGATTTACTTATTTCTATAAATGATCAAGCAATACATGATATAATAGAGTATAAATTTTTATTAAGTGATGAATACTTAGAGATTGAGATAAAAAAGATTAACGGAGAGATATACGTATACGAAATAGAAAAAGACTATGATGAAGATTTAGGAATTGAGTTTACAAATCCGATAATAGATCAAGCTAAAAGCTGTAGAAATAAATGTGTATTTTGTTTTATAGATCAACTTCCAAAAGGAATGAGAGAAACTCTTTATTTTAAAGATGATGATTCAAGACTATCATTTTTACAAGGAAATTTTGTGACTTTAACAAATATGAGTGAAGATGATATAAACAACATAATAAAATATAGGATAAGTCCTATAAATATATCTGTACATACTACAAATCCAGAACTTAGACAAACTATGATTAAAAATAAGTTTGCAGGTAAACTTTATAGTATAATGAAGCGTTTAGCCGATGCTCAAATTCAGATGAATTGTCAAATAGTATTATGTCCAGGATACAATGATAAAGAAGAATTAACAAGAACAATAAATGATTTATCAAACTTATATCCATATGTAAATAGTGCGGCGATTGTTCCAGTAGGAATAACTAAGCATAGAGCTCATTTACCTAATTTAGAAGTGTTTAGTAAAGAAGCTGCTAATGAAACTATAGACCAAATAAATCAAATTCAAAATCAGTATTTAAATAAAATAGGAACTAGATTTGCATTTTTATCAGATGAATTTTATATAATTGCAAATAGAAGTCTGTTAGAATACGATGAGTATGAAGGATTTATACAATTTGAAAATGGAGTAGGGATGATAAGTAAGTTAGAAAGAGAAATACAAGATCATCTAAAAACATTATCGAAGGATCAAATTTCAAGAAATAAAAAAGTTTCTATAGCAACAGGACATTCAGCATTCGAATTCATAAAAAATATGGCTAAAGAGATAATGGATGTATGCCCAAGCATAGAGATAAATGTTTATAAAATAATTAATGACTTCTTTGGAGAAACAATAACTGTATCAGGCCTTATAACGGCAACTGATATAATAAAACAACTAAAAGATAAAGACCTAGGCGAAACTTTATATATCCCAAGAAGTATGCTTAAAGCTGACGAAGATATATTCTTAGATAATATAACACTAGAAAAGTTACAAGAACTTATGAAAATTGAAGTCGTACCATGCTTAAATGAAGGCCACGATTTTGTTGATAAAATTTTAAAATAAGAAAGGAAACAATTATGAGCGATAATAGACCGATAGTTGCAGTAGTAGGAAGACCAAATGTTGGAAAATCTACATTATTCAATAAATTAGCAGGAAAAAGAATATCTATAGTAGAAGATACTCCAGGAGTAACTAGAGATAGAATATTCACAGAGGTAGAATGGTTAAACAGATACTTCACATTAATAGATACAGGAGGTATAGAGCCTGAAAATGGAGATATAATATTATCTCATATGAGAAATCAAGCAATGCTTGCTATGGATATGGCTCACATTATACTTTTTATAGTTGATGGAAAATCAGGATTGACTCCTGCGGATAGAGAAGTAGCTCAAATACTTAGAAAAACTAAAAAACCAGTAATATTAGTAGTTAATAAAATAGACAGTCAAAGTCAATTTGACAATGTGTATGATTTTTATGAATTAGGTCTTGGAGTTCCGTTTGCAATTTCAAGTGCTAATAGTATGGGTCTTGGAGACTTATTAGATGAAGTTATTCAGAATTTCCCAGAAGGATTAAACACTGAGTATGACGAAGATATGATAAGAGTAGCTATAACTGGTAAACCAAATGCAGGAAAAAGTTCTATACTTAATAAGATATTAGGTGAAGAAAGAGTTATAGTAAGTCCTATTGCAGGAACTACTAGAGATGCAGTTGATACTTATGTAGAAAAAAACGGACAAAAATATCTTCTTATAGATACAGCCGGATTAAGAAGAAAAAGTAAGATATATGAGAACGTAGAAAAATACAGTGTAATAAGATCTATGGCAGCTGTTGATAGAGCAGATGTAGTACTTATAGTAATAGATGCAGCAGAAGGGTTCACAGAGCAAGATACAAAGGTAGCAGGTATAGCTCATGATGAAGGTAAAGCTTGTGTATTTGTAATTAATAAGTGGGACTTAATAGAAAAAGACAACAAAACTTTAGGTAACTTTACTAAAGAAGTAAAAGAAAAGTTCCCGTTCATGATGTACGCACCAGTTATATTTATTTCTGCTAAAACTAACCAAAGAATGGACAAAGTTTTAGAAGTAGCTACATATGTTGCTAGTGAACATTCTAAGAGAGTTTCAACATCAGCATTAAATGATGTAATAGGTGAAGCTGTAATGTTAAATCAACCACCATCAGATAAAGGTAAGAGACTAAAGATTTACTATGGATCTCAAACTGGAGTTAAACCACCAAAGTTTACTTTATTTATAAATAACAAGAGTTTAACTCACTTCTCATATCAAAGATATCTTGAAAATAAAATAAGAGAAAACTTTGGATTTGAAGGAACACCTGTACAATTTGAGTACAGAGAAAAAATTAGAAAATAATAGTACTTCTTAAGGGGGAACAATATGCTTAGCTATATAATAATTATTATAATTGCCTATCTTTTAGGAAATATATCAACATCTTATATAGTTGCTAAAAGATTGACTGGGGTTGATATAAGAACTCAAGGATCTGGAAACGCAGGTTCTACAAATGTACTTAGAACCCTTGGTAAAAAGGCAGGAGCAATGACATTTTTAGGAGACGTATTAAAAGGTATCATGGCTGTAGTTATAGCTCAAGTTATAGCTAGATTAGCAGGTATTGATGTAGTTACAGCTGGATATGTAGCTGTTGTAGGTGTAGTTTCTGGTCATAATTGGCCAGCATTTTTAGGCTTTAGAGGCGGTAAAGGTGTTGCAACTTCACTTGGAGCTATGATAGCAGTAAACCCTATAATTGCACTAATATGCTTTGGGATATTTTTACTGATAGCAGCAACTACAAAATACGTATCATTAGCATCTGTACTTGGTATATCTACATCTCCTATAATTATGATCTTTATTCAAAATAAAAAAGGTATATTAGTTACACTATTTTTAGCTATATCAGTTATATATACTCATAGAGAAAATTTAAAGAGATTAATAAAAGGTACAGAAAGAAAAATAGGTCAAAATAAACAATAAATTTTATAATGGTTAGGTGGTGTTTAAGATGGAAAAAATATGTGTACTAGGAGCTGGAAGCTGGGGAAGTGCGTTAGCACTAGTTCTAGCGAAAAAAGGCTATGAAGTAATCATGTGGACCTTAAATGAAGAGCAAGCCAATAAAATAAACAAAACTAAAGAAAATACAGATTATTTACCTGGAGTTTTATTTCCAAATAATATAACATTAACTACGGATTTAGAAAAAGCCGTATTAGATAGTAAAATAATAGTTTTAGCAGTTCCATCTCAGGCTATAAGAAGTGTGTCTAAGCAAATAAAATCTTTTGTAAGAGACAATCAGATACTGGTTGATGTAGCAAAAGGACTTGAAAAAGGAACTGGTCTTAGACTATCAGAGGTCTGTGAACAAGAGTTACCTAATAACCCATATGTAACATTATCTGGACCTTCTCACGCAGAAGAAGTTGCAAAAGATATACCAACAACAGTAGTAGTATCATCAAAAAATTTAGAAGTAGCTCAAACGGTACAAGATGTATTTATGAGTCCTAAATTTAGAGTTTATACTAATCCTGATATAGTTGGTGTAGAACTTGGGGGAGCTTTAAAAAACATTATAGCTTTCGGTGCTGGTATATGTGATGGACTAGGATATGGAGATAATGCTAAAGCGGCACTAATGACTAGAGGAATTAGAGAAATCGGAAGACTTGGAAGTGCAATGGGAGCAAATGCTTCAACATTTGCAGGGCTTTCAGGTATTGGAGATTTAATAGTTACTTGTACTAGTATGCACAGTAGGAATAGACGAGCTGGGATACTTATAGGTCAAGGCAAAAGCTTAGATGAGACCCTTAAAGAAGTGAAAATGGTAGTTGAAGGTATAACTGCAACTGAAGTAGCATATGAAGTTTCAAAAGAGTTAAACATAGACATGCCTATAACTAATGCTATATATTCTGTATTACATAATGGATGTAGTACAAATGAAGTAGTAATAGAATTGATGATGAGAAATAAGACTCATGAAATGGAAGAAGTAGTAGATGATAAGCTAGGATTTTAATCCTAGCTTTTTTTATTATACAAAACAAAATTAAATTTTAGTAATAATAATTTAAAATCCTAAATATAATTTATTAAGAAACTATATGCAGGAGGGGAATTTAATGAACAACATATATGAAGACATAGCAAAAAGAACACAAGGTGATATATATATTGGTGTAGTAGGACCCGTAAGAACAGGTAAATCTACATTTATAAGAAAATTCATGGAAAAATTGGTATTGCCAAACATAGAAAATGAATTTAAGAGAGAAAGAACACAGGATGAAATACCACAAAGTGGATCAGGAAAAACAATAATGACAGTAGAACCAAAATTTGTTCCAGCTGATGGTGTAGAAATAAAAATAAGAGAAAATGTATCTCTAAAAGTTAGAATGGTTGATTGTGTAGGGTACATAGTAGATGGAGCTTTAGGTCATGAAGAAGAAGGCAAGCAAAGACTTGTTTCTACTCCTTGGTCACAAGAGGCTATGACATTTGAAAAAGCTGCAGAAATAGGAACTAAAAAGGTTATAAGAGATCACTCAACATTAGGAATAGTAGTGTTAACAGATGGATCTGTAACTGGAATAGATAGAAAGAATTATCTTTCAGCTGAAGAAAGAGTTATAAATGAATTAAAATCATTAAATAAACCATTTGCAATCGTATTAAATACATTAGATCCAGATAGCGAGCAAACAGATATGCTAAGAGCTGAGTTAGAAGAAAAATATGATGCCCCTATAGTTCCATTAAATGTTTTAGCTATGGACGAAGAAGACATTGAAAATGTTATGGAAACAGTACTTTATGATTTCCCATTAAACGAAATAAGAATAAATTTACCACAATGGGTAGAAGGGTTAGAAAGAAATCACTGGATAAAAAATAACATAATATCTACACTAAAACAAAGTGTAGAGGAAATAGGCAAAATAAGGGATATAGATAGCATTGTATCAGGATTCTCAGAACTAGACTTTTTAGAAGATACAGAGGTAGATAATGTAGAACTTGGAGAAGGAGTTATAAGCATTGATTTAACTGCAAAACAAGGACTATTCTATAATGTATTAGAAGAAAAGAGTGGATTTAAGATAGAAGGAGACCATCAGTTACTAAATCTTGTAACTAAATTATCTAGAGTGAAAACTGAATATGACAAGGTAGAACTTGCTCTAGAAGAAGCTAAAGATAAAGGTTATGGTATGGTAGCACCATCTTTAAATGATCTTACTTTAGAAGTTCCTGAAATGACAAAACAAGGAAAACAATATGGAATAAAAATAAGAGCAAATGCTCCATCACTTCATATAATAAAAGCAGACATATCGACAGAAATTTGTCCTATAGCTGGAAATCAAAATCAAGGTGAAGAAATGCTTAAATATTTACAAGATGAATTAGAACAAAATCCTAATGGCATATGGGAAGCGAATATGTTTGGAAAATCTTTACACGATTTAGTTAAAGAACAATTACAAAGTAAACTATATACAATGCCAGAAGAAATAAGAGTTAAAATTCAAAAAACTTTACAAAAAATTATAAATGAAGGTAGCATGAATATAATAACAATTTTATTATAGAAAAAATAAGAAGAGTTAATTTTATACAATGTATAAAATTAACTCTTCTATTTTTTTAAAAAAATATATATTTAGAATATTCAGAAAATAAAAGAAGGGAAATTGATTTTTTTGTTGAAATAATAGTTAATAGGTATTAAATGTATTAAACATTTAACTTATATTTATTATTATATTTAATTTTATTTTTTATAGGAGGAGTTTTATGGAGGTAATTGTTAATTCGATTAATAATGTGATTTGGAGTAACTGGCTTGTATGCTTATGTTTAGGAGTTGGTATTTATTTTTCTTTTAGGACTCGTTTTTCTCAAGTTAGACATATCAAAGAGATGGTGACGTTACTATTTAAAGGTGAAAAATCAGCAGAAGGAATATCTTCATTTCAAGCATTATGTACGGCACTAGCAGGTCGTATAGGTACAGGAAATATAGCAGGAGTTGCAACAGCAATAGCAATGGGAGGACCAGGAGCATTGTTTTGGATGTGGGCAATAGCATTTTTAGGAGCAGGTTCAGCATTTGCAGAGTCTGCATTAGCTCAAATTTATAAAGAAGAACACGATGGACAATATCGTGGAGGTCCAGCGTATTATATTGAAAAAGGTCTAGGTAATACAAAATTTTCCAAATGGTATGGAATACTATTTGCAGTAGCTACAGTATTAGCAACAGGAGTATTCTTACCTGGAGTTCAATCAAACTCTATAGCAGTAGCAGTAAATAATGCATTTGGGATAAGTCCTTCAATAATAGCAGCAGTTATAGTAGTGTTATTATCTCTTATAATATTTGGAGGTATAAAAAGAATTGGTTCAGCAGCAGAATTGATAGTTCCTATTATGGGGGGACTATATATACTAATGTCAGTAGTAATAATAGTTGTTAACATACAACATGTTCCAGATATTTTAGCATTAATATTTAAATCAGCATTTGGAGCTGAACAAGCATTTGCAGGAATATTTGGTTCAACGATAGCATGGGGAGTAAAACGTGGAGTTTACTCAAATGAAGCAGGTCAAGGTACAGGACCACAAGCAGCAGCAGCGGCAGAAGTAAGTCATCCAGCTAAACAAGGTTTAGTTCAAGCTTTTTCAGTATATGTAGATACATTGTTTGTATGTTCGGCAACTGGGTTTATGATATTAATGACAAATAGTTATAATGTAATGGGTAGTGGAGGGTCAATGATAGTTGAAAACCTACCAGGAGCAGAAATAGGACCTATATATACACAAACGGCAGTTAATAGTTTAATACCAGGCTTTGGAGCAGCATTTATTGCAATAGCATTGTTCTTCTTTGCATTTACTACACTGATGGCATATTATTATATAGCTGAGGTAAATGTAACTTATATATGTAAAAAAATAAAGGGTGAGAGTATAAATAAAATAGCTGTAAATTTACTAAGATTAGTTTTATTATTTATGACAGCATTTGGATGTGTAAAAACAGCAGCACTTGCATGGACACTAGGAGATATTGGAGTTGGAAGTATGGCATGGCTTAATATAGTTGCAATACTTCTTTTATCTAATACGGCAATGAAATGTTTTAAGGACTATGAGGGTCAATTAAAATCAGGAATTCCAAGAGAACAAATCACGTTTGATCCTATTAAATTAGGAATAAAAAATGCTGATTTCTGGGTGCAAAAAAATAAAAATAAAATTTAGTAAATTAAATGACTTCTTTTATAGGAGTCATTTTTATTTGTATATTTAACCCAAACTTAACACATTAAAATTCTTAACCATAAATATAATTTATTAGGGGACTATATTCCAAGTACTTATAGAATAATATTTATTGAATTGAGGAGTTAAAATCCTAAATAAATATGGGGGAGGAAAAGTTATGGAAAATGTAGTGAATACCATTAATAGCGTAATATGGAGCAATTGGTTAATAGTACTTTGCTTAGGAACAGGATTGTATTTTTCATTTAGAACAAGGTTTTTGCAGATTAGGCATATTAAAGAAATGGTAGCTCTTTTAGTGAAAGGAGAAAAATCAGAACAAGGAATATCTTCATTTCAAGCATTATGTACAGCATTAGCAGGTCGTATTGGAACAGGAAACATAGCTGGGGTTGCAACGGCAATAGCTATGGGAGGACCGGGAGCATTGTTTTGGATGTGGGCAATAGCATTTTTAGGCGCAGGTTCGGCATTTGTGGAATCAACATTGGCTCAGATTTATAAAGAAGTAGATGATGGTCAATATCGTGGAGGGCCAGCATATTATATTGAGAAATGTATGGGATTAAAATGGTATGCATGTTTATTTGCAGTAGCAACAGTTTTAGCAACTGGCATATTTTTACCAGGAGTACAATCTAACTCAATAGCAATAGGAATAGAAAATGCATTTGGAGTAGAAACTTGGATGTCAGGAATATTTGTAGTGGCATTGTTAGGACTAATAATATTTGGCGGTATAAAGAGAATAAGTTCAGCAGCAGAATTAATAGTTCCATTTATGGGAGCTGCGTATATAATAATGGCACTAGTAATAATAGCTTTTAATATAGAAAAATTACCAGATGTATTATCATTAATATTTAAATCAGCATTCGGTGGAGAACAGGCATTTGCAGGAATACTTGGTTCAACAATAGCATGGGGAGTCAAACGTGGAGTTTACTCAAATGAAGCAGGTCAAGGTACAGGACCACAAGCAGCAGCGGCGGCAGAAGTAAGTCATCCAGCTAAACAAGGATTTGTTCAGGCATTTTCAGTATATGTAGATACATTATTTGTATGTTCAGCAACTGGATTTATGATATTAATAACAGGTAGCTATAATGTATTAGATAATGGTGGAAAAATGATAGTAGAAAACTTACCAGGTGTAGAATTTGGTCCAGCATTTACTCAAACAGCAGTTGATACATTAGTTCCTGGATTTGGTTCATCATTTGTTGCAGTAGCATTATTCTTCTTTGCATTTACTACATTAATGGCATACTATTATATTGCTGAAGTTAACTTAGCATATTTATATAAGAAAATACTAAAAGGAAAAGAAGGGTCTAAAAAGTTCGTTATATTAGGACTAAAATGTGTATTATTAATGTCAACATATTATGGTTGTATAAAAACAGCTACATTAGCTTGGGCACTTGGTGATATAGGTGTAGGTCTTATGGCATGGTTAAATATAATAGCTATATTAATAATAGCAAAACCAGCATTAATAGCATTGAAAGACTACGAAGAGCAACAGAAAAATAAAATACCAAGAGAAAATATTAATTTTGATCCTATTAAATTAGGAATAAAAAATGCTGATTTCTGGGTAGAAAGAAACAAAAAGAAAATTTAATGAATTAAATTAATAAAATAAAGAATGTGTTCCTATAAATTAAATAGGGGCACATTTTTGTTTTAAATATAATTGAATTATGAAAAATACTGTAAATAGAAGGCGTTTTGGGATAAAAATATAAAAAGTATGTATTGTTTTTGTAAATTAGAATAAAAGGAAATAGAATGTAATTTGCAGAAATAGTATATAGGAATATTTGTAGAAAGGAGAAATAAAATTGAAAAAAATAAAACGCTCAAGAATTTTAATATTAGGAGTATTTGTATATATTGTATTTCAGGTCGGATTAGTATTTATAAGTAAAAATACAGAAACTTTAGCACTAGAATCAGAAGAGTTAAATGCTAAAATAAAAACTAAAGGTCTTTTTATAAGAGAGGAACATATTGTAAAATCAACTGAAAAAGGTGTTTTAGATACAATATATAAAGAAGGCGAAAAAGTAAAAAAAGCTGAGGATGTAGCGTATGTATATAAGGATGATAAAATTGAAAAAATAAATTCACAAATAAAAAGTTTAAATGAAGAAATAAAAAAAAGTAAAGTAGAGTTAGATAAAAAATCTAATGAATTAAGCAAAGAAATAGCTAAAAATCAAATAAAAACAAAAAATGAACAAAAGAAAATACTAGAGGTAGAAAAAGAAAAAATAACATCTTCTTTAAAAACGGATATATCAGGAATTATTTCATATAAATTTGATGGAAATGAAGAGAAATATAACTTAGAATGCTTAGACAAAATAACGAAAGATGATATAGAAAATACAAGTAATAATTATAATGAAATGACTAAAAAAAATAATAATATAAAAGACGAAGAACCTGTTGCAAAAATAATAAACAACTACGAATCATATTTAGCTATATGTGTAGATAAACAACAAGCTAAAAATTTCAAACTGGGAAATAACATTAAAATAAGTTCTAATAATGTACAACTAGATGCAAAAGTATATAAAATATATAAAAGTGAGTCAAATATTGTAATTATATTTAAAATAACTAACCAAAATATAGGAATTTACGATACAAGAGTAGAAGAATTTGATATAATATATAAGCAAATGGAAGGTTTAAAAATACCTAAAAGTTCTATAAAAAAAGTGGGAAATAAAAAGGGTGTATATTCAGTAAATGAACAAACACAAGATATAGAATTTATTGAATTGAAAGGAATAGGATATGAAAACGACGAATTTGTATTTATAGACTATTACACTAACAACATACAAGGGATAGAAACTGTTAGTTTATATGATGAAATTATTTTAAAACCTAATAATATAAATAAAAACATTAAAATAAAGTAGGTGAGAAAATGAATACTATTAAATCAAATTTAAATAGTGTTAGGAACAATATAAAAAATTGTACAAAAAGAATAAATAAAAATGAAGAAGACGTTACTTTATTAGCGGTTACCAAAACTGTAGATGTAGACGCAGTGCTAGAAGCGATAGATAATGGAGTGACAGATGTAGGTGAAAATAAGCCACAAGAATTAGCTAGAAAATATGAAGTAATTGGAAATAAAGTGAAATGGCACTTAATAGGAAGTTTGCAAACAAATAAAGTGAAGTATATAATAGATAAGGTTTATATGATACATTCACTAGATAGAAAAGCTTTGTGTGAGGAAATACAAAAACGTGCAGAAAAAATAAATAAAAATATAAATTGCTTAATTCAAGTAAACATATCAAAAGAAGAAAGCAAACATGGAATTTATGAAACTGATGTTGTAGATTTTATCAAACACGTATCTACTAACTATAAAAATATAAAAATCAAAGGTCTTATGACTATGGCCCCTTTTAGTGAAGATAAAGAAGAAGTAAGAAAAGTATTTAAAGGTCTTAAGCAATTATCTATAGAAATAGATAAAATGAATATAGATAATGTGTCTATGGAGTACTTATCTATGGGAATGAGCAATGACTATGAAATAGCAATAGAAGAAGGATCTAATATTGTTAGAGTAGGAACATCAATATTTGGGAAAAGAGAATACAAATAATAAATTTTAAAATAAATATTAAGGAGGCTGTTAATAATGGGAGATGGATTATTATCTAAATTTAAAAATTGGATGGTTGAAGAAGAAGAGGAAGATTATATTGAAGACGATGAAGAGTTTGCTGTTGAAGAAAGTGAAGTAGATGGTGAAATTGGAAATGCAATTAGAAATAGTAACATTGTTAAATTACATACTACATCTCAAATGAAGGTTGTAATAGTAGAGCCTAAGAAATACGATGAAGTTACAACTATAGCAGATCATTTAAAAAGTAAAAGAGCAGTTATAGTTAATTTAGAAAATTTAAATGATCCAATAGCTCGTAAATCAATATTTGATTTTATGAATGGAGCAGTATATGTATTAGATGGGACTATACAAAAAGTATCAAAGGCTATATTTATATTAGCACCAAACAATGTGGATATAGATGCAAGTATAAAAAAGGAATTAGAAAATAGTAAAACGCTTTTCCCTTGGCAAAATAGCAAGTAATAAAATATAAATTAGTAAAGGGGTTTTTAGATGAGTACAAGTACTATAGGGTTTGCTTTGTACAAATTATTTGATGTATTGGTGTGGGTTATAATTATAAAGAGTTTTATGACTTGGTTTCCAAGTGTGATGTCAAGTGATGCAGGAAACAATATATATAATTTATTATGCAAAGTAACAGATCCGATAGAATCTCCTATAAGATCTATTATGTATAAATATAGCAGTGGTCCTGTTGATTTTTCTCCGATGATAGCAATATTAGTATTGATGCTATTACAAAGAGTTGTATTAATGATATTTTAGTAGGTGTAAGTAAATGGACAAATTAAGATTAACTAATCATATCAAAGATATAGATTTAAAAAATAAGATGTTTAAAATTATAGACAAGGTTAATAGTGTTATAAAAAATTACGATGTTAAAGTAACTGATTTTCTTAATCCTTATGAAGTAAAAAATGCTATAGATATACTAAATTCAAATAGTGATATAAAATACACTGTTGATGGTGGATATCATGATTGTGAAAGAAGTGCTATATTTATATATCCATATTATATGGAATATGAAGAAATAGAAAGCAATCTTAGATTTATACAAGTAGAAGGGAACTTTAAATTTAAAAGTATTTCTCACAAGGACTATCTAGGGGCAATTATGAACTTAGGAATAAAAAGAGAAAAAGTAGGAGATATTATTATACATGATAATTTTTGTCAAGTTATAGTAAGTAATGATATTTGTGACTTTATAAGTATGAATCTAAATAAAGTGTGTAAAAATAATGTAACTATAACTGAAATTTCTAAAAGTGAAATTATATACAATCCTCCAAATTATAAAGATGTGTCATTTACTATATCATCAGATAGATTAGATTGTATAATAAGTGGTATATATAATATATCTAGACAAGAAAGCATAAAGTACATAAATGGAGAGAAAGTATTTGTAAATTATGAAAAAATAACTTCACCATCTAGAGAAATAAAAAATGAATCTTTAATTTCTGTTAGAGGTAGAGGACGATGCAAAGTTATTCAAATAGGAGATATTACAAAAAAAGGCAGAATAAAAGTTCAAGCTAAGCTAATAGTATAGGAGGAAAATATATGCTAACTCCAATTGAAATAGAAAACAAAGAATTTAAAAAAAGTTTAAGAGGATACAAAGAAGAAGAAGTAGATGAGTTTTTAGATGTAGTAAAAGAAGATTTTGAACACATATACAGAGAAAATATAGAACTTAAAGAAAAGGTAAAATTATATCAAGACCAAATAAATAAATATGAAAACATAGAAGAAACACTAAAAGCTACTTTAATAAGTGCTCAAAGTGCAGCAGAAGATACTTGTAGTGCAGCAAATAGAAAAGCTAAAATAATAGTAGAAGAAGCTGATTTAAAATCAAGACAAGTTATAGAGATAGCTAATAGTCGTGTTATAGAAATAAGAAAAGAATACGATACAATGGTTAAGGAATTTAAGATATTTAGAAATAAATTCAAATCATTATTAGAAGATGAAATAAGAAACATAGATGAAATATTTTATAATGTAGATGACGTTAACGTAAGTGATTTTGAAACTAAAACAATGTATAACTTACAAAAAGAATCAGAAGCTGCAGTTACAATAGATTAATATTATACAAAAAGATATTGACTATTCTAACAATTTGTTATAAAATTTCATATTATAATCAAAAAAACAAAAAGCAATGATGGAGACAGTAAGCTTTAAATAATTTTACAGAGAATTGGGGAAGCTGAGAACCAATAAATTTATAAAGTCGAAGATCACTCCTAAGCTGCAAGCTGAAAGATAAATATCAATTAAGCTGAGCCGGTTAGTGCCGTTAAACTATACTATGGAGTGCTATATACTTTAATCAATTTTAAATTGGTGTATATAGAATTAGGGTGGTAACGCGATTAATACTCGTCCCTTTTTATTAGGGGGCGAGTTTTTTAATGTAAAAAATTATTTAGCTATTTAGTTGTAGCCTAAGTTAATTTAGATAAAAATCATAATATATAATTATATGAAAGGGTGGTATTATGGCTAAGTTTAAACAGTTAGTAGACAGTTCTGTTAAGCAAGCAGAAGCAGAAGTTTCAAAGTATTGGAATGAAATAGATATACTTAATAAAACTTTAGAAAAAGGTGAAAACGATCCGAATTTCGTATTCTTTGAGGGACCTCCAACAGCGAATGGAAATCCAGGAATACACCATGTTATAGCAAGAACTCTAAAAGATTCTGTTTGTAGATACCAAACTATGAATGGATACCAAGTAAAAAGAAAAGCTGGATGGGATACTCATGGATTACCAGTTGAAATACAAGTAGAAAAAGAATTAGGATTATCAGATAAGCAACAAATAGAAGCTTATGGAATCGATAAATTTAATGAAAAATGTAGATCATCAGTATTCTCTTTTGAAAAGCAATGGAGAGAAATGACTGAAAGAATGGCTTATGAAATAGATTTAGACAACCCATATATAACATTAGACAACAACTATATAGAGTCTGTATGGTGGATATTAAATAAGTTTAATAAAGAGGGATATGTATACGAAGGTCATAAGATACTTCCATACTGCCCAAGATGTGGAACAGGTCTTGCATCACATGAGGTTGCTCAAGGATACAAGGAAGTAAAAACTAATACAGTCGTAGCTAAATTTAAAAGAGCTGATGCGAATGAATATTTCTTAGCATGGACAACTACTCCTTGGACATTACCTTCAAACGTTGCTTTAACAGTAGGACCAGAAGTAGACTATATAAAAGTTAAGCAAAATGACGAAGTTTACTATGTAGCTAAAGCATTAGCTAATAAAGTATTAGGTGAAGACTATGAAGTATTAGATGAGATGAAAGGTAAAGATTTAGAACATATAAAATATGAACAATTAATGCCGTTTGTAGAAACTGATGAAGAAGCATTCTTCATAACTTGTGGAGATTATGTAACAACTGAAGATGGTACAGGTATAGTACATACTGCACCAGCATTTGGTGAAGATGACTACAATTTAGGTAGAAAATATAACTTACCAGTATTACAACCAGTTGATGAAAGTGGTAAATTTACTACTACTCCTTGGGAAGGTAAATTTGTTATGGAGGATGGACTAGATGTTGAAATAATCAAATGGTTACACTCTGAAAATAAATTACACAGCAAAGAAAAAGTAGCTCATAACTACCCACATTGTTGGAGATGCCAAACTCCACTTGTATACTACGCTAAGCCAAGTTGGTATATAGAAATGACGAAGCTAAAGGATCAATTAATAGCAAATAATAAAACTGTTGAATGGTATCCAGCTTTCGTAGGTGAAGGTAGATTTGGTAACTGGTTAGAAAACTTAAATGACTGGGCAGTATCAAGAAGTAGATACTGGGGAACTCCTTTAAATATATGGAGATGTGAATGTGGACATAAAGATTCTGTAGGTTCAAGAGCAGAACTTGCTGAGAAAGCTATAGAAGATGTAAATCCAGAAACTGTAGAATTACACAGACCGTATGTTGATAATATACATTTAAAATGTGAGTGCTGTGGAAAGCCAATGACAAGAGTAACAGATGTTATAGACTGTTGGTTTGATAGTGGTTCAATGCCATTTGCTCAACATCATTACCCATTTGAAAACAAAGAAAACTTTGAAGAATTATTCCCAGCAGATTATATCTGTGAAGGTATAGATCAAACTAGAGGATGGTTCTATTCATTACTTGCAATATCTACATTTGTTATGGGGAAAGCTCCATACAAAAAGGTTTTAGTTAATGACCTTGTATTAGATAAAGAAGGTAAGAAAATGAGTAAGTCAAGAGGAAATACTGTAAACCCATTTGAATTATTTGACCAACATGGAGCAGATGCACTAAGATGGTACTTATTATATGTATCTCCACCATGGACTCCAACTAGATTTGACGTTGATGGATTAAAAGAAGTTCAAAGTAAGTTCTTAGGAACTATTAAAAATGTATATAACTTCTTTACATTATACGCAAATATGGATGAAGTAAATCCATCAGAGTTCTTTGTAGAATACAAAGATAGACCAGAATTAGATAGATGGATATTATCTAAGTTTAACAACTTAAAGAAAGATATTGAAGAAAACTTAGCTATATTTGAATTAAATAAAACAGTAAGAACTATACAAGACTTTATAAATGAAGATTTATCTAACTGGTATATAAGACGTTCAAGAAGAAGATTCTGGGCAACTGAATTAACAGAAGATAAAAAATCAGTTTACAATACAACTTATGAAATATTAACAGAACTTTGTAAGTTAATAGCTCCATTTACTCCTCATATAGCAGAAGAGATATACAGAAACTTAACTGATGAAGTATCAGTTCACTTAAGTTCTTATCCAAAAGCTAATTTAGAGTTAATAGATGGTGAATTAGAAGAGAAGATGGATTTAGTTAAAAACTTAGTTACTTTAGGTAGAGCATCAAGAGAAGCTACTAGAATAAAAGTACGTCAACCAATACAAAAAGTATTAGTAGATGGTAAATTTGAAACTATTATAAGTGATGTAGTTGATTTAATAAAAGAAGAGCTTAACGTTAAAGAAGTAGTATTTGCTAAAGATTTAGGCGAATATATGAACTTTAGTTTAAAGCCAAACTTTAAAGTTCTAGGACCAATATTAGGAGCTAAAATGAAATTCTTCGCTGGAGCATTAAATAAATTAAACTCAAGTGAGGTTGTACCTAAATTAGAAAATGGAGAAAGTTTAACTGTTTTAATAGATGGAGAAGACTTTGAATTTAATAAAGAACATGTATTAGTTAATATAGCAGCTAAAGATGGATTTAATGTATCTATGGAAAATAACTTATTTGTTATATTAGATACTACATTATCTAATGAGTTAATAGAAGAAGGATATGTAAGAGAATTTATATCTAAAATACAACAAATAAGAAAAGCAAGTGATTTTGAAGTATTAGATAACATAGATATAGAGTTCTGTGCTGATGAAGAAATAGCAAAAGCAGTAGCAAATTATAATGACTATATAAAAACTGAAACTTTAGCTTTAGAAATAAATAGAGTTGAAGATGAAAGTTTAGAAAAGCATAATTTAAATGATCATATGACGGGAATAAAAGTTACAAGAAGATAAATAAAATAAACCCCTTATCATACACTTTTAGTATGATAAGGGGTTATTTTAGATTAAAAACGTTTTAAATTAAAATTAAAAAAATACTTTAATTTCTCATTTGACATAAAAGGCGGATTCGACAAAAAGGTTTAAAATGTAAATAAAATATCGATAAACACTATTTAAAATAAAGAAAAAATAAGGAAAAATGTAAAAAAATAATGAAAACGATGTCTCGATATGATAGAATAGACTGAGCTTATAAAATATATAGAATGAGGGAGGAAAATTAATGAGCGAAAATGTAAAAACACAGACAAAACAAAGGCAGGGGTTTATGGACAAGATAGAAAGACTTGGAAATAAATTACCACATCCAGTTCTAATGTTTATATACATTGGAATATTTGTGTTGCTGTTATCAGCATTATTAGGAAGTATGGGTGTAGTAGCACAAACACCTTTAGGAGAATTCCCGATAAACAATTTATTAGGACAAGATCCAATAAAAGTATTAAAAGTAGGGGCTACTGGAACAACAGTTGCAGAAACATATTCTAATGGTCTATCATATGTAATAGGAACTGGTATAGCTAACTTTATGAACATGTATGCAATAGGTACGATACTTATAATAATGTTAGCAATAGGTCTTATGGAACAAAGTGGATACTTAACAATGGCAATGAAGAGCATAGTACATGCTACGCCAATGAAGCTTGTTACTCCGGTTGTTATATTTTTAGGGGTTATGTCTAATATGGCTTCAGATGCAGGGTATGTAGTGTTAATACCACTTGCAGCATTAATGTATTATACATTAGGTAGAAATCCTTTGGCAGGACTTGCGGCAGGGTTTGCAGGGGTTTCTGGAGGATTTAGTGCAAACTTATTTGTTAGTTCAACAGATGCATTATTATTACCATTTACTCAAGCAGCTGCTGAAACAGGGGATGCTATGGCTAAGACTCAACTAGCGGGTACTTTATCAGTAACAAGTAACTTGTTCTTTATGATGGCATCCACATTTGTAATAATAATACTTGGAACTATAGTTATAGATAAAATAGTTGAACCTAGATTAGGTGCATTTAATAAAAAAGATGTAGATATAGAACCAGAACATGAAATAACAGCACAAGAAAAAAGTGCTTATAAATTTACTAACAAGATAATGCTTTTAGTAATAGGGCTTATAATATTAACTGTATTACCAATAGATAAAAATAACACTATACCTTTAGTAGGAGATTTATCAACTACTGTAGGTATTGCAAGCATAGGAGAAGATGGAAACTTAGCATTAACTCAACCTACTGATTTCTTAAACGCTATGTTCTTTAAGGGCGACATAATAATAATGTTGATGTTTGTTATATTCGGTGCTAGTGGATTAGTATACGGATTTAAATCGGGCAAATTTAAAAAAGCTGCAGATATAGTACCTGCAATGTGCAAGGCTATGGCTGATATGGCTCCAATAATAGTTATATTATTCTTTGTAGCACAATTTATAAACTACTTTAATGATTCGCATTTAGGAGTATGGGTTGCATCACTAGGAGCAAATTTAGTTTCAATGATACCAGAAGGAAGTATGTTTATGTCTATGGTGTTAATGATTGCATTTATATTCTTAACAGCGTTTGTTAACTTATTTATGGGTGGAGCTTCATCTAAATGGGGATTATTAGCACCAATATTTGTACCAATGTTAATGGTTGCAGGATTCTCACCAGCAGGAGTACAATTAATGTATCGTATAGGTGATTCTTCAACAAATATAATATCTCCACTAATGAGTTATCTTGGCGTTATAGTAGTATTTGGACAAAAATATAAAAAAGACTTTGGAGTTGGAAATTTAATGAGTATGATGATGCCTATAGCAATGACATTCTTAGTAGGATGGACAGCAGTTGCCATAATATGGTCTTTAACTGGAATGCCAATAGGACCGGGAGCATCATTCTTTATATAATATAAATTTAAAATACGATGATTTCATATAAAATGATTTTATCGTATTTTAAATTGTAGAAAAAAGTAGAAAAAAGGCTTAAATTGAATTTTCTGCAAATATAAGAAAACCTTTACAAGGTATATGTAAGAATATATACTTAAAAGAGTAAGAGGTAAGTAATAATTACATATAGGGGTATGTAATATATTGGGAAAAAATAGTTTGAGGTTTCAATACAGTCAGCATATAAATATATATGCAAAATCGGGGGATTAAGATTGTTGCGGAAGTTACATATTTATAAAAATTAAAAACAATTATGTATTAAAAAATAGAGTATATCTGGATTGAATATAAATCTGATATACTCTATTTCTATAATTGCAGGAAAATATATGTTATTTAAGAATAATATTTTGATGTAAAAAATATATTAAAATGAAATTTAGTTTATATATAAATAATATATTGAAGATGTAATATACATAAAGAAAAAATGTAGAAAAATAATGGAAAATGTATAAAAAAACTCTTGAAAGAAAAAAATGTAATAAAATAAAATATATTGTATAAAACTAAATTTTCTAAAAAATGATTTAACCATTTACAAAATATGTAAAAACAATGTAGTATTATAAGTGAAAAGGGACAATAAAGTAGATTATTGCATAATAGGAGGATTAATATGTTAGGGATAAATAATTTTAGATTTCATCATAATCCACATATAAATGGATGTTGTGGAAGTGGGGGAGAAAATTGTTGTGGAAGTCATGATCATGAAGATCATGTACATGCACACACACATGACCACGGACATGACCATGACCATACAAATGGTGAAGGACATGATCACAACCATGAAGATGGATTTACAGGAACTCATAGCCATGACCATGAGCATACACATGAACATGGACATGCTCATACAAATGACCATGAACATAATCATGCATAAGAATTAAATAATAAAAATAATTTAATTAAGAAATTAAATTAAAACCATGAAGGTTTGTATTTTAAGAGGTATATTTATTGTGCCCTTATATGACTTCATGGTTTTTATTTTGTGTAAATATAATTAATTTAAAAATTCTAGGGGGAAAATATTATGGTAAAAAGCAAAAGTTTGAAAAGGTTTTTAGTAGTATTAGCAATAGCAGGGTTAACTTTAAATGTTGTGGGGTGTTCATCTAAAAATAAAGAAAACAATGATAAACCACAGACTAAGGTTGAAGCAAGTAACTTCAAACCAGTAGAGTTTGTATACTCAGATGCAGCAAAAGATTATAATGTTAAAGTTGAGACTCCACGTCAAAAGGCTGTTACATTATCACAATTTATGACTGAAATGTTACTTGCACTTGATTTAGGCGATAAAATAGCGGGAACTGCTCTTTTAGATAATCCAATATTACCAGAATTTAAAGAAGAATATGATAAAATACCTCAACTTGAAATAGGAGAAAATCACTCTGTATCAAAGGAAGGATTTATGGCTACAGGTGCAGACTTTGTTAGTGGATGGGATTCTTCTATAAGTGCTGAAACTACAGGTGCACCAGATGAACTTATAAAAAATGATATAACTCCATTTATGGCAAAATCTTATGCACCAGATGCTAAATTAGAAACGGTTTATGAAGATTTTGAATTATTAGGAAAAATATTTGGGGTTGAGAATAAAGCTAAAGAAATTATAGATAAAATGAAAAGTGATATAAAAGTTGTAACTGATAAAGTTGGAGATATTAAAGATGAAGATAGAGTTAAAATGATGGTTTACGACTCAGGGGAAAAAGATGCTATGGTAGTTGGATCAGGATTGGCTAATGACTTAATAAATCATGCAGGAGGAAATAATGTATTTGGTAAAGATGCTAAAAAACCTTATATAAATGTTTCTTGGGAGAGTATAGTAGCTCAAAATCCAGAAGTTATCTTAGTAACTGATTTTATGGCAGGAGAGCCAGTTCAAGATAAAATAAACTTTTTAAAGAGTCACCCAGCTCTTAAAAATGTGGATGCTATAAAAAATAATAAAATATATGTTGTAGGATTAGCAGATTTATCTCCAGGCGTTAGAAATGCTAAACTTGTAGAGAAGATGCATGGATATTTCTTTGGAGAGAATAAGTAATGCAAGTAGTAGCAAAAAATGCCAATAACCTTTCTAAAAAGAAAGGTTTCTTCTTTTGGACTTTAGCACTTAGCATTATTTTACTAGCTGTAATAATAGGTGCGATAGCTGTAGGTAGTACATATATAGAGCCTGGAGTAGTTTATAAGGTATTACTTAACAAGCTTTCAAATGGAAATATATTTGAAATAAATTGGAATGTTATGTTTGAGAATATAATATGGGAAATTAGGTTTCCAAGAGTTTTATTAGGAGGTATATGTGGAGCAGGACTTGCTATTTGTGGTGTGCTTATGCAATGTGTAACAAAAAACCCAATAGCAGAACCTTATATATTAGGTATATCTTCTGGTGCATCTTGCGGAGCTGTTGGGGTTATAGTGCTTGGTGGAATATCAACACTTGGAATAAACAGTATAACTACTGGAGCATTTGTTGGATCTATGATATCTGGAGTGTTAGTATTTGCAATAGGTACCCAAATGGGGAAATCAACGTCAACAACACGATTGGTACTATCTGGAATGGCGATATCAACAATATTTTCTGCACTTACTAACTTACTTATATATTCAGCTGATAATTCTAATCAAGCAAAAAATGCATTGTTTTGGACAATAGGTAGTTTAGGCGGTGCAAAGTGGGATGTTTTATTACTTCCATTTATTGTTTTAGTTTTAGTTGTAATAGTAGGATTTGTAATGTCTAAATCTCTAGATATATTACTTCTTGGAGATGATAATGCAATAATACTTGGTATAAATGTAAAACTTGTAAAATCAATAATATTAATACTAGCAACATTGCTTACATCAACATTAGTTGCAATAACAGGTGCGATAGGATTTATAGGTCTTGTAGTTCCACATATATGTAGAACTATAGCAGGAAGTGATCATAAAAAACTTATAATACTTTCATCTTTAGTAGGATCGATATTTTTAATACTATCAGATGTTGTGGCGAGGGCGCTTTTCCCTCCAATAGAAATACCAATAGGAATAATAACTTCATTAGTTGGTGGACCATTCTTCTTATATTTAATTTCTAAGAAAAATTATGAATTTGGAGGAAAAGATTAATGAAAAAATTACAGGTTGAAAATTTAAGATTTAGTATCGATAAAAAAGAAATATTAAAAGGAATATCTTTTGACGTTCCTAAAGGATCATTTATAGGGGTTATAGGACCAAATGGTTGTGGAAAGTCTACATTACTTAAAAATATATATAGGCTTCATAAACCGTCTAGTGGGAGTATCATACTAGATGATAAGGAATTATCTAATATGAAAGATAAAGAATGTGCAAAAGAAATTGCAGTCTTAGCTCAAGAAGGAAGCTCTCAATTTGATTTTACTGTTGAACAAATAGTAAAAATGGGAAGATATCCATACAAATCTATATTTGAGGACTATTCTAAAAGTGATTTAAATATGGTAAAAGATATGTTAAAAAAGGTAGGACTAGATGATTATAGTGGTAGAAGCTTTTCAAAGTTATCGGGTGGAGAAAAACAAAGAACGTTAATAGCTAGAGCTTTAGTTCAAAATACAGATTTCTTAATACTAGATGAACCAACAAATCATTTAGATATAGGGTATCAAATACAACTTATGGATTTAGTTAAAAGTCTTAATATAACAACTTTGTCAGCTATACATGATATGAACATAGCATCTATGTATTGTGACTATATAGTAGTAATGAAAAACGGACAAGTGATAAAGTTTGGAACGGTAGAGGAAGTAATAACATCAGAAATGTTAAAGGATGTATTTGGAGTTAATGCTTATGTTGGAGTTAACCCTATAAATAAAAAATTACAAGTTTCATTTATGCACACTCATGAACATATAAATGGGGTAGGACATGACCATATTCATGAAGATGGATTTAGTGGGGAACATGTACATTACCATAAACACGCATTCCAATAAGATAAAAAGGAGATATATTATGGGGCAAGTAGAATTTTTCAATTCTATAGCAAAAGAATGGGATAGTATTATAGAAGTGAATGAAGAAAAAATAAATACTCTTTTATCTAAAATAAACATAAAAAATAATAATAGTATATTAGATGTAGGTACGGGAACGGGAGTTTTAATCCCATTTTTGAAAAAAATAAATCCTAACGGCGCGATAAAAGGAATAGATATTTCACAGGGGATGCTTGATATTGCTAATGAAAAATTTCAAAATATAGATAATGTAGATTTTGAATTGATAGATATTGAAAAGTCTGTGATTAATGAAAGTTATGATAAGATAATTCTTTATTCTATGTTTCCGCATTTAAAAGACAAAACATATACAATTAAGACCTTAGTTGAAAAAAACTTAAAGGAAAATGGAAAACTAATAATAGCTCATTCTAATAGCAGATTTTTCTTGAATAATATGCATAAAGAAAAAGATAAAAGCGTTAGCAAAGATATTCTTATTCCGGTTATTGAGCAAAAACTGTTATTTGAAGAAGTAGGATTGAACGTAGTAGATGCTTTTGAAAATGATGAACTTTACTACTTAGTTATAAGTAGAGGCTAGAATATACAATTTAGGGGGATTGGATTATGAGAAATAAGAAAATAGTTTTGTCAGGATTGTTTATAGCATTTGGTATAATAGTTCCTATGATATTTCATACAGTTAATTTAGCTGGAGCAATATTTTTACCAATGCATATACCCGTTTTAATAGCTGGATTTTTATTAGGGCCACTATATGGTGGAATAGTTGGAGTACTTACTCCTATATTAAGTAGCTTTATGACAGGAATGCCACCGTTAGTTCCTGTTATGCCTATAATGGTTTTTGAACTTTGTGCATATGGAATTATAACAGGTTTTTTATTTATCAAAACAAAGAACACATATATATCTTTATTAGGTGCTATGATAGGTGGAAGGTTATTTGCTGTAGTTGGTGCATTTTTAGTATCGATTACTATAGCTCCTCAAGTTACTCCTTTGATGTTTGTATTTGGAAGTTTAGCTAAAGCTATGCCAGGAATGCTAGTGCAGATAGTATTTATACCTATTTTGGTTAGATTTATAACTAAAAACCCGGAAATATCTAAGGCGCTGGCTTAATAAAGGTTTTATATGATGAAGAGCAATTTTTAATATAACTATATAGTTGACAAATTTAAGAGCAAGGCATATTATAAAATAAGAAATTAATAATTAAATCCTAAGATAAGGATTAGTAACTAAAATGGTTTTAGTACAGAGAGTTAAGGATGCTGAGAACTTAACATAAAGAATTTAGTGAATGGACCTTGGAGGAATAAAGTGAAATACATTTGTAGATTAGCTTATATCGTGACTGCACGTTACAGCAGATATTAAGTGATATGTGCTTTTAAGCATATATAATTTAGGTGGTACCACGGAAATATATCCGTCCTATAGTTTAATATAGGGCGGATTTTTTAATATTGAAAAATGTAGGAGGTTCTTATGAAAAGAATAGGTATAATCGGAGCAATGGATGAAGAAGTAGATATATTAGTACAACTAATGGAAGTTAGAGAAACTGTAGAAAAGGCTAGTTTAAAATTTTACAAAGGAACATTAGAAGGAAAAGAAATAGTTTTAGTAAGATGTGGAATAGGTAAAGTAAATTCAGCATTATGTACACAAATACTAATAAGTGAATTTGATGTAGATGCAATAGTTAATACAGGTGTTGCAGGTGCTCTACATTCTGATTTAGGAGTATATGATATAGTTATATCAACAGATGCAATACAACATGATTTTGATACAACTGTATTTGGAGATAAAAAAGGTGTAATACCAAGAATGGAGAGTTCAACTTTCGTAGCTGATGAGAGACTTGTAAAAGCAGCTTATGAGTCTTCAGTAGCAGAAACTAAAACTCATAAAGTAGTTAAAGGAAGAGTTGTATCAGGAGATATATTCATAAGCTCTAAAGAATTAAAAGACGAATTAGTAAATGAATTTGGTGCATATTGTGGAGAAATGGAAGGAGCTGCTATTGCTCATGTATGTGCATTAAATGCTACACCATTTGTAATAATAAGAGCAATGTCTGATAAAGCTGATGGAACTGCTGATATAACATATGATGAATTTGTTCAAGATGCAGCTCATAATTCTAAAGATATAGTAGTTAACATGTTAAAATCAATATAGGGGTGAGATTAATGAGTGAAAAGAAAATAATATTTAGTGGTGCTCAACCATCTGGAAAAATGACTTTAGGAAATTATCTAGGAGCTATACAAAACTGGACTAAGCTTCAAAATGAGTATGATTGCTTTTATAGTGTAGTTGATTTACACGCTATAACAGTACCTCAAGAAGCTAAAGATTTAAGAGCTAATACTATGCAATTACTTGCTCAATATTTAGCTTGTGGATTAGATCCAGAAAAAAATACCATATTCATACAATCACATGTAAGTGCACATACTGAACTTATGTGGATATTAAATACTATGACTTACATGGGTGAATTAAGTAGAATGACTCAATTTAAAGATAAATCACAAAAAAGTGAAGCGAATTTAAATGCAGGATTATTCACATACCCAGTACTTATGGCAGCAGATATACTTTTATATCAAACTGATTTAGTTCCAGTTGGAGAAGATCAAAAACAACATTTAGAATTAGCTCGTGATTTAGGAGCTAGATTTAACAATAGATACTCTGAAACATTTAAGATACCAGAACCATATATACCAAAAGAAGTAGGAAGAGTAATGAGTTTACAAGAGCCTACTAAAAAAATGAGTAAGTCAGATTCTAATGAAAATTCATTTATACTTTTAGCTGATGATACAGATACAATAAGAAGAAAAGTAAAAAGAAGTGTAACTGATTCACTAGGTATAGTAAATTATACTGATGAACAACCGGGAATAAAGAACTTATTAGACATTTATTCACAACTAGACAATAAATCAGTAGAAGAATTATTATCTATGTATGAAGGTAAGGGATATGGAGTATTTAAAGAAGATGTAGCAGAAGTACTTATAGAAACTTTAAGACCTATTAGAGAAAAATACAATGACCTTTTAAATAATAAAGATTATTTAGAAAATGTATACGCACTAGGTGCAAATAAAGCTGAAAAACAAGCTAGAAAAACATTAAGAAAAGTATACAAAAAAGTAGGATTAATAGAACGTAAATTTTTATAGATTAAATAAAAAATGGAGTTGAATTTAACTCCATTTTTTTTGTTTTTTATTTAAAATCTTTTTCAAACTCATCTAAACACTCACTTAAAAGAGTAGATGCATAAGCCATAGAAGGTCCCCCACCAAAAGCTACAGAAACCATAGCAGATTCTAGTATTTCTTCTCTAGTAGCTCCTGATTCTAAAGCTTTATAACAGTGATAAACGATACAATATTCACAACGACTATAAACCCCAATAGCAACACTCATTAATTCTTTTGTTTTAGTGTCTAAAACCCCTGGTTTATAAGTTGAACTTAAAAGTCTGCTAAATGCAGCTACATTTTGTTTATTAGTTTCTGTTAATTTCTCTAAACCTTGTGAAAATGAATTTAACATTTCTCGTACATTATACATTTAAAATACCCCCCTTGAAATATGTATATTGCATAGCTAATAATTAGCTATACAACTATTTAAAATAAGTATAACAAAACTCTATAATAACAGCAACTATTATTATAGAGTTTTACTATTTTTTAGGATTTTATTAAATACATTTTTAAATACAATTAAGTCATTTTCATCTATATCTTTTATAATATTTTTAGAAAAATTTATTGCAATAGGTAGTATTTCACTGTATATAGATTTACCTTTAGATGTTAAACAAAGCATTGTTATTCTCCTATCATTAGGATCTTTTTTTCTTTCGACTAAGCTTTCTTTTTCCATTCTATCTATTAATCTAACTATAGTAGACTCTTTAGAATCTATAAGATTAGAAAGTTGTTTTTGAGTTATACTATCATTTTTTTGTATATAATAAAGAGCAATCCATTGAGGTCTTGTAATATTATATGGCAATAAACTATTGTTAAAAGCTTCTACTATTTCTTTATTACATTTGTTGCTTATAAAGCAAACACAATCTTCTAAATTAAACATCAAAAAACCTCCCTACTTTTTTTACATTATAGCACATACAACGATTAATTTCTTCACATACTATTTTTGTATTAGCTTTTCACAAAAGGAAGTGACGCATATTAAATATAAAGAAGAAAATGGATTAAATAATCAAAATCCTGTGAATATGAAAGATTTAGATAAGGCTATGAATGAGTTAAATTTATGTGAAAAAACATCAGAAGATTTAGGCTTAATGAGAAGATATTTAGAAAGACTTTTACTAACTATAGAAAGAAGTAGAATAAGAGATTATATGATGTTAACAGATAGTAAAAGAAGGTTGTTTTTAATAAATTTTGTGGCGGGACTAGGGAAAGGATTTGGTCAAGCTATAGGATTTACTTTTTTAGCAGGTTTATTATTTTATATGATGAGTAGTTGGGTTGACTTACCTGTAATAGGAGAGTATGTAGCTAAATTAATGAATATTGTTGATGAATATAGAAAATAGAAAAGAGGTATAGATATATGAATAAATATAAACAACAGTTAATAAAAGAAAAACAAAAGATAATTAAACTAATAGATGAAATGAAGGATAATACAGTATTTGGAAATACTACAAATCATACTAGTGAAAAATATACATCAGGTGAACTATCAAGTTATGATAATCATCCAGCTGATATAGGAACAGAGGTTTATATGCAAGATATGCAAAATAGCTTAACTATTCATGAAGCAGGAAAGCTTGAGAACATAGAAAATGCACTATCTAAAATAGAAAATGGAAACTATGGTATTTGTGAAGAATGTAAACAACAAATAGATGAAGAAAGACTAGATATACTTCCAGAAACTAATTTATGTAGTAATTGTGCAAAGCATCAGCCAAAACAGCACATAACGAGTAGAGAGTTTAACCAAAATCTTATAAATAAAGGATCTGGATTTTATGATGAAGTATTATTAGAACTCCAAGAGATGAATAAAATGCCTAATGATGAATCTGAATTAGATTGATAAAGAAAAGAGGTATTAAATGTGAAAAAACCATTAAATATATTATTAATAGTACTACTTTTAGCAGTAGGATTATATTCATATAATAATAAAGAAAACTTAAGCGATAAACAAGTTATAAATACAAAAGAAGATATAATAAATGACTATGAAGATATAATAATAAAAAAGGGAAATGATGATGAAAAGGTAATTGCACTAACTTTTGATGACGGACCAGACGAAGACTTTACGCCACAAGTACTAGATATATTAAAAAAATACGATGTTAAAGCAACCTTTTTTGTTGTTGGAGAAAAAGTAAAATGGAATCCGAAACTTTTAAAAAGAGAAAATGAAGAAGGTCACGAAATAGGAAATCATACATTTACTCATATAAATGTATCCAAAAGAAATTATGGAGAAATAGACAAAGAAATAAGTGATACTCAAAAGGCAATAAAAGAGGTTATAGGAAGAGAACCGAATTTATTTAGACCACCATATAGAGCTATAAGTAGAGATATGTGCAGTATTGCTAAAAATAAAAATATGAACATAATTTTGTGGTCTAACCTAGACCCTAGAGACTGGTCTAACCCAGGGGTTTATTATATAGTTGATACTATAACTTCAAAAGTTAAAAATGGTAATATAGTCCTTTTGCATGATTACAATAATTTAAGAAATAAAAAATCTCAAACTATACAAGCATTAGATATTATAATACCTAAATTAAAAGAGATGGGATATGAATTTGTAACAGTATCTGAGCTTATGGAAAAAATAGATAAAGACCATCCTACTCAAAAACAATAAATTTTAAAATATACAAAAATAACAGGCTTCCAATTAGGAAGCTTTTTTTTGTATAATAGTATTATATAATAAATTGGGAGGAAAAAATATTGTTATACGAATTGATAATAGTTTTATTAATAGGAATAGATCAAGCTTCTAAAATATGGGCATTAAATTCATTAAAAGAAATGGGAAGTATACCTATAATTGAAAATGTATTTCATCTTACATATGTAGAAAATAGAGGAGCGGCATTTGGAATGTTGCAAAATAATCAAAGTATATTTATAATAGTTGCATTAGCTGCCTCAGTATTTGGATTATATTATTTACATACTAAAAAAGTAAACTTCTTAGGAAAAGCTAGCATCATACTTATAATAGCAGGTGCAATAGGAAATCTTATAGATAGAATAAGAATTGGATTTGTAGTAGATTATTTTGATTTTAGATTTATTTGGGAATATGTATTTAATATAGCAGATATATTTGTAGTAGTAGGAACGATAATGCTTTGTGCATATATAATATTTTTTCAGGAAGAAAAGCAGGTGAAGTAATGGACGAAATAAGAGAATTTTTAGTTATTGACGAAGAAGAAGGAGATAGATTAGATGTATACTTATCATCTCAACTTGGAGATATGTCAAGAAGCTATATTCAAAAGATAATAAAAGAGAAAAAAGTAAAAGTAAATAACAAAGAACAAAAAGGAAAATATTTAGTAAAAGAAGATGATAAGGTAGTAATAGAAATACCAGCGCCTAAATTATTAGAAGTTACACCGCAAGACATACCAATAGATATTGTTTATGAGGATAATGATTTGCTTATAGTAAATAAGCAACAGGACATGGTAGTTCATCCAGCCCCAGGAAATTATGAAAATACATTAGTTAATGCAATACTATATCACTGCAAAGACAATTTATCATCTATAAATGGAATTATAAGACCTGGAATAGTTCATAGAATAGATAAAGACACATCAGGATTATTAATGATAGCTAAAAATAACAACGCTCATAATAGCTTAGCAGAACAGTTAAAGGATCATTCTATAACTAGAGAGTATGAGTTTATATGTCACGGTGTCGTGAAAGAAGATAAAATAACTGTAGACAGACCAATAGGAAGAAATCCTAAAGACAGACTTAAAATGGCGATAGTAAAAGATGGTAGAAATGCAGTTACTCATTTTGAAGTTGTAAAAAGATATGAAAACTTTACACATATGAGAGCTAGACTTGAAACAGGTAGAACTCATCAAATAAGAGTGCATGCATTATCTATAAATCACCCACTTTTAGGCGATAATGTTTATGGACCTAAAAATAATAAATTCAAAACTAATGGTCAAACATTACATGCTAAAAAATTAGGATTTATACACCCAAGCAGCAAAGAATATGTAGAATTTGATTCACAATTGCCTACTTATTTTCAAGATATAATCAACAAACTTAAATAAGCATTGCAAAAACTGGTATAAAAGTATATAATGTTTCTAACAACTAAATAAAATACCTTTAAATGATACCGTGATATCATAAGGCAAAAGCATAAATTAACTTGCCATAAGTATTATTACTTATAAAGCGAGTTTTAAATTTTAGTACATACAAGCTTCTTGTCTTATGATAAGGAGCTTTTTAGATTAATAAACTTAATATATATTAGGAGGTTGCCCATGAGAGAAAAGGCCCAATTAATGGATGAAAAAGCAATATCAAGAGCAATAACGAGGGTTAGTCATGAAATAATAGAAAAAAATAAAGGTATAGAAGATATAGTTTTAGTAGGTATAAAGACTAGAGGAGTACCTATTGCAAATAGAATATCTAAAAAAATTGAGCAAATAGAAGGTAGCAAGATTGATACAGGTGAAGTTGATATAACTTTATATAGAGATGATTTAAAAAAAATAGATATAGATCCAGTACTTAATGGATCAAATATAGATTTTAATATAAATGATAAAACAGTTATTTTAGTAGACGATGTATTATATACAGGTAGAACTGTAAGAGCATCATTAGATGCTATAGTTGATATAGGAAGACCTAAATCAATACAACTTGCAGTATTAGTAGACAGAGGTCACAGAGAATTACCTGTAAGAGCAGATTACGTAGGTAAAAATGTTCCAACATCTAAACATGAAATTATATCAGTTAAATTATTAGAAACAGATGGCGAAGATTCAGTAACAATAAAAGAGTAGTAACGTACACTATATAAGATGTATAGCACCTTTTAATCCAGTGCAGAGACGCTGGGAAAGGGAGAATTATTTCTCCCTAAAAAATCAAGGGAGGTTTTTTTATGAAAAAAACAATAATGTCATTACAACATTTACTAGCAATGTTTGGAGCTACAGTATTAGTTCCAATATTAACAGGGTTTGATCCATTAGTAGCAATATTTTGTGCTGGACTTGGAACTTTAATATTCCACTTTTGTACAGAAGGAAAGGTACCAGTATTTTTAGGATCAAGTTTTGCATTTATCCCAGTTATATTAGCGGCTAAAGAGGCATTCAATGGAGATTTAGCATATGCTCAAGGTGGAATTATGGTAGCGGGATTACTATATGTAGTTATGTCGTTTACAGTTAAAATAGTAGGAGTAGATAAAATTAAAAGATACTTCCCATCTCAAGTAACGGGAGCGATGATAGGCGTTATAGGATTAAACTTATTACCAACTGCATTTGATATGGCATCATCAAATGTATTAATAGCAATAATAACTTTGACAATAGCACTTACTATAAATAAGTTCGGTAGAGGATTTATAAAGCAATTAGGAATATTGATAGCTGTATTTTCTGGATATGCAATATGCTTATCAATGGGATTAGTAGATATTAGTACAATAACAAAAGCTAGTTTCTTCCAAATACCAAACTTTACACTTCCTAAGTTTAGCTTAGAAGCAATAGTGTTAATAGCACCAGTAGTAATAGCAGTATTTATGGAACACATAGGTGATATGACTACTAACGGAGCAGTTGTAGGAAAGAACTTCATAGAAAACCCAGGATTAAACAAAACTTTACTTGGAGATGGATTAGCTACTATAGCAGCAGGGTTTTTAGGAGGACCAGCAAATACTACTTATGGAGAAAATACAGCAGTACTTGCAATAACTAAAAATTATGATCCATCATTATTAAGACGTACAGCAGTTTTAGCAATAGGGCTTGCATGTATAGGTAAGTTTGGTGGATTTTTACAAAGTATACCAGTAGCGGTTATGGGTGGAATAAGTATATTACTATTCTCTATGATAACTTTTGTAGGATTTAAAACTATAAAAGACAGTGAGTGTGTACAAAATAAAAATAACATAATTATTATAGCAACTATAATGATTATTGGATTAGGAACAACATACTTAAGCAACAAAGGAATTGTAATAGGAATACCTGTGACACAAAGTGTAACAATAACAGGGCTTAGTTTAGCTGCGATAGTAGGTATTTTATTAAATAGAGTTTTAAACAACAAGGAGTTTAAATTAGAAAAAGAAAAAAAATCAATAACTCCACAAACTACAACAGTATAATTAAAAAGAAATTAAAACCCTTTATTAGATTGATATTATCAATTTAATAAAGGGTTTTTTATGTTGCCTTAATAATATGGATAAAAATGTTAATATTTATTTTTATATATAAAAACTATAGACATGTATATGGAAATCTTGTACAATAAAAAATTGTCGTCAAAAAATAAAAAGTTAAGGTAATGACATTTTAGGAGGAACGAATGAAGTTAAAAAAATTAATATCAATATCAGTATCAGCAGTATTATGTTTATCAGTATTAACAGGGTGTTCATCAGATCAAAGTAGTGAAAAAGAACCTATGTCTATAGGTATAGTTTTAGGAGAAGGTAGTATAAATGATCAGTCATTTAATCAATCTACATGGGAAGGGCTTAAAAAAGCAGAAAAAGATTTTGGTATAAGTGTAAAATACTTTGAATCAAAACAAGAATCAGATTACATACAAAATATAGAAACATTAGTAGATGAAGAAACAGATTTAATAATAGGTGTAGGGTATCAATTAAAAGATTCTATAGAAGAATCAGCAAAAGATTATCCAAAACAAAAATTTGCATTAATGGATGAAACATATGATAATATACCAGAAAATGTAGTGCCAGTAGTATTTAAAGAAGAAGAGGCAGCGTACTTAACAGGAATTATATCAGCTAAAATGACTAAAACTAATACAGTTGGATTTATAGGTGGCCTACCAGCACCATCTGTAGTTAAATATCAAAATGGATATAAATATGGAGTACAATCTACAAATAAAGAAATTAAGGTATTAGAGCAATATGCTAACTCATTTAGTGATCAAGCTAAAGGAAAATCAATAGCTAAACAAATGTATTCATCAAATGCAGATGTAATATTATCTGCAGCAGGGGATGTAGGAACAGGTGCTATAGAAGCAGCAAAAGAAAATAATAAATTTGCAATAGGTGTAGATAGAGACCAAAGTTATTTAGCAAAAGATAATGTAATAACATCTGCTTTAAAGAAGTTAAATGTGGCATCTTATGACTTAGCTAAAGAATTAGTTAAAGGAAACTATAAGGGTGGAGTAGAAAAGGTATACGGATTAAAAGAAGGCGCAGTAGGTATATCAGAAAACACTAATAACCATGTACCTAAAGAGATAATAGATTATGTTAATAAAGAAGCTGAAAAAGTAATAAGTGGAGAGATAAAAGTTCCAAAGAATGAAAAAGAATACAAAGAATTATCAAAATAAATAAAATGCTGTAGAGAAATTGTTTTATATAAGTTCTCTACAGCGTTTTTGTCTTTATTCTTTAATTTTTAACTTAGCAACTAACTCTTCATTTGGATCTACATAAACAGTACTATTAGTATCATAAATTACCATACCTGGTTTTGACCCGTTAGGTTTTTTTATATTTTTCTTATTAGTATAATCAACCGGAACCTTAGATGATAATTTACCTTTACTAAAGTAAGCAGCAAGCATACCACCTTCAAATATAGTTTGATCAGGAACTTCTTTTCCTTCACATTTTATAATGACATGAGAGCCTGGAATATTTTTAGTATGCATCCATATATCGTTATTTTCTGCAACTTTTAAAGTAAGGAAATCATTTTGCTTATTATTTTTACCAACTAAAATTTTAAATCCATCAGAACTTATAAATTCGTGTGGTTTTGTAGTAAGTTTACTTGGTTTTGAAGTTAATTTAACTTCTTTTTTGTTTTTATTTTTAATTTTTATATATCCAACTTTACCTAATTCTTCTCTTATATCAAGAAGTTCAGCTAGGTTTTCGCAGTTTTCTATGCTTAAAATAATATTTTCTAAATAAGCTATCTCTTCTTCACTTATTTGAATCTGATGAGTTAATTCTACTTTAGCAGTTTTCATTTTAGAATATCTTTTAAAGTATTTTTGTGCATTTTCAGAAGGTGTAAGGTTTTTATTTAAAGCTATAGTTATATTGTTATATTCTGGGTCATAGAAATTAGAAACTTCGATACTTTCCATTCCTTTTTCAACCATATATATATATGATGTAAGTAATTCACCTTTAATTTTATATTTATCAGCACTATTAGAGACTGCAAGTTCTTCTTGTTGTTTTTTTAATTTATTGTAGAGTCTATCTAACTTTATAGATATACTTTTTCTAAGATCAGAAGAACGCTGATGAATCCTATCTTTTATATCTTTAGTTTTATAATAATCTTCTAGTATTTTAGACATACTATCGTTATTTATAAATGATAAACCACTAAATAAACTTAAATTAACACAACTAAAATCTACAACTTTATCTATGTTTTCATCAATAACTATGGATGGTGAATAGTTATTAGATTTGATGTCGTCAAATAAAGTAGAAAAAGCATTGTATAAGCATTTAAAATCATCATCTGACATATCTTTTATATTACTTTTTTCATCAATATTAGCCCTAAAACAAATTTCATTGGAAATAATTGGACTTATGCCAAGAAACTTAGAATAAATAGCTTTAGAAATATTTCCATCAAAAGTATTTAAATTGTTTATAAAATCATTTATAGATATATTTTCAATTGGATTTATTTTATCTTGTTTGGGAGGTAGTGTGTAGCTCATTCCCGGTAAAATTTGACGAACCCTACTTATACTAGGTGGAATTCTTTTAGCAGAATCTATTATCTTATCATCAGAGGTGTGAGTAAGAATTATATTACTGTGTCTTCCCATAATTTCTATGATAATATCTTTTGTAGTTTTTTCTTTTAGTTCATCAAAAGACTCAACACTAATTTTAATAATCCTTTCAAAACCAACTTGGCAAATATCTACTATATTACCACCTTGAATATGTTTTCTAAATAACATGCAAAACATCGGTGCATTTATAGGATTTTCCTTTTTAGAGTTGTTTGCTATATAAACTCTTGGATTTGAAGCACTAGCACTTAAAATCAGCTTGAAATTTTCTTTATTGTTGCGTATATGTAAAACCATTTCATCATCTTCAGGTTGATGAACTTTATCTATTTTACCACCTAAAAGCTTTGAATTTAATTCATCAACTATAGAATGTATAACTAAACCATCTAACGCCATAATAATTGCTCCTTTCCTTTACATAAAAATGTAAGTAAATTAATTATTACATATAATATATATAATGTGAATAGGTAGCTTAACTTAATCAAGTTTTTGTAAAAAAAAATAAAAAAATAATTATATAATTTCCTTTTCTAACTAATATATTGTATAATATTAAGTTAGGGATTTAAATTTAAAATGGCGATATTATGAAAATTTAGAAGTCGCCTATAAATAAGAATAATATGTTTTAAGTATTATCTAATTATATAGATGGAAATAGAAAAAATTGTAAATATAGCATCATAAGATGGATGTGCAAAAATAGATATAGATAGTATTATCTATGATAGGACTAGCTATAAAAATATATGAAGAAACTTTGGAGGTATAATATGGCTATAAGTATGACAGGTTTTGGAAGAGGAGAGTATAAAGACGATAAGTATTCTTTTTTAATAGAATGTAAAACTATAAATCATAAGTACGCAGATATAAATATTCGTCTACCAAGAAAAATATCATTTTTAGAAGATAAAGCAAGAAATTTAATAAAAGATTATGTAAAAAGAGGAAGAGTAGATTTATACATAAAGCTTGACGTATTAGGTGATGAAGATGTAAACTTAAAGTTTGATGAGGTCTTAGCTAGTCAATATGTAGATATATTAAAGCAAATAAGAGATAAATTTGATTTAGTAGATGATATAAGTGTTATGAATATAGCTAAGTTTCCTGATATCGTGAAAAGTGAAGAAAAAGAAGAAGATGAAGACGTTTTATGGTCTATGCTAAAAAAAGCTTTAGAAGAAGCTCTATGCAAGTTAAAAGAGATGAGATCTGAAGAAGGTGAAAAATTAGCACAAGATGTTATAAAGAGATGTGATCTTCTTAAAAATTATATTGAAGAAATAGAAAAGTACTCATATAATGTTGTTATTGATTACAAAGAAAAACTAAACAATAGGATAGGTGAGTTACTAGAAAATCCAAGTTTAGTAGATGAAAATAGATTAGCTCAAGAAGTAGCGATGTATGCTGATAAAAGCAGCATAACTGAAGAAATAGTTAGATTTGAAAGTCATATACAACAGCTTAAAAAAACTATTGTAAAAAACGAATCTATAGGAAGAAAAATAGATTTCTTGATTCAAGAAATGAACAGAGAAACAAATACAATTGGTTCAAAATCTTCAGATTTAAATATAACTAATTTAGTAGTAGAAGTTAAGTCTGAGTTAGAAAAAATAAGAGAACAAATTCAAAATATAGAATAGAAAAATATAACATAAGTTTAAGTGAAATAATAAACATTTTTATAATTGGAAAGGAAGATAATAATGCTTAAGAGAAAAGGGCTGTTATTAGTTGTATCAGGGCCATCTGGTGCTGGAAAAGGTACAATATGCAAAGAACTATTAAAACAAAATGACCAAATAAAATTATCTGTGTCAGCTACTACTAGAAAACCTAGAAATGGTGAAGTCGAAGGAGTTAATTATTTCTTCTTAGAGAAAGAAAAGTTTCAAGATATGATAAGTAAAGGTGAGTTTTTAGAATATGCTCAAATTTACGATAATTTTTATGGAACTCCTAAGGCGGCTATAATAGAGTGCTTAGAAAATGGGCAAGATGTTATACTAGAGATAGAAATGCAAGGTGCAGTGCAAATAAAAGAAGTATATCCAGAAGGTGTATTTATATTTGTACTACCTCCATCTTTACAAGAACTAAAAAATAGGATAGTTGGAAGAGGGACTGAAACTAAAGAAGAAATAGAAAAAAGATTCAGTTGTGCATTTGAAGAAATAAACCAGATAGTAAACTATGATTATTTTGTAGTTAATGGTGATGTGGTTAAATCAGCTAAAGAAGTAGAAAGTATAATATTATCTGAAAAGAACAAAGTCACTAGATACAAAAATAATATAATAGATAAATTCAAGGAGGAATTATAATATGTTAAAACCATCAATAAATGAAGTACTAGACAAAATAGACAACAGATACTACTTAGTTGGGACTGTTTCAAAGAGAGCAAGAGAATTAATAGATGGTGCTGAAACTTATGTTGCAAATTCAAACAAAGAAACTAAGCCAGTTAATTTAGCTACTCAAGAAGTTGCTGACGGAGAAATAAGCTATAGATTATTAACTGAAGAGGAAATAGAAATAGCAGAAGCTAGACATCATGCAGAACAACAAAAAACTATAGAGCAGGAGTAATTTTATATGTTTAAAGATAAAACTGTTGTAATTGGCGTAAGCGGTGGTATAGCAGTATATAAAACCTTAGATGTTATAAGTCGATTAAAAAAACTAGGAGTAAATGTTAATGTTATAATGACAAAATCTGCTACAGAGTTTGTTACTCCATTATCATTTCAATCTTTAAGCCAAAATTACGTAGTTTGTGATATGTTCGAAGACCCTAAGACTTGGGATGTAGAGCATATATCTTTAGCAAAAAGAGCAGATGTGTTTTTAATGGCACCTGCAACTGCTAATGTTATAGGTAAAATGGCTAATGGTATAGCTGATGATATGCTTACAACGACAGTCATGGCTACAAAAGCTAAGGTTTTAATAGCACCAGCTATGAATACTAATATGTATGAAAATCCTATAGTTCAAAGAAATATAAATACATTAAAAGAACTTGGATATAATTTTGTTGAACCTGAAAGTGGAAGACTTGCTTGCGGAGATATAGGTAAAGGTAAATTAGCTACTCCAGAGACTATAGTTGATGAAGTTGTTAAGTTACTTAGTACTAAACAAGATTTAAAAGGAAAAAGTATAATAATAACAGCAGGACCTACAATGGAAAGCATAGATCCTGTAAGATTTATAAGCAATAGATCAAGTGGAAAAATGGGTTATGCAATAGCTTCTCAAGCTATAAATAGAGGTGCAAACGTAACTTTAATATCTGGACCTACTAACTTAACACCACCACAAAATCTTAAAAAACTTATTAGAATAGAAAGTGCTAAAGATATGTATGATGCAGTTATAGAAAACTTTGATAAAAATGAAGTTATAATAAAAAGTGCAGCAGTGGCAGATTATAAGCCTAAAGATTATTCTAATAAAAAAATAAAAAAATCTAATGATGATTTGTCTATAGAGTTAGATAGAAATAAAGATATTGCTTATGAAATTGGAAAAATAAAAAAAGAGAAAATATTAGTTGGCTTTGCAGCTGAAACTAATGATCTTATAGAAAATGCAAAAGGTAAAGTTCAAAAGAAAAATTTAGACTTTATAGTAGCAAATGATTTAACTAAAGAAGGCGCAGGATTTGGCGTTGATACTAATATAGTTAAAATCATAGATAAACAAGGAAATATTACAGAATATCCTAAAATGAAAAAAGAAGAGGTAGCAAATGTTATTTTAGATAAAATAACAATGCTACTTAAAAGATAAGCATCTATTACATATAGATGCTTTATTTTTGAATTGAAGGATATCAAATTTAAAATCCAATGAGTAAAATAACTTGTAAAAATAGAGGTTATATATATGGAGAAATATGCAAAATTAGTAGTAAGAAGTAACACTATATACACAGATAATTTATTTACATACAAAGTACCTGACTTTTTAATAGATGAATTAAGAGTAGGGCACAGAGCATTAGTTCCTTTTGGAAGAGGAAATAAGCCAACAGAAGCTTTTGTATTTGAAATTATAGATAAATTAGACGACGATATAAAAACAAAAGAAATAGTTGATGTATTAGATGAAAATCCAATATTTAGAGTTGAAGATTTAGAATTAGTAAATTGGATGAAAAATAGGTATCTATGCACATATATAGATTGCATAAATTTAATTTATCCCAAAGGATATAAATTAAATAATTATAAAGTAGTAACATTAAATGAAAGTATTGATAATTTAAGTGAGTATAAATTTAAAGAATTTTTATTAACGTTAAATGAAAATCAAACTAAAGTAATAGAACTTATAATAAGTAATAAAGGAAAAATAAAAGTTGAAAAAATAAAAGATATTCAAAATATTAATAGTTTATTAGATAGAATGGCTAAAAAACAAATTATAAACTTATATTGGGAATATAAAGACCATAAAAATGAGAAAAAAATATGTTATATATCATTAACAATGGATAGTGATGAACTTGATGATTATATAAAAGATAATAAAATAAATTTAGGAAGTAAACAAAAAGAAATAGTTAAATTTCTAAAAAATAATAATAATATAGAAATAAATGATTTAATGGAATTGTTAAATGCTTCTAAAAAAAGTATTACATCATTATATGATAAAAATTTAATTACTTTGAAACTAGAAGATTATTATAGAAACCCTAATAGCATTTATAAATCTTCATACAAAGATGTAATTTTAAATAATGAACAGCAATACGCAATAGAGAAAATAACATCACAAATGTTTGAGGAAAATAAAAAGCCGTATATGTTACATGGAATAACTGGTAGTGGAAAAACAGAAGTTTACATGGAAGTTATTGATTATGCTCTAAAGCAAGGCTTAGATAGTATAGTGTTGGTTCCTGAAATTGCACTTACTCCACAAACTATATCGAGATTTAAAAATAGATTTGGAGACGTTGTAGGGGTATTTCATAGTCAATTATCAGAAGGTCAAAAACATGATGTATATAAGGCAATAAAAGCAGGGAAAATTAGAATTTTAGTAGGAGCGAGATCAGCATTATTTGCACCATTTAACAGCTTAGGTGTTATAATAATAGATGAATTTCATGAAACTTCATATAAATCAGAAAAAAACCCTAAATTTAGTGCAATAGAAATAGCTAAATATATGTCCATCAAAAATGATATATCTTTAATATTAGGATCAGCAACTCCTCCGGTAGATGAATATTATAAAGTTAAAAACAATGAATATGAACTTATAGAGATAAAAAATAGAGCCAACAACAAACCACTTCCTAAAATAAAAGTTATAGATATGAAAGAACAATTGAAAAGTGGAAACAAAAGTATATTTAGTATCCCTTTACAAAATGAAATACAAGAAGCTATTAAAAATAAAAGTCAGGTAATATTATTTTTAAATAGAAGAGGATATGCAAGTTTTGTATCTTGTAGAGAATGTGGATATGTTTTTCAATGTGAAAATTGTGATATATCATTAACTTATCATAAAGGCAAAAACATAGGAAGATGCCATTATTGTGGATATGAAAAAGAAATACCAAAAGAATGTCCAGACTGTGGCAGTAAGTATATAAAGCCGTTTGGAGTTGGAACTCAAAAAATTGAAGAGGAACTGAAAACTATATTTAAAGAAGCTAGAATCCTTAGAATGGACAAGGACACTACATCTAAAAAAGGGTCTTTAGAGGAAATATTAAATAAATTTAAAAATGAAGAAGCTGATATATTAATAGGAACGCAAATGCTTAGTAAAGGGTTAGATTTTGAAAATGTTACATTAGTAGGAATTTTATCAGCAGATATGATGTTGAATTTCCCTGATTTTAAAAGTTTTGAAAATACTTTCCAATTAATAACTCAAGTTTCTGGTCGTGCAGGTAGAAGTGATAAAGAAGGAAAAGTAATACTTCAAACTTATGATACAGACCATTATGCAATAAGAAGAGCTATAAATTATGATTATGAAGGCTTCTATGATGATGAAATAAAAATTAGGAAAGCTTTTGGATATTCTCCATTTAACAATATGATAAGTGTAGTTATAAGTGGAGAAAATGAAAAAATTGTAAAACAAAACAGTGAAAATATGTATAATTCTATTATTTATTTATTAAAGAATAGAGGAATAAGTGATTTTGAATTTATATTAGGACCAAATCCGTGTTCAATAACTAAAATAAATCAAAATTATAGATGGCAAATATTATTTAAAGATGATAATATTGAAATAAATTTATTAAAGGGTATAATAAAATATATATGTATAACAAAAAGAGATGTTGTATTTAATAAAGACGTTAATGTATCAATAGATATTAACCCAAACAGCGTATTATAAAAGTAGGAGGAACAAAAAATGGCATTAAGAGAAGTAGTTCAAATAGGAGAACCAGTACTAAGAAAGAAATCAAAGAAGGTAGAAAAAATTGATGAGAAAATAATACAATTATTAGAAGATATGGCTGATACAATGTATCATTTTGATGGAGTAGGGCTTGCAGCACCTCAAGTTGGAATACTTAAAAGGATAGCTGTAATAGATATAGGTGATGGAATAATAGAACTTATAAATCCAGAAATAATACAAACATCTGGAGAACAAATAGATGACGAAGGATGTTTAAGTGTTGTTGGAGAAGTTGGAGAAGTTAAAAGACCTTACAAAGTAAAAGTAAGAGCATTTAATAGAAAAGGTCAATTATTTGAAATAGAAGGCGAAGAACTTTTAGCAAGAGCATTTTGCCATGAAATAGATCACTTAGATGGAGTATTATTTGTAGATAAAATACAAAAGTAATAGGAGTTGGAAATATGAAAATAGTATTTATGGGAACTCCAGAAATTGCAACTGGATGTTTACAAAAGATAATAGATGAAAAACATGAAGTTGTAGGTGTTGTAACTCAACCGGATAAACCTCAAAATAGAGGTAAGAAATTAGGTATGCCACCTGTAAAGGAACTTGCACTAAAATATGATATACCAGTACATCAACCACTAAAAGCTAGAGAAGAGAGCTTTATAGAAACTATAAAGGAACTTAATCCAGATGTTATAGTAGTAGTAGCATTTGGTCAAATTCTTCCAAAGGCTATACTTGATATTCCTGAATTAGGATGTATAAATGTTCACGTTTCATTATTACCAAAGTACAGAGGAGCAGCTCCTATAAATTGGGTTATAATAAATGGTGAAGATAAAACTGGTGTAACTACTATGTATATGGATGAAGGCTTAGATACTGGAGATATGATATTAAAAACAGAATTTAAACTTGATGATGAAATAAATGCAGGTGAGCTTCATGATAAAATGATGGAAATAGGAGCACAAACACTAAAAGAAACGCTAGATTTAATAGAAAAAGGGTGTGCACCTAGAGAAAAGCAAAATCATGAAGAATTTACTTATGCACCTATGATGAATAAAGCATTAGGAAATATAAATTGGAATAAAAGTGCCAAAGATATACATAATCTTGTAAGAGGTGTAAATCCATGGCCAAGTGCATATACAACATACGATGACAAAACTATTAAAGTATGGAAAACTAAAGTTTTAAGTGAAACTAGCGATAAACCTTGTGGAACTATACTTAAAGTAGATAAAGATGGAATGAGAGTAAGCACTAAAGAGAATATTATTTTAATAGAAGAATTACAAATGCCAGGGAAGAAAAGAGTGCTAGTATCAGAGTATATAAAAGGAAATAGTATAGAATCTGGAAAAATACTAGGCTAGGTGAAATATATGATAGACTCAAAAAAATATATGACAGCAATAAGTATACTTTTAGGAATATTAATAGTAAGTGTAGTAACTATTAATATTTTTATATCTAGCTTAACTGATATATTTACTATATTTATAGATATGATAGCAGCAATTATTTCATTATCAATAATATTTTCTATACTAATTACTAATAATGTTATTAAAGATAAAAAGGTTAATGTTTTAGCGATGAAAATCAATTTTAAAATAGTTAGCATATTATTTCCTATAATAACTTTTGTAGCTGACTTAATAGGGATATCAAAGAATGAAATAAGAAAAGTATATGTAAAGCTAAATAACAAATATATATATAGTAATAAATATAATATTAAAAATGAAGAGATACTTATACTTATACCACATTGTGTTCAAAAGAATAGTTGTAAATTAAAAGTAACTACTAATATAGAAACTTGTGCTAAATGTGGGTTATGTAATATAGGTGACTTAGTTAAACTAAAAGAAAAAACAAATGTAAATATTTTTGTAGCTACAGGAGGAACTTTAGCTAGAAAAATCATTGTTGATAACAAGCCTAAAGCTATTATAGCAGTAGCTTGTGAAAGAGATTTAACTGCTGGAGTACAAGATGTAAGAAAGATACCAGTTTTAGGTGTATTTAATAAAAGACCCAATGGGCCTTGTGTAGACACAAGTATAGATGTTAAAGAAATAGAACAAGCAATAAAATTCTTTACATCTAATTAAATTTGTATAGGAGAGTGTTTTATATGTATCCATATTTTATGTGGGATCCTACTATGATAATATTACTGCCAGCAATACTATTTACGATGTATGCTCAGTTTAAAGTAACTTCTACAACAAGTAGATACTTAAGAGTAAATTCAAGTAGAGGATATAGTGGAGAAGCAGTAGCTAGAAAAATATTAGATTCTAATGGTTTATACAATGTATCAATAGAAATGGTTAAAGGTCGTTTAAGTGATCATTATGACCCTAGAAGTAACGTTGTGAGACTGTCACAGGATGTATACTATGGAACTTCTATAACATCAATATCAGTTGCAGCACATGAATGCGGTCATGCAATTCAACATGCTAAAGGTTATGCACCACTTCAATTAAGAAGTACTTTAGTTCCTGTTGTAAATTTTGCATCAAATATATCTTGGTTTTTAATAGCACTAGGATTTTTTATGAGTAGAGGACCACTTTTAGAGATAGGAATATTACTATTTTCAGTATCTGTAATTTTCCAAATAATAACTTTACCAGTAGAGTTTAATGCATCAAATAGAGCAGTAGCTCAACTTTCTAACTTAGGAATTGTAGAAGGTAAAGAGGCTAGCCAAAGTAGAAAAGTACTTACAGCAGCTGCATTAACATATGTAGCAGCAGCTCTTACATCAGTTCTTCAATTGTTAAGATTATTAGCAATAGCAAATAGAGATAATGATTAACAGAGATTGTCCTAGTGTTTCTAGGACTTTTTCTACGCAAATCTAAATAGAATATAGACATTCGAGGAGAAAATTATATGAACGCAAGAGAAATAGCATTTAAAGTACTAAGCGATATAGAAAAGAATAAAAATTATTCTAACATGTCAATAAACAAACATTTTAAAGAATTAGAAATAAAAGATCAAGATAGAGGGTTCGCAACTGAGCTTATATATGGAGTTATAGAAAATAGAAACTACTTAGATTATGTTATGAATAAACTTTCAAAAATGAAAGCAGAAAAAATGCAAATGCATGTAAGAATATTTTTAGAAATGGGAATTTATCAAATTCTATTTTTAGATAGTGTTTCAGATTATGCAGCAGTAAATGAAACTGTAAATTTAGTTAATGGATTTGATAAAAAATCATCAGGATTTGTAAATGCAATTCTTAGAAATGTAATAAGACAAAAAGAAACTATAGCAAAAGTAGATATAACTGATAATATAATGTATTTATCTACAAAGTATTCATATAAACCATGGATGATAAAAAATTGGGTTGAAAAATTTGGACAAGAATTTACAGAAGATTTATTAGATGCAAACAATGAGAAACCTAGTATTTATATAAGAGTAAATACTTTAAAAACTACTAGAGAAGAACTTATGAATAAGTTATCAGATATGAATATAAAATGTTTTAAGGTATCTACATTAGAAGAAGCAATAAGAGTAGAAAACCTTAAAAATATAGAAAATAATAAATTATTTAAAGATGGATTATTTACTGTACAAGATATAAGTTCTATGATTGTAGGAAAAATAGTTAATCCTAAAGAAAATTCACGTGTATTAGATATATGTAGTGCTCCAGGTGGAAAGACTACTCACTTAGCAACTATTATGAACAATACTGGGCATATAGTATCTAGAGATATATTTGAGCATAAAATAAAGCTTATAAATGCAACTGCAAATAGACTAGGCCTTACAAATATAGAAGCTCAGTGTTTTGATGCATCTGTATTAGACAATGATAATATAGATGCATTTGATTATGTATTAGCTGATGTTCCTTGTTCAGGTCTTGGCATAATAAGAAGAAAGCCAGAGATAAAATACAAAGAAAAAGCAGATCTTAAAGAATTACCATCTATACAAAGTAAAATATTAAAAAATGCTTCAAAATATGTTAAAATAAATGGAGTTTTAGTATATAGTACTTGTACTATTCAAGATGTTGAAAATATAGATATAATCAATGCTTTCCTTAAGGAAAATGATAATTTCAAGCTAGTTCCAATAGATGCAGTAAATGTAGATGTAGACAATCAAGATAAAGGATACTTAAAAATATACCCACATATACATGGAATGGATGGTTTCTTTATAGCTAAATTAATAAGAGTAAGGTAGTGATAATATGAATCAAAATAAAGTAGCATTAAAAAACTTTACAGAAGAACAAATGAAAGAATTCATGAAAACTATAGGCGAAAAAGCTTTTAGAGGTAGCCAAGTTTTTTCATGGATATATAAAGGAGCTAAAAGCTTTGATGATATGAACAATATACCAAATTCAATAAGAGAAAAACTTGAAAATGTATCTTATATTGGTAATATTGAAATTGAATTAAAGTTAGAATCTAAGGTTGATAGAACTAAAAAGTATTTGTTTTTATTAAATGATGGTAATATAATAGAAACTGTAATGATGGACTATGAAGATAGGGTTACGGTTTGTATTTCTAATCAAGTAGGATGCAGAATGGGATGTGTATTTTGTGCATCTACAATAGATGGATTATTAAGAAATTTAGAGCCTTGGGAAATACTAGACCAGGTTTTAAAAATACAAGAGGATACTGGAAAAAGAGTATCTAACCTTGTTTTAATGGGAAGCGGAGAACCATTAGATAATTTTGAAAATACTAAGCAATTTTTAAAAATTGTTAATGATGAAAATGGCCTTAACATTGGATATAGACATATAACATTATCAACTTGTGGAATAGCCCCAAAGATGAGAGAATTGGCAGACTTAGGACTACCTATAAATTTAGCTCTTTCACTACACTCACCATACGATGAGAAAAGAATAGAAATTATGCCAGTTGCAAAAGCATACTCAGTAAAAGATATAATAGATGCATGTAAATATTATATACAAAAGACTAATAGAAGAGTAACTTTTGAATATTCGCTTATAAAAGGTGTTAATGACTCACAACAAGAAGCTTTAGACATTGCAAAGTTATTAAAAGGAATGCTATGTCATGTTAACTTAATACCGATAAATACGGTGGAAGAAAGAAGTTTCGAAAGACCGGATAAAGCTTATATCTACAAGTTTAGAGATGTTTTGGAAAAAAATAAAATTCCAGCTACAGTAAGAATATCTATGGGTTCTGATATTGGTGGAGCTTGTGGACAATTACGAAGAAAACATAAGTAGCTGTAAGGGGGAAGTTGTATGATTTATAGTTGTGCCTCCGATATAGGAAAGGTTAGAAAAAATAACGAAGACTATTGTAAGGGGGAAATTATAGATACAGATTTTGGATCTATAGGAATATTTGCTTTAGCTGATGGAATGGGTGGCCATAAAAAGGGAGAAGTTGCGAGTGAGCTAGCTGTAGAAAATATTATATCTTTTTTAAAAGAAAATTTACTACAAAGTCATAACATCAAAATAGATTATGTTGATGATATAATTAAACAAGCTTATAATAGTGTGAATAGTATTATCTATGAAAAATCTAAGAATGAAATTGACTGCGAAGGCATGGGAACTACTTTAACGACGGCTATACTATATAAGGATAATTTATATGTAGCAAATGTTGGAGATAGTAGATGTTATTTATTAGATAAAAATGGATTTGCTAAGATTACTATAGACCACTCAATAGTAGAAGAACTTGTCAGAGCCAAAGTTATTACTGAAGAAGAAGCAAAAAATCACCCAAGAAGAAATCATATAACTAGAGCAATGGGCACTGATGAAATGGTAATAGTAGACATATTTAAGCATAAAATAGAAAGAGGCAATAGGATACTCTTAGCAAGTGATGGGCTAACAGGATTTGTTGAGTATGAAAGTATAAAAGAGATAATAATGGAAAAAGAGCCTGTATTAGATTTAACTAAGAAATTAATAAATAAAGCTAATGAAATAGCTGGAAAAGACAATATTTCAGTTATATTAATAGAAGATAAGTAGGACGGTGATAATGTGGGAGAAACTGTTTTAGGCAATAGATATGAAATCATCAGAAAAGTTGGTGATGGAGGAATGGCTTTTGTATATGAAGCCAAAGATAGATTGTTAAATAGAACTGTAGCTGTGAAGGTTCTTAGGCCAGAGTTTGTAGATGATGAAGAATTTTTAGGTAAGTTTAAGAGAGAAGCAGAAGCTGTAGCTAGCCTTTCTCATCCTAACATAGTAAATGTATATGATGTAGGTGAAGATGGTAAAGTTCACTATATCGTTATGGAATTTATAGATGGACAAAATTTAAAAGAGATAATAAAAAATGAAGGAACGTTAGATGAATATACAGCGCTTGATATAACTAAGCAAATAGCTATGGCTCTTAGTTCAGCTCATAAAAAAGGAATTGTACATAGAGACATAAAGCCTCATAACATACTTATATCTAATGAGGGTAGGATAGTTAAAGTTGCAGATTTTGGTATAGCTAAAGCTGTGTCAAATTCAACTATGACAAATATAGGTAGTATAATAGGTTCTGTACATTATTTTTCTCCAGAACAAGCAAAAGGAAAATTTGTAACAAGTAATGCTGACCTTTACTCATTAGGAATAGTTTTATACGAGATGCTAATAGGAAAAGTTCCGTTTAGAGGTGACAGTCCTATATCTATAGCTCTTCAACATATAAATGATGAGATAGAGTTTACACCTGAGGAAAAAATAAGTATACCTCAAAGTGTAAGGACTATAATAAAAAAGTTAACTGAAAAATCTAGTGTTAATAGATATCAAACTGCGGAAGAAGTAATAGAAGATATCGAGTATATAGAAAAAAATATAGATTTAGATTTTATAAAAGAATATGATAATTACGCTACACAAAAAATAGATGAAAAAGAATTAAATAAATCTATGAAACAATCTCCTATTGTTCCTAATATGGAACAAGAAGATGATGAAGATGATGATTATGAAGAAGAAAAACCTAAGAAAAATAGGAAAAGTAAGAAAAAGAAAAAGAAGTCTAAAGAAGATAGTCCTAGAATGAAAAAAGTATTAACAGTAGCGGCAGTGTTGTTAGTGGTTATACTTGTGACACAGATGGTTTTAGCATTTAAATTCTTTGGAAATAGTAGTGATAATGTAGAATCTGTTACTGCGCCAGATGTAAAAAGTGCTTATTTAGATGATGCTCAAAAAGAAATTGAAAAATTAGGATTGAAAGTAGCAATATCAAGTGAAGAATTTAGCAAAGATGTAAAGGAAAATTATATAATATCTCAGACACCAGCTGCTGGTACAGAGCTTAAAGCAGGAGATACTGTAAACATAGTATTAAGTAAAGGTGCACAAGAATCTGATATTCCTAATGTAGTTGGAAAAACATTACAAGATGCTGAAAATATTTTAAAAGAAAATAAAATGAAACTAGGTAATGTAAGCTATGAATTTAGTGATTTTGTTAATAAAGGACTTGTAATAAGCCAAGACCCTAAATCAGCTTCAGATAGCTTCAATCAAGATTCTAAAGTGAATGTAATAGTAAGTAAAGGGACGGAAGTTGTAAAGCCTCCTAAGCAAGAACAGGAGCCGGTTGTTACTCCAGAACCAGAACAACCAAAACCAGAGGAACCAAAACCAGAAGAAGAAAAACCAGATCAATCAAAGCCAGAAAAACCAGATCAATCAAAACCGGATCAATCAAAGCCAGAAAAACCAGATCAATCAAAACCGGAAGAATCAAAGCCGGATAAACCAACAACGAATCCGGATGACTCTAATAGTCAACCACCACCAACAGAAAATGTGCAATCTCAACAATAATAAAAAAAGTCCTACTTAATTATAAAATTAGGTGGGCTTTTTTGTATAATAAAAATAAATTAGATTAATTATAAAGCTATTATGATATTATATAAAAATAAGATACTAATATTATATTAGTTAAAATTTAGAGGAGGTAATAAATGTTAAATGGACAAATAATAAAAGGAATAGGGGGATTTTACTACGTAGATACAGATAACGGACTTTATGAGTGCAGAGCCAGAGGTATATTTAGGAAGCAAAAAGTAACTCCTTTGGTTGGAGATAGAGTTAGTATAAGTGTAGTTGATGAAGAAACTAAAAAAGGTGTTGTTGAAGATATTAAAAAGAGAGATACAGAGCTTGTAAGGCCACCTATAGCGAATGTTGATAAGGTACTTATAGTATTTGCTATAAAAAATCCAAAGCCTAATTTATCTCTATTAGATAGATTTATAGTATTAGCAGAAAAAGAAAATTTAGAGATAGTCGTAGTTCTTACTAAAGTAGATTTAGATGATGATGATAAATTAAATGAACTAAAAGCAATATATGAACTTAGTGGATATAAGGTAATTCCTGTAAGTAATGAAACAAAATTAAATGTAGATAAGATAAAAGATGAACTAAGAGATAATGTAGTAGTCTTTGCAGGACCATCAGGAGTAGGTAAGTCAAGTTTATTAAATGAAATAGATAAAAATTTTAAGCTACAAACAGGTGAAGTAAGTGATAAAATAAAAAGAGGTAAACATACCACTCGTCATGCTGAACTTTTAAAACTAGAATGCGGAGGTATGGTAGCAGATACACCAGGATTTAGTTCTTTAACACTTGATGACATAGGAGAAACTGAACTTAAAGGATACTTTATAGAATTTGATGAGTTTGATGATTGTAAATTTGGGTCAAGATGTATACATGAGAATGAACCTAGTTGTGCTGTAAAAGAAGCTGTAGAAAATGGAGAAATATCTAAGCAAAGATATGAAAGTTATATACAGCTATTAAATGAAATGAGACAAGGGAAAAGGAGATACTAAAATGATTAAGTTAGCACCATCAATATTAGCAGCAGATTTCGCAAGATTATTAGAGGATGTAAAAAAAGTAGAAAATGCAGGATGTGAATATTTACACATAGATGTAATGGATGGACATTTTGTTCCTAATATAACTTTAGGGCCTGCAATTGTAAAATCATTAAGAAAAGATGTGAATATGGTATTTGATGCACATCTTATGATAGAAAATCCAGACCAATATGTAAAAGACTTTGTAGATGCAGGATGTGACTTAATAGTAGTACATCAAGAAGCATGTAGACATTTACATAGAACTATACAAAATATAAAATCTCATAGAATAAAAGTTGGAGTAGCATTAAATCCTGCAACACCTATAGAAACTATAAAAAATGTATTACAAGATATTGATATGGTGCTTATAATGACTGTGAATCCAGGATTTGGAGGACAATCATTTATAGAAAGTATGATACCTAAAATACAAGAATTAAAGAGCCTTATAGACAGCCAAAATCTTAATGTAGACATACAAGTTGATGGAGGGATAAAACCTGAAAATGTAGCTAGCATTGTTAAAGCAGGAGCAAATATAATAGTAGCAGGTTCAGCTATATTTAATAGTGATGATATAAAATCTACAGTAGATTTATTTAGAAAAAATTCATCTTTATAGGAAATAAAAATGAAGATTTGTATTGTATTAAATGGAGAAATAAAAGAATATAAAAAGATAAAAGACTCTTTGATAAAAGAAGAATATGACTATATAATATGTGCTGATGGAGGAGCAAACCATACGTACAATATGAATATTATTCCTGACTATATAGTAGGGGACTTAGATTCTGTAAAGAGTGAAATGATTGATTATTATAAAAATCGTAAAGTTAAATTTGAAAAATTTCCAACTAAGAAAAATGAGACAGATACTGAATTATGTATTTATTTAGCGGATAAATTAAAGGCAAGGGAAATTCATTTTATAGGAGCTTTAGGTGGAAGGATTGATCACACTATTGCTAATATAAACTTGTTATATTATGTAAGGCAAAAAAATATAATTCCTAGAATTATTTCTGAAAAAGAACAACTATATATAGCTGTAAATGAAGAGGTAATAATAAATGGAAATAAAGGTGATACAATTTCTGTTATACCTACAAATGGAGATGCAAAAGGAGTAACACTTACAAATTTAGAATATCCTTTGAATAATTATGATATGAAATTTTATTTGCCATTAGGAATATCTAACGTTATGTTAAATAAAGAATGTAAAATAAAAGTAATCGATGGAAGTCTTATTATAATAAGAAATACTTAAATCAAAAAAGATGGCTATAAGCCATCTTTTTTATTTAAATAAAACAAAATATAAAAGGAAAATCAATGTATTAGTCATATAGATATATATATAAGACTTAATTAAGGGGGTATTTTATGAATAAAAAAACAGTTGTTATATATAAATCAAAATATGGTAGTACTAAACGCTATGCAGGGTGGATAGCACTAAAGTTAGATGCGGATTTATACGAAGTAAGAGACATAAGGAGTAGAGACTTAGATGATTATGATACGATAGTATATGGGGGAGGTTTGTACATAGGGAAGATAAATGGAATAAAATTTTTAATCGATAATTATGAAAAAATTAAAAATAAAAAAATAATAGTATTTGCCGTGGGAATGGAATCAAATAACCTAGATTTAAATAAAAAAACCTTAGATATGAATTTTGATGAAGATATGATAAATAATATAAACATGTTTAATTTTATAGGAGCATTTGATTATAGTAGATTAAACTTAATAGATAAAGTCTTAATGAAGGGATTAAAAAGTAGAATATCTAAAAAAAATAATAAAGATATGACAGATGAGGATAAAATAGTATTAGAAGGATTTGATAAGCTAGTAGATTTATGTGATAAAAAATCTATAGATATATTAGTAAAAAATATATAGTTTAAGTATGATGTATCTATGATACATCTTTTTTTTTAAAAAAAAAGTAGGACAGGTCTAAATATATCTTATTTTGCATAAATTTAAAGTATAGAAAGTAACGAATAGATTAATAAAAGCACACAGGGAGGTGTTTTTAATGAAAAACAATAAAGGTTTATTGGGTGTTTTATGCTTAGCTACAGGGTCAGCTGTAATTTTATCAATGATATTGCCTGGATGGATATGGACAACAGTTACAGCTTTAGTTCTTATTGGGTGTGGGGTATTATTTTTCTTATATTAAAATTAATATAAAGTAAAAGCTATTATAAGTAAATATTAGTTTAAATACTAGCAAATGAGGATGATTTTTTTACCATAGAAAAATATATTTTATAAGTAGAATTAAAATAAATTTATAGGGGGAGTATATTATGAAAATGGTAACAATAAAATTACCGAAATGGATGTCTAATATAGTTTTACGTTTTATGAAAAAATAATAAATAAAGAACAAAAATAAAGCCTACTTATAAAGTAGGCTTTTAAAAAAGCAATTAAGCTCTTTCTATTTTACCAGAACGTAAACATCTAGTACAAACTTTTACTCTCTTAGGAGTACCATCTATTATAGCTCTAACGCTTCTTAAGTTTGCAGACCACGTTCTTCTGCTATGTCTATTTGAGTGTGATACTTGGTTTCCAGAAACCTTACCTTTACCACATACGCTACATATCTTTGCCATTTACGCACACCTCCTTAAAATGATAACTAAAATTAAAGACTAAAAACATATTTATATTAACATAAATATTAAAAACGTGCAATAGAAATATATATTTGCATTACATATGTTGAAGTATTTCTTGTTATCATATAAAATTATATATATAATTTTGTATAAAGTAAATATTAAAAAAAGAAATACTAATAGTTTCTTTTCTTAAATTATCCAAATTTAACAAAATATTTACTAAAACAAATTTGGGTAGGTTTAAATTATATCATATTTATAGTATTATAGGATATATAAATTTCTATAATTAAATAAAATCTTATTTTAAAGGCTTTTTAAACGATAAATTTGTTCTATTGTTAGTTTAGGTGTTATTATTCATAAAGATGTAATTTACAATTTATTGGCATTATAAAAAGATAGAAGAATTTAAAGTTTATTGAGAAAAGTAAACTATAATAAAAAATGAACTTAAGGGGGTAAACCATGAGTGCGAAAGTAAACAATCAATATGGAAGTATAGAAATAGATAAACAAGTTATATCACAAATAGCATACAGAGCAGCTATGGAAAGTTATGGATTAGTAGGTTTAGCATATAAATCTAAGGGTATAGTAGAAATATTAAAGGGTGAGAACGCATTTAAAGGTGTTTTAGTAGAAGAACTTGAAGATAATACTATAGCTATAGAATTATACGTTATATTACAATATGGAACTAATATATCTACAGTTGCAAACAATATGATTGATAGAGTAAAATATACAGTTGAGAATATGACATCAATAAAAATAAGTAAAATAGATATTAATGTACAAGGAATTAGAGTTAAGTAACTAGGAGGAAAAAAATGATTCAATATATAGAGGCAAAACAATTAAGGGAGATGTTTGTATCAGGTGCAAATAATCTTCAAAATCACAAAGATTTAGTTGACAAGCTAAATGTATTCCCAGTTCCAGATGGAGATACAGGTACGAATATGTCATTAACTATATCTTATGCAATGAAAGAATTATCTAAATCACAAGATAGTAGCATAACAGATATAGGTAAAGCATTGTCAAAAGGATCTTTGATGGGGGCAAGAGGAAATTCAGGAGTTATATTATCACAAATAATAAGAGGATTTGCAAAGTCTATAGAAGGTAAAGATAAAATATATACAGAAGACCTAGCTAAAGCGTTTAAAAATGGTTCTGACACAGCATATAAGGCTGTTATAAAGCCTGTAGAGGGTACAATCCTTACAGTTGTTAGAGAAAGTGGAGAATATGCTGTACAAGCTTATAAGAAAGAACGTGACTTAGTTAAGTTCTTAGAAATGGTAATACAAGAAGCTAATGAATCTTTAAATAGAACACCACAACTTCTAAAAGCATTAAAAGAAGCGGGTGTAGTTGATTCAGGAGCAAAAGGTTTAGTTTTAATCTATGAAGGAATGCATGCTGCTCTAAAGGGCAATCCAATAGATATAAAAGACTACAGCCCAGTTGATTTATCTAGTGTAGAAGTTTCATCTAATCCAATAAATACAGATGATATAAAATTTAGTTACTGTACAGAATTTATATTAGAAAGTAAAACTATTGATGATCTTCAAATAAGAGATATGATGATGAAATATGGAGATAGCTTAGCTGTAGTAGGAGATGAGGGTGTAATAAAAGTACATGTTCATACTAATGACCCAGGCTTAGTATTACAAGATGCTTTAAAATATGGACATCTAGTAACAATAAAAATAGAAAATATGAAAGTTCAACATGAAAACATAGTATTAGAATCTCAAGATGAAGTTTCTTCTTCAGCTGAAGAAAAAGAATTTGGATTTATAGCTACATCTATGGGTGAGGGACTTGCAAAGATATTTAAAGATTTTGGGGTTGATCACATAATAGAAGGTGGTCAAACTATGAATCCAAGTACAGAAGACTTTATGAAGGCTATAGAACATATAAATGCTAAAAATATATTTATATTCCCAAATAATAGCAATATAATAATGGCTGCGAATCAAGCAAAAGAATTAAGTGATAAAAATATAATTGTTATACCTACAAAAAATACTCCTCAGGGATTTACTGCTTTAGTAAACTTTAATGGAGATGCTAGCATAGAAGAAAATGAAGAAGCTATGATGGAGTCTCTAGGATTAGTTAAATCAGGTCAAGTAACTTTTGCTGTTAGAGATACAGTTATGAATGATGTTGAAGTTAAAGAAGGTAATATAATAGGAATAGCAGAAGGAAAATTATCAGGTGCAGGAGATACAGTTGATGAAATAACTTCTAGCCTTATAGAGAAATTAGTAGATGAAGATAGTGCTATAATAACTTTATTCTACGGAGAAGATGTAAATGAAGAAGATGCAAATAAACTTCGTGATGAATTAGAAGAGAAGTTTGAAGATATAGATGTAGAGTTATACTATGGAGGTCAACCTCTTTATTATTACTTAGTTTCAGTTGAATAATAAATTTGTAACTTAGTAAAAACATAACTAAACCAAAGTGAATTTTAAAAGTCTTGTGTAATTTTACTACTTTTTAGGGGTAATTATGCAGGACTTTTATTTAATAGGTGATAAAAATGATAGATTTAAATAAAGATATACAGTATGTAAAAGGTATAGGACCTAAAAAATCTCAAAAACTTAACAAATTAAATATATTTACATTGAAAGATTTATTATATTATTTTCCAAGACAATTTGAAGATAGAAATAATTTGAAAAAGATAATTCAATTAGGAAACAATGAAAAGGCTACAATAAAAGTTGTAATAGCGGGTGTAAGTACATCTAGTCCTAGAAAAGGTATGGATATAACCAAAGTAGATGTAAGAGATGAAACTGGATATGCAAAACTAGTGTTTTTTAATCAACCATATATAAAAAATACTTTTAAGTGTGGAGATACAATATTAGTTTTTGGAAAAATAAAGAAAGAGTTTAAAAATATTGAACTTAGCTGTTGTGAAGTAGAACATTTAACTAATTCTCCTAAAAATACTTGTAAAGTTATGCCTATATATCCTCTTACGTATGGGGTAAGTAATAAAGAAATTATAAGCATCATAAAAAATGTTCTTAGTGATAAGGAACTTAAAATAAAAGAGTACCTTCCTCAAAGGATAATAGAAAAATATAAATTGTGTAGCATTGACTATGCAGTAAGAAATATTCATTCACCTAGTAGCAAGGAAGCGTTAAAAATTGCTTTGTATAGAATTGTATTTGAAGAATTTTTAATATTGCAATTAGGATTATTTATGTTTAAAAATGGAGCTAATGAAGCCGAGGGTATAAAATTTGAAGAAAGCAAAAAACTACATAGTATATTAAAGTCATTGCCATTTAAATTGACAGGTGCTCAAGACAGAGCTTTAAGTGAGATTATAGATGATATGCAATGTGAAAAAGCAATGAATAGATTGGTTCAGGGAGATGTAGGTTCTGGTAAAACTGTTGTAGCATTGTTAGCACTTGCAAATTGCGTTTTAAATGGGTATCAAGGGGCTTTAATGGCTCCAACTGAAATACTTGCAGAACAACACTATATTTCTCTTACAGAGACGTTAGAGAGCTTTGGAATAAAGGTAGAATTATTAGTTGGTAGCTTAACTAAAAAACAAAAAGAAAAAGTATTAGAAAAAGTAAAAAACAATGAAGTAGATATATTGATAGGTACTCATGCTTTGATTGAAGATAAAGTAGAATTTGATAATTTAGGATTAGTGATAACAGATGAACAACATAGATTTGGAGTTAGACAACGAAGCAAATTATCTGAAAAAGGAGAAAATCCAGATATATTAGTAATGACAGCAACACCAATACCTAGAACTTTAGCGCTTATACTTTATGGTGATTTAGATATATCTATAATAGATGAATTACCTCCAGGAAGACAGCCAATAGAAACAATTGCAGTAGATAAAAGTAAAAGAGACAGAGCATATAATTCATTAGTAAGAAAAGAAGTAGAAAAAGGCAGACAAGTATATATAGTGTGTCCGTTAGTAGAAGAAAGTGAAGCCATAGAAGCAAAGGCTGCTGTAGATTTGGTAGAGGAATTAAGGCTTGAATATTTTACTGATCTTAGGGTTGGGCTTTTACATGGAAAGATGAAGGGTAGCGAAAAAGATACTATAATGAAAAGCTTTAAAAATAAAGAAATTGATATATTAGTATCTACTACTGTTATAGAAGTAGGTGTGAATGTTCCAAACGCAACTCTTATGATTATAGAAAATGCAGAACGCTTTGGTTTAGCACAACTTCATCAGTTAAGAGGAAGAGTAGGAAGAGGTAAACATAAGTCTTATTGTATACTAATATATGCATCTAAGTCTGAAGTTTGTACACAAAGAATGTCGATAATGCAAGAAACCAATGATGGATTTAAAATATCGGAAAAAGATTTAGAAATAAGAGGTCCAGGAGAATTTTTTGGAACAAGACAGCATGGTCTACCTGAGCTAAAAGTAGCTAACATATTTAAGCATATGAAGATATTAAAGTTAGCACAGCAAGAGGCTAGATATATAGTATGTGAAGACTATAAACTGCAAAATTTAGAAAATAAAATATTAAAAAAAGAAATTATAGATAAATTTGAACATTCAGCAAAAGAAATTTCGTTAAATTAATTTGAAATTATGTTAAAATATACAATGAGGTGAAGATACGTTGAGAGTAATATCAGGAAAAGTAAGAGGACTAAAATTAAATACACCTAAAAATGAAGATGTAAGACCTACAACTGACAGAGTTAAAGAATCTTTGTTTAATATGATAAGTCCATATATAATGGACAGTAATGTTTTAGATTTATTTGCAGGGACAGGTTCTTTAGGTATAGAATGTCTATCTAGAGGAGCACAAAGATGTGTATTTGTAGATGTAAGTAAAGAAAGTATATCAATAATAAAATCAAATATAACAAAAGCAAGAGTTGAAGATGAAAGTGTAGTTTTGAATTTAGACTTTAAAGATGCTATAAGTAAATTAAAAGTTCAAAAAAATAAATTTGATGTTATCTTTATGGACCCACCATATTATAAAAATATGTTTATAGATGCTTTAGAAAAAATAGATAATGCAGATTTATTAGAAGAAGAAGGAATAATAGTAATAGAGCACGACAGTAAGGAAAATTTCCCTGAGAAAATAGGAAGATTAGAAAAGCACAAGGTTAAAAAATATGGAAATACAACTTTAACATTCTATAAATTATAGATTATAAAGTGTAAATTGCAAAGATAAGGTAATTGGCTATATAGATTAAGTCGCATCTCTATTAGAGAAGTGAAATTTTATAAAGTGGAGGCCATAAAACAACATGGAAAAGAAAATAAGAAAAGCTATGTTTGCAGGTAGCTTTGACCCAATAACAAATGGACATTTAGATATAATTTGCAGATCATCGAAAATATTTGATGAACTTCAAATAGGGGTACTTTATAATCCAAATAAAAGTGGGATGTTTAATTTTGAAGAGAGAGTAGAACTTATAGAAAAATGTACTAGTCATTTAGATAATATAAAAGTAGTAAGTTTTAATGGGCTTTTAGTAAATTATTGCGAAGAAAACGGAATTGATACTTTAGTTAGAGGCATAAGAAGTGGAGCAGATGTTGAATATGAACTACAAATGGCTCATATGAACAAAGAGTTAAACCCAAACATAGAAACTATTATATTGCCAACGGCAACTAAGTACTCGTTTATAAGTTCATCTTTAATTAAGGAAGTATTAAATTTTGATGCAAATATAAAAAATCTAGTACCAAAAGTTGTTTTAGAAGAACTAAAAAGAAAAGCTAATAGGGGGAACTAAAAATGTATGTAGACTTAGAAATGATTGAGTTATTTGAAGAATTAGAAAGTGTAGTAAATAATGCTTCTTCAATACCTTTTTCACAAAAATCTGGTATAGATAAAAGTGAAGTGTTGGGAATTATAGGAGAGATAAAAGCATTAATTCCAGAAGAAGTGAAACAAGCTACTTGGATAAATAGAGAGAGACATAAAATAATAAATGATGCAAAACAAGAGGCAGCAGAATTGGTAGCACAAGCTAATAAAGAAGCTGAAAGAGTAAGAAAAGAATACAATAGTAACATAGAAGAATTAAAGAAAAACTCTGAAGATGTTGTAAAAGCATATGTAGAAGCAAGTGAACCAGTAATTCAAGCAGAGGAACAAGCAAAAATTATAATAGATAGAGCTGAAAGAGTAGCAAATGAAATAAGATTAGGTTCTATAGAATATGCAGATAATATATTATCAAGCGTTGAATACAATTTAAAAGGTGTTTTAGAAGAAGTTGCAAGGGATAAAGCAGAATTAAATCCAGAAAGATAAAAAAGAAAGCATTAGCTTTCTTTTTTTCTTTTATAGCTAGTTTTTTCTATAAATATTAAAGATAATAATATATAAATTATTACAAAAATAGGAAGTAATATTTTGTAGTTTGAAATATAATAGTTCCAGATTATATTGTCGTACAGCGCATCATATAAGCTAGAAAAATTAGAAACTAAGGCCGTAGATTTAGATAGTGGATATAATAAAAATGTGAATAATCCTGATAAAATACCATGTAAAAACTTACTAAATATGTATAAACCAACATTAATATCTGTTTTAGCTAAAAAATTACAACATTGAGCTAATATAGATAAACCACTAAAGCTTATTAAAAAGCTTGCTAGGACTGTTTTTAGGACTTGTGGTGCAGACGCAACACCTGCTATTTTATTGCATCCTATAGTCATTTCGAAAAGCCCACTAATAAAAGCATAGCAAAGTTCTTTTGTAACACCAAATAAAGATAACGGGATATATAATATAGATGACATCAAAGATATAATGTTAAATAAAGATAGTATTTTAAAAATAACTGAAAAAACAATTACAAACCCACCTACCATTAATAATGTATTTACACCACTAAAAACAGCATTTCCAAATAAAACAAAGAACCCTTGATTATTGTAATATCTAGTATTTATTACATTCTTTATATTTGATTTTAAAGAATTAGATGATCTTGGAATAATTTCTTTTCCGTAATTTCTGAAAAATAAACCAACAGATATAGCAGCTAAGTAATGACAAATAAGCATTAAATAGCCCAATGAAGCATTTTCAAACATTCCATTAGCGACGGCTCCGATTATAAAAAGTGGACCAGATGTTGAACAAAATGATACTAATCTTTGAGCTTCGTATTTAGAAATTTGAGAACTACTTCTAAGTTCTGACGCAAGCTTAGCACCCACTGGATAACCAGAAACAGTTGAAATTGCAAAAACTAAAGCACTTTTGCCTGATACATTAAAAATAAATCTTGTAATAGGATTTATTATAAAACCGATTATATCTACTATTTTCAAATCTACAATTAAGTTAGCACCAATTACAAATGGCAAAAGAGATGGAATCAATACACTAGTCCAAATATTTAGACCTTCTTTTGCAGCGATTATAGATTCATTAGGAAAGATTATTATTCCTAAGATTAAAAATAAAACAATGAATACAGGCATAAAAAAAATTACTAATTTACTTTTTTTCATAATTACCACCTAATAAACTTATAGTATAAGATAATTATATTAAATTAGTAAAATATATATGAATGAAAAGTTTAAAGGAGTATAATATATACAGACATCTAAGATTTTATTAAGGGGGAATAAAATGTTTAAAAGTATTTCTAGTAAGAAAGTTTATGAGCAAGTGATTGAACAAATACAACAGAGGATATTAAACGGCGAACTTAAAAAAGGGGATAAACTACCATCAGAACGAGAATTATCGGAACAGATGAATGTTAGTAGAACTTCAATAAGAGAAGCTATTAGAGTATTAGAAACTATGGGAGTAATTGATAGTAAACAAGGTGAAGGTAATTTTATATGCACCAACATAGACAAATCATTAATAGAGCCATTGTCTATGATATTTAAATTAAATGATGGTACTTGGAAAGATATCTTAGAACTAAGAGAAATATTTGAGTTGCAAATAGTTAAACTCGCAGCTCTAAGAGCTACAGAAGAAGATTGTATGGAGCTAAAATTTATAATAGATGAAATGAGAAAAGAAACTGAAGTTCCTTATAATAAAAAAACGGTAGTTTTATTAGATCAAAAGTTTCACAATAAATTAGTATTAATTAGTAAAAATTATCTTATTGAAAGTTTTTTCCTTATGTCATCAAAGTTATTTGAAAATTTCATAGAAGATGCAAGAGATAAAATAATAACCAAGTATTGGGGAGATGAAATTTTATTTGAAAAACATAACGCAATATATGAAGCTATTAGAGATAAAAACCCAGACTTAGCTTATGAAAAAATGAAAGAACATATGGAAGTTATAGGGAAAAGTTATATGGAGGTTACATTGTTTGAAAATTGTTAATTTTCAAACAATGGTTGCGCTGCGGAATACTATAGAATACTATTAAAATAAAAGTGGTAACACCACTTACCATCATTCAAGTGACCGTCATAAAACAATAAAAAAGGGGAGGAAGCTTGATGAATGAATATCTATTATTCGCAATAGCGATTATTCCTATTGCATGGTTAATAGTATCTTTAGGGATTTTAAAATTTCCAGCGCATAAGACATGCCTTTTTACTGCTATTTTGACATTTATAATAGCTCTTATATTTTGGAAGATGACGTTTTTAAATGCAGTTACAGCATCTCTAGAAGGGATCTTGATTGCCATCTGGCCAATACTTTTAGTTATAGTTGCAGCGTTATTTACTTATAATTTAGCTGTAAAAACAAAGAGTATGGATACCATGAAAAAAATGTTATCTAGTATAACCACAGATCAAAGAATACAAGTGCTTATATTAGCTTGGGGATTTGGAGGATTTTTAGAAGCTGTTGCAGGGTATGGAACTGCTGTTGCAATTCCAGCAAGTATACTAGCTTCAATTGGCTTTAATCCCATATTTGCAGCAATAATATGCCTTATAGCAAACACTGTACCTACAGCATTTGGAGCAATAGGAATACCTGTTACTACATTAGCTACAGTTACAGGTTTAGATGTGATGAAGTTAAGTTACTTAGTATCAATTCAATTAGCACCATTCATAATAATAATACCATTTGCATTAGTAATCTTAACTAAAAAAAGTTTTAAAGCTATAAAAGGTGTATTTTGGATAACTTTAGTATCTGGTGTAGCGTTTGCTATACCACAGATATTTGTAGCAAAATATTTAGGAGCTGAATTACCTGCACTAATAGGAAGTTTGTGTAGTATGTTAGCTACGATACTTATGGCAAAATCTATGAACAAAAAGAAATCTAAATTAGAAACAGAAATCGAAGAATCACAAGATTGTGATGTAGTAGCTCAAAGTAAAGTAACATTTAGAGAAGGATTATTAGCATGGCTTCCATACATACTTCTATGCATTTTAATACTAATAGCTAGCCCTTTATTCCCCTCAATTAATGAATTTTTAGCTAAATTTACCAGTAAGATACAAGTTTACACTGGAGAAGGAGCTAAAGCGACATCTTTTACATGGATAAACACACCAGGGATGATGATTATAATTTCCACTTTTATAGCTGGATTAATTCAAAAGGTGAAAATTTCAACTATGTTAAATGTATTTATAGAAACAATAAAACAATTAACAAAATCATTTATAACAATAACATCTATAGTAGCAATTTCAAAAATCATGTCTTACAGCGGAATGACAAGTTCAATATCTTTTGGGCTATGTGCAATAACAGGATCATTTTACCCTATAATATCGCCATTATTAGGTTCCATAGGAACTTTTGTAACAGGCAGCGATACATCAGCAAATATATTGTTTGGAGGGCTACAAACTCAAGCAGCTACGTCTTTAGGTATAAGTCCATATTGGATAGCAGCAGCAAATACTGCAGGAGCAACTGCTGGAAAAATGATTTCTCCTCAAAGTATAGCTATAGCTACTTCTGCTACAGGTCTTATAGGTAAAGAAGGTAAGATTTTTAGCTCAACAGTTAAATTTTGCTTAGGATATGTAATTATACTAGGAATACTAGTTTATTTTGGTAGTTACTTATTTAAAATTTAGTCAAATACATAGGGGGTGGAAAAATGGCTATTTTAAAAGTACCTTATTCAAAAGAGGGAATGATTTTAAATATTGCAGATAAGAATTTATCAAAAATATTACAATCAAAAGCACATAACTATAAAGTAAATAAAACGCAACAAGAAATAGTAGAGCAATCTATGGACAATCCAATAGGTTCAAAACATATAGAACAATTAGTAAAAGGTAAAAAAAATGTAGTAATAATAACAAGTGACCATACTAGACCAGTACCTAGCAAAATAACAATGCCTATAATATTAAGAAGACTAAGAGAATCAAATCCAAATATAAATATAAAAATTTTAGTTGCTACTGGATTTCATAGACCTAGTACAAGAGAAGAATTAATTTATAAAATGGGTGAGGAAATAGTAAATAATGAAGAAATCGTAATGCATATATCTACAGATGATAGCAAGATGATTAAGGCAGGGGTGTTACCGTCTGGAGGAGATTTTTATATAAATAAGCTTGCATATGAAGCAGATCTCCTAATAGCAGAAGGATTTATAGAACCTCATTTTTTTGCAGGATTTTCAGGTGGAAGGAAGAGTATACTTCCAGGTATAGCATCAGCAAAAACTATAATGTATAACCATTGCAGTGATTTTATAGATAGTGAAAATGCAAGAACAGGCACTTTAAAAAATAACCCTATACATGAAGATATGGTATATGCTGCTAAAACTGCTAAATTAGCATTTATAGTAAATGTTGTAATAGATCAAGATAAAAAAGTAATAGCATCTTTTGCTGGAGATGTAGAAGATGCACATATTAAAGGATGTAAATTTGTAACTGAGTTATCTAAAATAGATTCTCATAAAGCTGATATAGTGGTAAGTACAAATGGGGGTTATCCTCTAGATCAAAATATATATCAATCAGTAAAAGGTATGACAGCAGCAGAAGCTACATGTAATGAGGGTGGAGTCATAATAATGATTTGTGCATGCAATGATGGTCACGGAGGTCAATCTTTTTATGACAACATAGCTAATGCAAAATCACCAACTGCTATATTAGAATCTGTAAGAAAAGTTGGAAGAGGCAATACAACTCCTGATCAATGGGAATTTCAAATACTGGCTAGAATATTAGAAAAATATACAGTAATAATGGTTACAGATCAATGTAATCCTGAAATGATAAAAAACATGCATATGAAACATGCATATAATTTTGACGAAGCTTTAAAGATGGCTCTAGAGATTAAAGGGAAAGACTCAAAAGTTGTGGTTATTCCAGATGGAGTATCTGTGATAGTAAAATAGATAAGGGGGAAAAACTATGGAGATTTTAACATGTATTAAACAAGTTCCAGGAACTAGTGAAGTAGAAGTTGACGAAAAAACAGGTGTATTAAAAAGAGATGGTGTAGATTCTAAGATGAATCCATATGACTTATATGCATTAGAAACAGCTCTTAGAATAAAACAAGAAAAAGGTGCTACTTTAAAAGTAATAACTATGGGACCTCCACAAGCTAAACAAATAATCGAAGAAAGTTTTATGATGGGAGTCGATGAAGGAGCAATAGTAAGTGATAGAAAGTTTGCAGGAGCTGATGTACTTGCAACATCATACACATTATCACAAGGAATTAAAAAGGTAGGAAATCCTGATTTGATAATATGTGGAAAACAAACAACAGATGGAGATACTGCTCAAGTTGGGCCAGAAATAGCAGAGTTTTTAAATATACCTCATGTTACAAATGTGACTAAAATAATAGAAGTTAAAGATGAAGCTATAGTTGTAGAGGTTGATATGCCAAATACATTAGAGGTTTGTGAGATACAATATCCATGCTTAATAACAGTTGAAAAAGGAATATTCCAACCGAGACTTCCTTCTTTTAAATTAGGATTAAAAACAAAAGATAGAGATATACAAATGTATAGTTTAAAAGATTTTGAAGATCAAAATGAAAATAATTATGGGCTAAATGGTTCACCAACTCAAGTTTTAAAAATCTTCCCTCCTGCTTCAAATAATGAAAAGGAAATTTTAAGAGGAAGTGCAGAAGAAACAACTGATATTTTAGTAGGGAAGCTAAAAGATTTAAAATTAGTGTAAGGGGGAGTAACAAATGGCTAAAATAGTTATAAATCATGAGAAAGTAAAAGATTTTAAAGAAGCAATTGAAATATGTCCATTTAATGCAATAGAAGTGGTTAACGATAAATTAGAAATAAACTCTGGATGTAAGATGTGTAAATTATGTGTTAAAAAAGGTCCAAAAGGAGTATTTGAATTTATAGAAGATAAAAAAATAGAAATAGATAAAGATGCGTGGAAGGGAATAACTGTATATGTAGATCATCATGAAGGTGAAATACATCCTGTAACGTATGAACTTATAGGTAAAGCTCGTGAAATGGCAGCAAAAATAAACCATCCAGTTTATTGTGTATTTGTAGGAAGTAATATAAAAGATAAGTGCGATAAATTATTGTCTTATGGAGTGGATGAAGTATTTGTTTATGATGATATAGAATTTAAAGACTTTAGAATAGAACCATACACTAAAGCAGTAGAAAATTTTATAGAAAATATAAAGCCTACAATAATGTTAGTTGGGGGAACTACTTTAGGAAGATCTCTTGCGCCAAGACTTGCAGCTAGATTTAAAACAGGTCTTACAGCAGATTGTACGATACTTGATATACAAGAAAATACAGACTTAGATCAAATTAGACCAGCCTTTGGCGGTAATATAATGGCTCATATACATACACCAAATAATAGACCACAATTTGCAACAGTTAGATATAAAATATTCTCAGCACCAGAACAAGTTGAAAACCCAACTGGAAAAGTTACTTTATGTAATATAAAAAAAGAAGATCTAGTTTCTAAAATAAATGTATTAGATATAAAGGCTAAAACTAAAGAAGTTGGTCTTGAAGATGCAGAAGTTATAGTAGTAGCAAGTAGAGCTATTAAGAAACAAGATGATATGAATATGATTTATAAATTAGCTGATGTATTAGGTGCCCAAATTGCAGGAACAAGACCACTAATAGAAGCTGGATGGATAGATGCAAGGAAACAAATAGGTCTAAGTGGAAGAACTGTAAAACCAAGACTTATAATAACTTGTGGTGTATCTGGGGCTGTACAATTTGTGGCAGGGATGCAAGGTTCAGACTATATAGTAGCTATAAATCAAGATGAAAAGGCTCCTATATTTGATGTAGCTCACATATCTTTAGTAGGAGATTTATATGAGATAATTCCTAAAATAATAGAAAAAATAGAGCAAAACCAATTAGAGATGGCATTAACAGTAGAAGAATAGGGGGGGATAAAAATGTATAAAAAAATTGATGAAAATGATATAGAGTTTTTAATAAGCACTTGTGGGGAAGACGAAATAATTGTAGGAAAAGATATAAGTGAAGATTTCTCGCATGATGAATTAGGTGGAATTGAAAAATATCCAGAAGTACTTATATATGCACATAATACAGAGCAAGTGTCTAAAATAATGAAATATGCTTATGAAAATAACATACCAGTAACTCCTAGAGGTCAAGGAACAGGGTTAGTTGGGGCAGCAGTAGCAATTCATGGAGGAATAATGCTTAATTTAAGCAAAATGAATAAAATATTAGAACTAGATGAAGAAAACTTAACATTGACAGTAGAACCAGGTGTATTGCTTATGACAATAGGTCAGTATGTTCAGGAAAGAGACTTATTTTATCCACCTGATCCAGGGGAGAAAAGTGCTACAATAGCAGGAAACATAAATACTAATGCAGGTGGTATGAGAGCTGTTAAATATGGCGTAACAAGAGACTATGTAAGAGGTTTAGAAATAGTACTTCCTAATGGTGAAATTATAAATATAGGAGGGAAAGTAGTTAAAAATAGTTCTGGATATAGTATAAAAGACTTAATAGTAGGGTCAGAAGGTACTTTAGGAATAGTAACTAAAGCTATGCTTAAATTACTACCGCTTCCTAAAAAAGATATAAGTTTATTAATACCTTTCCCAGATTTATCTGCAGCTATAGAAACAGTGCCTAAAATAATAAAATCAAAATCTATACCAACTGCAATAGAGTTTATGGAAAGAGATGTAATACTTGCAGCAGAAGAATTTTTAGGCAAAAAATTTCCGGACAATACATCAGATGCGTATCTTTTATTAAAATTTGATGGAAATAGTAAAGAAGAGATTGAAAAGGAATATGAAAATGTAGCGCATCTTTGTTTGGAAAATGGAGCATACGATGTATTTATATCTGATACACAAGAAAGAAATGAATCTATATGGTCTGCAAGAGGGGCTTTTCTAGAGGCTATAAAGGCATCTACAACAGAAATGGATGAATGCGATGTTGTTGTCCCTAGAGATAAGGTTGCAGAGTTTATAAGATACACTCATGATCTTCAAAATGAATTAAATGTAAGAATAAAAAGTTTTGGTCATGCAGGTGATGGGAATTTACATGTCTACACATTAAGAGATGACATGAATGATAAAGAGTGGGAAATGAAATTAAAAGAAACTTTTGATCATATGTATAAAAAATCAAGAGAACTTAGAGGTCAAGTTTCAGGAGAACATGGTATAGGATATGCTAAAAAAGAATATTTACATGAATCTCAAAGTGAAGCATATATGGGATTAATAAAAAATATAAAATCAGTATTTGATTCTAAAAACATTTTAAATCCAGGCAAAATATATTAAATATTTTAATCAAACTAAAATAGAGCGCAGTTATTAAGCTGTGCTCTATTTATACTAAAGGCAATTTATATTATTTTATAGTATTTTTAACATAAATAGGCGTAGTGTAGTAATCCATAGGACCTTTTAGTAAATGTTTATTGTTTTGATAGTAGATCATATTATAGATATTACTAGCTTTTATATCATAGTTTATTAATGTTTTAAATACATCATCATCCATATTAAATGATATATTTGAAAACTTATTGATAATATTAATGTCAGAATTATTTTTTATAGTTTTTAAAATTTCTCGTCCTTTATCATTGAATGCTAAAACTCTTATATAAGGCATGCTATTTATATTTTTAACAATATTCATATCATCCTTTGTTATGCCTAGTAAGATATTATTAAGAGTTCGTTTAATTTTAGTTAATGTGTATCTTTTTGATTTTACAGATAACTGTAAGTCTCTAAGAGAGGTAGATGTAAATACATTTTGATATATTTTATTTTCAATTCCTTCGTTGACATCAAAGTATTTATTTAAAATATCACAATCTCTAAGAACTATTGAGTTAATTAAATCAAAATATTTATCATCAAACATAGGTGAAAAATTAGAGTTTAATTTAGATTTTAGGAAACTATAAGTAGTATAAGGTACAACATCTTTAATAAGAGATAAATCATTAAAGTCTTTTAAAGATTTTCTTATTGCAGTTGCAGAGCAAATATCACTATCTATATTTTCGCAATTATATGAAGATGATACTCTAGATATTGTAAAAGGTTTTATATTACTTTTTAATTTTAGTAGACATTTTATATACTCTAGGCCTAAAATATTATTAGAGGAATTTAATAGTGATAAAAGATTTTCCTTTGAAATATCTAATAATTTGTATTTATCAATATAGTCAAATAGAGCAAGGCTACGAGCAGTAGGGTATAGCATACCCTTATCCAAATGATTTTTTAAAAAATCTTTGAATTCTTGCGGCTCATTAACTAATATATTTGAAACTATATAAAGAACATCAACATTACCCTCTTCGCTACCAAAACAGATAGAATCTATACAATTTAGCGAATTAAGAGTAGTAATGGCTCCGTTAGCAAAAAATTCTGCACTTTGACATGCAAACATAGTTGGCAATTCTATAACTAAATCGACACCATTTTTTACGGCTATTTCTGCGCGCGTATATTTATCAAACAAAGCAGGTTCACCTCTTTGTAAAAAGTTACCGCTCATTATAGCTACACTATGAGTAGCTTTAGTTATTTCTAAAGATTTAGTTAAATGGTACAAGTGTCCATTATGAAAAGGATTGTATTCAACTATTAATCCTAATATATTCATGAAATTTCTCCTTTGGTTTATTCAAAATATGTGTTTTATTAAGTATATAATAAAATTGATTATATATTTAGCAAAACATAAATAAATGTAGTGATTATATTATAATATTATAACAAATAAAGAAAAATAATCTATGTTAATAAAAAAATAATGTTTATTCAAATAAATATATTAAATACTGTACTTTTATAAAGAAAAGTGGTATATTAATTTATGTTGAAACATGTTTACTGTATACAATGTAAAATACTTTGTAAATATTAAGCCTAATAGGCTTGTTACATATTATTCATAAAATTTTAAGGAGGTATACTAATGAAAGTATTAGTATTAAACTGTGGTAGTTCTTCATTAAAATATCAATTAATAGATATGTCAAATGAAGAAGTTTTATGTATTGGATTAGTTGAAAGAATAGGTATAGATGGATCTATACTTAAGCAAGAAAAAGACGGTGTTGAAGGTAAATTAGTTGTAGAACAACCAATGAACAATCACCAAGATGCTATCAAATTAGTATTAGAAGCTGTTGTTGATACTAAATTTGGTGGAGTTAAAGAAATAAGCGAAGTTGAAGCTGTAGGACACAGAGTTGTTCATGGTGGAGAGAAATTCGCAGGATCAGTTTTAATAACTGACGAAGTTATGGGTGCATTACAAGAGTGTGTTGAATTAGCACCACTTCATAATCCAGCTAACATAATGGGAATAGAAGCTTGTGAAGCTATACTTCCAGGTGTAAAAATGGTAGGAGTATTTGATACTGCTTTCCATCAAACAATGCCTAAAGAGTCTTACTTATATGGTTTACCTCATGAGTTATACACTAAGTACGGTGTAAGAAGATACGGATTCCACGGAACTTCTCACAGATATGTATCTGAAAGAGCTGCTGCTATGTTAGGAAAAAACATAGAAGATACTAAAATAATAACTTGTCACTTAGGAAATGGAGCTTCAATAGCTGCAATTGATGGTGGTAAATGTGTAGATACATCTATGGGATTCACTCCATTAGAAGGTTTAATAATGGGTACTAGATGTGGAGATATAGATGCTGCTATATTACCATTCTTAATGGAAAAAGAAGGATTAGATGCTAAAGGATTATCAGACTTAATGAACAAAAAGTCAGGTGTATACGGAATGACTGGTATATCAAGTGACTTTAGAGATATAGAAGACGGAGCTAAATCTGGAAATGAATTAGCGCAAGTAGCTTTAAAAGCTTATGTTCAAAAAGTTAAGAAATATATAGGATCTTATGCTGCAGAAATGAACGGTGTTGACGCTGTTGTATTCACTGCTGGTGTAGGTGAAAATGGTATAGGTATGAGAGCTGATATAGCTTCTAACATGGAGTTCTTAGGAATGAAGTTAGATGCAGAAGCTAATAATGTTAGAGGAAAAGAAAGAGTAATATCTACAGAAGACTCTAACGTTAAGATATTATTAATACCAACTAACGAAGAATTAGTTATAGCTAGAGATACATTAGCTTTAGTAAAATAATTATAAATGGATATAATACATTTAAGGTAGGGTAAAACCTACCTTAAATTATGTCTAATTTATATTAGATTTTATTTTGACATATCTATCAAGTAAAAATACTTGACAAACAAGTTTCAAATTTGTATAATAAATTGGTAATGTATTGAGGTGAATTTAATGCAAATAAGTCTAGATAGATTAATTAGAAGAGAAACTGACAAAATAGACTTGAATTTTTGTCAAAAAATTGATACTATTAATTATTGTGATATAGATTATAAATTAGCTTCACCTGTGAGTATAAACGGTAAAGTCTCAACTACTAAAACAGGTTTCTACTTAGACGTAGATGTAGAGTTTACAGTTCTTGATAATTGTTCAAGATGTTTAGAAGAGGTAGAAGTACCAATAGTATATTCTATACAAGGTTTCTTAGTCAAAGAAGACTTTGACGAAAATAGTTTTGAAAATGATGATGCATTTATTTATGATGGACAAGTATTAAATCTTGTAAACATAATAGAACAAACATTAGATTTCAAAATGCCAGCAAGAGTTCTTTGTAATGAAAATTGTAAAGGCCTTTGCACAAAATGTGGAGCAAACTTAAATAAACAAGATTGTTCTTGCAATAAAATCGCGAACGACGAGGAGATTATAGATCCCCGTTTTGCTAAATTAAAAGATATATTTAAAAACGACTAAGGAGGTGGCGTAAATGGCAGTACCAAAGCGTAAAACATCTAAATCAAAAACAAAAATGAGAAGAGCAGCTAACTCAAAAATGGTAGCAACTGGAATAGTAAGTTGCCCACAATGTCATGAGCCAAAATTACCACATAGAGTATGTCCAGACTGTGGATATTATAAAGGTAAAGAAGTTGTATCTAACTAATAACTTCTAAAAACATGTAGATTACTCTACATGTTTTTTTTGTTTAAAAATGAAAAAACAGATAATAAAATGAAATATTAAATAAATAAAATGCATAGTCTAATATCAATTCTAAAAAATAATAATAAAAGTATTGATAATTTTATTGCGTTATTATATACTACTATTAGTAGTTGGTACTAATTGCAGCTATAAAAATTTGGAGGTAACATGAAAAAGAAAAGTAAAGCCCAAAGACAAAAAGAGCTTATTGAAATGCTACAGGCCGATCCTTTCTATACAGATGAAGAATTATCTAGTTTATTTGAAGTTAGTATTCAAACAATAAGACTAGATAGAATGAGTTTAAATATACCAGAACTAAGAGAAAGAGTTAAGTCTATAGCGGAAACAGAAAGTTCAAAAGTTAAAACGTTAGGAGTTAAGGAAATTACAGGAGAGATAATTGACTTATCGGTAGGGCAGCTAGGAATATCTATGTTAGAAATTACAGATGATATGCTTTATTCTAAAACTAATACTTTAAAGGATGCATATATATTTTCTCTAGCAGACTCATTAGCTATGGCGATAATTGACGCGCCAAAGGTAATTATGAGATTTGCAAATGTAAAATGCTTGAAATTAATACAACAAAGAGATAGGCTTATAGCAAAGGCGGAAATTTACAAAAAAGCTGATAAAAAGCACTATGTAAAAGTTGTAGTTAACAACAAAGCACAGGAGCAAATATTTAGAGGGAAATTTATATTTGAAGAATTAGATTAGGAGGAGTAGTTATGAAAATAGTAATAGATGGTATGGGTGGAGATAATGCACCAAAATCTAACGTAGAGGGCGTTGTAAACGCTATAAAAGAATATAATGTGGATTTAATAATCACTGGAGATAAAGATGCTTTAGAAAAGGAATTTTCTAATTATGAATTTGATAGAAGTAAATTAGAAATAGTTCATACTAGTGAAATAATAGAAAATGAAGATAAGCCTGTTAAAGCTATTAGATCTAAAAAAGACTCGTCTATGGTTGTTGCCTTAAGACTTGTAAAAGAAGGTAAAGCAGACGCGGTTATATCGGCTGGAAACACAGGAGCATTACTTGCGGGAGGATTATTTGTAGTAGGTAGGATAAAAGGTATAGATAGACCTTGTTTATGTCCTGTTATACCTAATATAAAAAGAGGTATGACTCTTATAGCAGACGGTGGAGCCAATGCAGATTGCAAGCCTAAAAATTTAGTAGAATTTGCAGCTATGAGTAATATATATGCAAAAAAAGTTTTGGATATTAAAAGTCCAAAAGTAGCCTTAGCCAATGTAGGTATAGAAGAAGGCAAAGGAAATGACTTAGTAAAAAAAGCTTATGATGAGCTTAAAAATATAGATTTGAATTTTATAGGAAATGTAGAAGCAAGAGACGTAATAAATGCGTATACGGACATAATAGTTTGTGATGGATTCACAGGTAATATATTATTGAAGTCGGCAGAAGGTGTAGCTATGTCTGTTATGAGCTTGCTAAAAGAAACATTTTTATCTAGTACAAAAGGTAAAATGGGAGCACTACTATTAAAAGATGATTTAAGAAAGCTAAAAAGCTTTATGGATTATTCTGAGTATGGAGGAGCGCCACTTTTAGGAGTTAATGGAGGCGTTATAAAAGCTCACGGAAGTTCTGACTCTAAAGCTATAAAAAATGCTATAAATCAAGGTATTAAATTTACACAAGGAAATGTTGTTGAAGATATAAAAGAATTTATAAAAAACAACGAAAATCAAGAAGAAAAATAAACTCGTTTTGGAGGTTTAATTTATATATGAACAAAAATGCTGGTATATTAGGAGTAGGAAGTTATTTACCACAAAAGATAGTAGATAATTTTCACTTTGAAAAGATAATGGATACAAGTGATGAGTGGATAAAAGCTCGAACTGGAATAAGTGAAAGAAGAATGGCTGAGGAAGATGAAAGTAGTTCAGATTTAGGAACTAAAGCAGCACTAAAAGCGATAGAATGCGCTAAATTAAGTCCTGAAGATATAGATTTAATAATTGTGGCTACATCTACTCCAGATATGATTCTTCCATCAACAGCGTGCCTAATACAAGCAAACATAGGAGCACATAATGCAGCAGCATTTGATGTATCGGCAGCATGTTCTGGTTTTGTATATGGTCTTTCTATTGGTGAACAATTTATAAAAAGTGGAATTCACAAAAATGTTCTTGTAATTGGAACAGAGGTTATGTCTAGAATTTTAGATTATAATGATAGATCTACTGCAATATTATTTGGAGATGGCGCAGGAGCTGTTGTAATAGGAAATGTTGATGAAGGTGGAATATTATCTACTTACCTAGGTTCAGATGGAAGAGGCAAAGACTTTCTAAAGGTACCAGCAGGAGGTTCTAGACTTCCGGCGAGTAAAAATACAGTAGAAAATAGATTACATAATATACAGATGGCAGGAAATGACGTATATAAATTTGCAGTAAGAATAATGGGTGAATCATCTTTAAAGGCCCTTGAAATGGCAAATTTATCTACTGATGATATAGACTATCTTATACCACATCAAGCTAATATTAGAATAATTGAAGCATCAGCAAAAAGATTAAAATTAGATATGGATAAAGTTTATGTTAATTTAGGTAAATATGGAAATATGTCAGCGGCGTCAATTCCAGTGGCAATGGACGAAGCATACAGACAAGGTAAGATAAATAAGGGTGATAATGTAGTATTAGTAGGATTTGGTGGCGGACTAACTTGGGGCGCTTCAGTAATTAAATGGAGCATACAAGGAGGCAATAATGAATAGAATTTGTGAATTATTAAACATAAAATACCCTATAATTCAGGGTGGTATGGCTTGGGTAGCAGATGCATCACTAGCCAGTGCAGTTTCAAATGCAGGTGCATTAGGACTTATTGCAGGAGGAAATGCACCAAAAGAAATTATTAAAGAAGAAATAAGAAAATGTAGAGAACTAACAGATAAGCCATTTGGTGTAAATGTTATGTTATTATCTCCGTTTGCTGATGATATTATTGATTTAATAATAGAAGAAAAAATTCCGGTAATAACTACAGGTGCAGGTAACCCTGCAAAATATGTAGATAGATTAAAAGAAGTTGGTATTAAAATAATTCCAGTTGTACCTAGTATAGCTTTAGCTCAGAGAATGGAAAAATTAGGTGCTGATGCTGTAATAGTTGAAGGAACAGAAGCTGGTGGACACATAGGAGAATTAACTACAATGGTTCTTACTCCTCAAGTAGTAGATGCTGTTAATATACCTGTTATAGCAGCAGGAGGAATAGCTGATGGAAGAGGTATCGTAGCAACTTTTGCACTAGGTGCAAGTGGTGTACAAATAGGAACTAGATTTATATGTAGTGATGAATGTAATGTTCATGAAAATTACAAAAATATGGTTTTAAAATCTAAGGATAGAGATGCGATAGTAACAGGTAGAACTACTGGTCATCCAGTTAGAACTTTAAAAAATAAACTATCTAAAGAAATTTTAAACATGGAAAAAGAAGGTCAACCGACAGAAGAAATAGATAAAAGAGGCATAGGATCTTTAAGAATTGCTACCATAGAAGGAGACATAAATAATGGATCTTTTATGGCAGGTCAGATAGCATCAATTATAAAAGATGTAAAACCTTGTAAAGACATTATTGAAGAAATGGTAAGTCAAGCGAAAAACATAATGCCTAACATACAATTATAAACTAGGAGGTTATTCTATGGGAAAGATAGCGTTAGTATTTCCTGGTCAAGGATCACAATATGTAGGAATGGCTAAGGATATATATGAAAACAATGAAAGTGCTAAAAATGTAATAGATAATGCTTGTAGTGCTTTAGATTTAGATCTAAAAAATATAATGTTTGAAGGCAGCGATGAAGAGTTATCAAAAACAGAAAATACTCAGCCTGCTATAGTAACTCATAGTATAGCACTTTTAGAAGCTTTAAATGAAAAAATAGACTTAAAGTATGATGCATGTCTAGGTTTATCTTTAGGTGAATATAGTGCGTTAGTTGCAGCAGATGCTATTGAGTTTAAAGATGCTGTATCTTTAGTTAAAAAAAGAGGTAGATTTATGCAAGACACAGTTCCTGTAGGAGAAGGTGCTATGGCTGCAATACTTGGATTAAATAGAGAAGCAGTAGAGAATGTTATAAACAATATTGATAGTGGTATTGTTGAGGTCGCAAATTACAATTCTCCAGGTCAAATAGTTATATCAGGAGAAAATGATAAAATAGATGAAGTAATGGCAATGTTAAAAGAAAGTGGAGCTAAAAGAACAGTTAAATTAAATGTAAGTGGACCTTTTCATTCATCAATGTTAAAAGAAGCTGGAAATAAATTATCTAAAGAATTAGATAAGATTAATTTAAGCAAACCTAAAGTTCATGTAGTTTCAAATGTTAGTGCAAACTACTATGAAGATGAAGGAAAAAATTTACTTATAAAGCAAGTTAGCTCATCAGTTCTTTGGGAAGATTCTATAGAAAAACTTTTAGATGAAGGGTTTGATACTTTTATAGAAATAGGACCAGGAAAAACATTAAGAGGTTTCATAAAAAAGATTTCTTCTAGCAAAAATATTGATGTAAATATTTATAATATAGAGGATACAAAGTCATTAAATGAATTTGTAGAAACTTATAATAAGGGAGAGGTTATATGATAAATTTAAATGATAGAGTAGCAATAGTTACTGGAGGTTCTAGAGGTATAGGTAAAGAAGTAGCTAAAAAACTAGCAACACTTGGAGCTAATTTAGTTATTAACTATACTTCAAAAGAAGAAGAAGCTTTAAAAACTAAAGCAGAAATAGAAGCTTTAGGAGTAAAGTGTATAAGTGTTAAATGTGACGTATCAAAATCAGAACAAGTTAATCAAATGGTAGAAACTGCAGTTAAAGAGTTTGGAAAAGTAGATATATTAGTAAATAATGCTGGTATAACTAAAGATGGTTTACTTATGAGAATGAAAGAAGAAGATTTTGATAAAGTTATAGAAATAAACTTAAAAGGTGTATTTAATTGCACTAAAGCAGTAACTAAGTTAATGATGAAAAACAAATATGGAAAAATAATAAATATGGCTTCTGTAGTAGGAATTATAGGAAATGCAGGGCAGGCTAATTATTGTGCATCTAAAGCTGGTGTAATAGGATTTACTAAATCAACAGCTAGAGAGTTAGCATCAAGAAATATAAATATAAATGCAGTAGCACCAGGATTTATAGATACAGATATGACTAAAATATTAAGTGATGATGTAAAGCAAAATATGTTAAATAACATTCCTAAGAATACTTTTGGAAATCCAGAAGATGTAGCTAATGTTGTAGCATTTTTAGCTAGTGATATGTCAAGCTATGTTACAGGTCAGGTTATAAATGTAGATGGTGGAATGGTAATGCAATAAAACTAATTAAGTTTAAAACAGATTTTAAATATAAAAATATAACTAAAAATTTAGGAGGAAACAAATATGTTTAATAAAGTTGTAGAAATAATAAGAGAGCAATTAAGTGTTGAGGATAAAGAAATAACAATGGAGACTTCTCTAATGAAAGATTTAGAAGCGGATTCATTAGATGCTGTAGAAATAATAATGGCATTAGAAGACGAATTTGATGTTGAAATACCAGATGCTGAAGGTGAAAAATTTAAGTCTATAGGTGACATAGTTAAATATATAGAAGCTAATAAATAGTGGAGGTATTCTCTATGAAAAAGAGAGTTGTAATAACAGGTCTTGGATGTGTAACACCTGTTGGAAATGGTAAAGATGAATTTTGGAAAAATATTAAAGCTGGTGTATGTGGAATAGATACTGTAACTAGATTTGATGCAAGTACTTTTCAAACACAAGTAGCTGGAGAAGTAAAAAACTTTAACGGTGAAGATTATATAAATAAAAAAGAATTAAAAAGATTAGATAAGTTTACTCAATACGCTATAGCTTCTGCAAAAATGGCAGTAGAAGATGCTGAGATAGATTTAGAATCTATTGATAGAGATCGTATGGGAGTTATAATAGGTTCTGGTATAGGTGGAGTTGAAACTATAGAAGAACAACATAAAGCTCTTTTAAACAAAGGTAATAAAAGAGTAAGTCCATTCTTTATTCCTATGATGATAGGTAACATGGCAGCAGGTCAAGTATCTATATTCTTAGGAGCTAAAGGTCCTAATACTAATGTATGTACTGCATGTGCATCTGGAACACACTCAATAGGAGATGCTTTTAAGCTTATCCAAAGAGGAGATGCAAATGTTATGGTAGCTGGAGGTAGTGAAGCTCCTGTAACAGCTCTTGCATTTGCAGGGTTCTGTAATATGAAAGCAATGTCTACTAGAAATGATGATCCTAAAACATCATCAAGACCATTTGACAAAGACAGAGATGGATTTGTAATGGGAGAAGGCGCTGGAATTGTAATATTAGAAGAATTAGAACATGCATTAAAAAGAAATGCTAAGATATATGCAGAAGTAGTAGGATATGGCTTAACAGCAGATGCGTACCACATGACTACACCAGCTGAAGGTGGAGAAGGTGCAACTCGTGCTATGAGAATGGCCCTACAAGATGGAAATGTACCATTAGATGAAGTTGACTATATAAATGCACACGGAACATCTACACCTTATAATGATAGACTAGAAACTCAAGCAATAAAGAATATATTTGAAGAAAAAGCATATGACATATGTGTTTCATCTACAAAATCTATGACAGGACATTTATTAGGAGCATCAGGAGCAGTAGAAGCTGTTATTTGTGCGATGAGTATAAAAGATAATTTTGTACCTCCAACAATTAATGTTCAAGAAGTTGATGAAGAGCTTGATTTAGACTATGTACTACATAAAGGTAGAGACAGAGAAGTTAGATATGCAATGTCAAATTCTTTAGGATTTGGTGGACATAACGCAACTTTAGTGTTAAAAAAATATTAATAAAATAAAAATGCTCTTCTAAATTAGGAGAGCATTTTTTTATGTTAAAAAAGGTTAACTTATGTAGTTTTAATCAATAAATGTTTTTAGCTTACATATAAGGGTATAATTAAACTTAAAATAATAATAAAATGGAGACGATATTATGCAATCATGTGTACCAAGATGTAATAAAAAGACTTTATTACTAATAGCAGGAATAGTGTGGATTATGGCAGGAACAATGGTTTCTAAATTAGGTATAGATGTATTTTTAAACTATAGTCACAATAAAATTATTTCTTCAATAATAGCATTTAGCGTTTTTTATTTGTTTTTTAATTTTATATTTAAAAAAATGGTTAAAAAACATAAAATTAGAATATCAAGCAAAGATAAAGATAGATTATGTGTATTTTCTTTCTTTGATATAAAAAGTTATATAATAATGAGTTTTATGATGGGGTTAGGTATAACTATTAGATCAATACCAACGATTAATCCTCTTTGTTGGTCACCTATATATATGGGTATAGGTAGTGCTTTATTTTTAGCTGGAATTTTGTTTATTATAGAACGTATAAAATGGAAATAAATTGAATTATAAAAAGAAGTCTAACGACTTCTTTTTTTTGTAATATTTTTGATTTTTGATTAATACAATAGTTATATAAACAAAAGAGGAGGACAAGGTATGAATAATCTTAGCGATGAAATAATTAATTCGTTAGCAGTTAATTTAAGAGAAAAAATTAAAAATGTTTGCAAAGATGATATAAACATAGAAGAAATTAGACTTCGTTCTCAAAAACCACTTATATTAAATGCAAACAATAAAGACTATTTTTATAATATTAATTCAAACAAATTAGATAAAAGAATGAACTCTCCATACATAGTTAGTAAAGAAGACATAGAACAGACATTTCAAATAATATGCAAATATTCTATTCACTCATTTATGGACGATATTAAAAAAGGATTCATAACTCTTAGAGGGGGCCACAGAGTAGGACTAGTTGGTAAGGTAATAGTAGAAGATGGACAAGTCAAAAACATAAAGCATATATCCTCATTAAATATAAGAGTCTCAAGAGAAATTATAGGATGTTCTGATAAAATTTTAAAGCACGTAATAAAAGGTGATAATCAAGTAAATAATACATTGATAATTTCACCACCTCAGTGTGGTAAAACAACTTTAATTAGAGATATAGTAAGAAATTTAAGCAATGGGAATGAGGAATATGGATTTAAAGGTATAAAAGTAGCGTTGATAGATGAGCGTAATGAAATATCGGGTTCTTATTTAGGGTCATCTCAAATGGATGTAGGGATAAGAACTGACATAATAGAAACGTGCCCAAAAGATTTGGGAATTGTTATGCTTTTAAGGTCTATGTCCCCTAATTTAATAGTAACAGATGAAATAGGAAGCTTAGATGAAATAAAAGCTCTATATACGGCTTTAAATGGTGGTGTAAGCTTAATCACAACTGTTCATGGAGATTCTATTGAAGATATAAAAAATAGGAAAGAAATGAGCAATCTATTAGATAAAGACTTATTTAAAAAAGTAATTATACTATCAGCAAAAAAAGGGCCTGGAACAATAGAGAAAATATATGATTTGGAAGAAAAGAGATGGTATTTTGCAAATTAAAATAATGATAATAGGGGTTTTAGTAGCCTGCAGTTATTTAATAGGTGAATATATTTATAAAGCTTATATAAATAGGCATAAACAACTAAATGACCTCATAAGAATATTAGAGATAATAAGGATGGATTTATCATTTGGCATGTATACATTAGAAGAAATTTTTAAAAGAGTAGGAGACAAAAAGGAATATTGCACTTCTAAATTCTTTAAAAAAATAGAATGTGAATTACATAATAATCAAGCTAAAATTTTAGATGAAATTCTAAATGACAATATGTACTTATTAACAAAAGAGACCTATTTGCAAAACAAGGAGGTTGATGAAATAAAAAAACTTATACTTACATTGGGAAAAAGTGACATAGAATCTCAAACAAGAATGATAGATTTATCTATTGAAAACCTTAAAAAACTAACATCTGAAACAAAAGAAGATATAGATAAAAAAGGTATGGTCTATAGAAAGCTATCTACAGTAATAGGACTAGTAATAGGAATAATTTTGATATAGGGGAGGTTGAGTATGGATATATCTTTAATAATAAAGGTTGCAGGTATAGGAATATTAATATCAGTACTTAATATGTTGTTGGAAAAAAGTGATAGAAAAGACTGGGCATCGTTAACTACATTAGCAGGAGTAATAATTGTTTTAGGTATGGTATTAACAGAAATAAGTGATTTATTTAATACAGTAAGAACAATGTTTCAACTTTACTAAAGAGGGGGAGATATCTTGGAAGTTATGCAGTTAGTAGGGATTGCAATAATCTCAACAACACTCTGTTTGGTAATAAAAAAAGACAGGCCAGAAATAGCAATGTTTATAGCAATACTTACAGGAATAACAATATTATTATCAGTAATATTTAAGCTTAATTTTATAGTAGAGAGTATACAAGACTTAGCAGTAAGAGCTAACATACCTTCTATGTACATAACATTAATAATAAAATTAATTGGGATAGCATATCTTATGGAATTTGCTATACAGATTTGCAAAGATTGTGGGGAAGGAAATATAGCATCTAAATTAGAATTTGGTGGCAAAATAATAGTTATGACAATGTCATTCCCTATACTTTTATCCATTGTAGAAATGATAATAAATATTATCCCATAGGAGAATGATAACTTATGAAAAAAAAATTTTTAGGAGTTGTATTAACATTATTGTTAGTATTAGGATCTTTTGTAGTATGTTTTGCTAACGATAATAAAGAAGGCGTAAATTACGATGATACTAAGAAAAGTATAAATAGTTATATAGATAGTCAATTAGAAAAAATAAAGATAGATGAAATACAAGGATTTGTAAAAAATTCTGAAGTACTACATGATGTGAACTTAAAAACATTTATAAAAGACCTTATTAGCGGAGAAAAAACAATATTAGATTTATTTAATAAAGAAGGTATAAAACTTATGTTATTTGATGAAGTTAAATCTAGCTTAAAGGTAGCTGTGATAATACTTGTTTTAGCTCTTTTATCATCTGTATTAAAAAGTCTAGACAATTCATTTTCATCAGGGGCAGTAAGTCAAATAACAACTTATATAATATTTATAACGATGGTTTCATTAACACTGGTTGGATTTAAAGATGTACTACAAATATGCAATGCAACCATAGATTCTACAGTAGGATTAATGCAAGTGATAATGCCAGTGCTTATAACATTATTAGTATTAATTGGATTTCCCATCACATCAACCGTTTTAAATCCAATATTTATAGGTGGAGTAACATTTATAAATGTTGTATTTAAAAATTTCTTATTTGTATCAATTGCAGTTGCTTTTGCAATTCTTGTCATAAATAATTTATCAAAGAATATTAGACTAAAAAAATTATCATCATTTATAAAGCAGATAAATTTAGTATCGCTAGGTGCAATGTTTACTATTTATTTAGGACTTGTATCTATGCAAGGATTATATGTTAAAAATATTGATAACTTCACTGTTAAAACGGCCAAGTTTGCAATAGGTAATTTTATACCAGTAGTAGGAGGATTTGTATCAGATTCTGTTGATATACTTTTATCATCATCTCAACTTATAAAAGGGGTATTTGGTGGTATAGGTTTAGTTTTATTAGTTGGTATATGTTTAATACCAGTTATAAAAATTTTATCAATAGTAGTTGTATATAAAGTATCTGCAATAGTAGTAGAGCCTATAGGTGAAGAAGGTATATCTAGCTTTTTAAATGAAGTTGCAAATTTAATGGTGCTAATGCTCGCAGCTATAATAGCAATAACAATAATGTTTTTTGTAACAGTTGCAATATTAACATCAATAAGTGTAGTATCTCAAGGATAAGAGGTGTTATATGTTAGATAATATGAAAATTTGGATTGTAACAATATTAGTAGGCGCATTTATAGTCAATATAGTTGATATGATACTACCTTCTTCTAAAATGAAACCGTATGTAAATCTTGTACTTAATTTTATATTTGTATTTATTGTGTTGACTCCTATTATAAGTTTATTCTCAAAGGATATGAGTCTTGAAGATACTATATTAAAATCAATGGGAAAGTACAATAAAGAATACGTAGATAGCACTAATGCTTTAGCTGATAAGACAGGTTGTAATAGCTTAACAAAAGGATATGAAAATGGATTACAAGAGGTTCTAAAGCTAAAGTTAGATGAGTATGGATATAAGTTAGAGGATATAGAGTTTGATGGGTCTGAGATAGGCAATATAAAAGTTAAAGAAAAAAATAGTAATAAAGATAAAAAAGAGGACATACAATCTAAAGAAAAAGAAAATATAAAGCCGGCATTCAAAGAAAATAAAGAAAAAGAGTATGAATTAGACTTAAATGAAAATAAACTTAAAGAAGACTTAGTTAAAATACTAGACGTATCAATTGAAACTGTAGAAATTGATTAATAGGGGTTGAGTAAATGTTTAAAAACTTAAATGAAAAAGACAAGAAAAAGATATACACACTATTAACCTTAGGAATAGTTTGTGCTATAGCTCTTATAGCAATTCCAAACTTATCTAAAGAAGAAAGTAAACCAAAAAAATCCAGTACTAATAGTCAAACTCAAGTGGTAAAGGCAGAAAATAAAGAGCCTTTAGAAGCTAAATTAAAAAGTATTTTATCTCAAATTGATAAAGCTGGAGAACTAGATGTAATGATAACATTTGAATCAAGCGAGGAAATACAGCCAGCATTTAATACTAATTCAACAACAGAAAAAACACAAGAAAAAGATACTAAAGGTGGAGAAAGAACAGTTACAACAGCAAGTGAAAATAAAACAATGATAACATCAGGGTCAAGTGAACCAGTAGTAATAAAGACTAATGAAGCTAAAATTAAAGGAGTAATAGTAGTAGCGAGTGGAGCAAGTGATCCACAAGTTAAAGAAACGCTATATAGCGCGGTACAAACAGCACTTCAAATATCAGGGCATCAAGTAGAGATATATACTAAATAACTATATTAAACTTGGGGGGATAAAAATGAAATTTAATTATAAGGGAAGAGGATTTGTAGTATTAACTTTAGCAACAATGTTAGTAGTAGTAGGGACTGTGAATTATAAATTAAGTGAAAAATCAGCAATAGAAACAAGCAAAGAATTAAAAGCATATGAACAAACTCAGATGCAAAAAAATGATGATAAAAAAGAAGCTACTAATAATAAAAAAGAAGCTAATAAAGGAGAAGAAATAAAGGTAGTTGATAGTAAGACTACTGATATTGATGAAAAGGTAACTGAAACTAGTAAAGAAATAAAAAATCAATTAACTTCACAAAAAAATATGAAAAAAGCTACGTACATATTAGATATGAAAATGACTAGAGAAAAGCAAAGAAATGAGTTAGCTCAGAATTTAAACGAAATGATAAACAATCCATCTACAGCAGAAGAGTCTAGAAAAGAAGCTTCTTCAATGAAATTACAACTAGTAAAAGACCAAGAAACTGAGCTTAAGATAGAAAATCTTTTAAGTACTAAGGGGTTTGAAGATGCGTTAGTTTACATAAGTAATGGTGGTGTGAATGTAGTAGTAAATGAAGAAAAATTAGAAAAAGCAGATGCAGCAAAAGTATTTGATTTAGTAGCAGAACAAGCAAAAGTAAAATATGAGAATATAAAATTAATGCAACCTAATAAATCTAAATTATAAAAATTAAAGTACTATATAAATATTTAATTAAATCATATAATTATTAGAAAATATTCAATATAAATTTATTTTTTATTAAACCTCAGATACTAACTGAGGTTATTTTCTTGCAAAGTTCTTTTATATTTGGTATTATTATAATAATAAAAATAGTTCCTTAAAATAAGGGGGTAGAATTTATCATGGAAAGCAACAATTTTGGACAAGTGAAAATATCTAATGAAGTAATAGCTACTATAGCAGGACTTGCAGCATTAGAAGTTGAAGGTGTAGAAACAAATACGACATTCACAGATAAATTACTTAAAAACAACGGCGTTAAAATACAAATAGAAGAAGAGGAAGTTAACTTAGATGTAATGGTTATGATAGATTACGGAATATCTATACCAGATGTAGCTTTTAAAATTCAGGAAAATGTAAAAAATACTGTTGAAACAATGACAGGATTGAACGTTTCTCAAGTGAATATACATGTTCAAGGAATCAGCTTTAAAAAAGAAAAAGCTGAGAAGGAAGAAGCTAAGCAAATCAAAAAAAGTTAATATATACCCTCTGAAAAATCAGAGGGTTTTTTCTTGCTTAATGTGCAAATAATAAGAATTCAAGGAGGATTATAGCCAATGAAAAATGATAAAGCTAAAAAAGTAACAAGTAGAGAGTATATGATGAAATTAATATACCAATCGGATATAAACAAAGAAAGTATGGAAGGGAAGTTAGATACATTTTTAAATAATAATTTTGAATATATATCTAATAGATACGAAGAACTTAGATTACAATACTCAGATAATCCAAACTTAGAACTTAAAAACTTAGAAATAGATAATGTTGTAGACAAAGAATACATGAACAAAATGTGTGTTGCATTAAAAGAAAACAACGAAAGAATAAATGAATTAATAAGCAAATATGCAAAGAACTGGTCGATAGAAAGAATGCCCAAAGTAGATTTAGCTGTATTAAAAGTAGCTATATGTGAAATACTTTTTGTAGAAGATATACCTAACAAAGTTTCTATAAACGAAGCTATAGAGATTGCAAAAATATATTGTGATGATAAAACTCCTAAATTTATAAATGGAATATTAGGAAGCGTAGTTAATGAGCTTTCAGGAAAATAATATAATAATCGGAATAGATACTAGCTGCTATACAACCTCTATAGCAGCTATATCTTTGGGCAAAAATGTTATATTTAATAAAAAAATTATGCTAGAGGTTAAAAAAGACAGCAAAGGCTTAAGACAAAGTGAGGCTGTTTTTCAACATGTAAAAAATTTAGGGGTAATACAAGAAGAAATAAAAGCGATAATAAAAAAATATGAAATAGTTGCAGTATGTGTATCAAATAAGCCTAGACCGATAGAAAATTCATATATGCCAGTATTTACAGTAGGACATAATTTCGCAAAACTTTGTTCAACTATGATGAAATGTGAGTTATACGAGACTACTCATCAAGAAAATCATATAGAAGCAAGTTTGTTTACTAATAATATAAAAAATAAGGAAAGGTTTTTGTCTGTTCATATGTCAGGAGGAACTACAGAAATACTGTTATGTAAAAGTGATAAAGATGACCGTAGCTATAGTGTAGAAATAGTTGGAGGAAGTAAAGATATAAGTTTTGGGCAACTTATAGATAGAGTTGGAGTTAAAATGGGGTATAGGTTTCCAGCAGGTAAATATGTAGATAAAAGTGCTATAAATTGTAATAAGAAAATAGAACAAGGATTAAAAACATCTGTAAAAGAAGGGTATATGAATTTATCAGGACTAGAGAATCAAATTAATAAAATATTAAATGAAAAAGATGAAGAATATATTTGTAAATTGATTTTAGACTCAGTTGTTAGAAATATGGTTAAAAGTATTATATATCTAAGTGAAAAGCATAATATTGATGAAGTTGTATTTGCAGGAGGAGTGTCTGCTAGTAAATATATATCAAAGGAGTTAATATTAAAGCTTAAAAAGTATAAAATAAATGCTTATTTTACTGATCCTGAATATTGTACAGATAATGGTGTAGGATGTGCGTTAATAGGAGTGAATAAATTTGAAAATAAGAGCTCTAAAAATTAGTGAAGCCAATTCATATATAAAAAGAATTTTAAGTAATGACCCTATATTGTATAACTTAAAGGTAAAAGGAGAAATATCTAATTTCAAAATACATAGTAGTAAAAATGTGTATTTATCACTAAAAGATGAAAGTTCCAAGATAAACTGTGTGATTTTTAAAAATAACTTTGATGAATCTCTACAATTAGATAACGGAGTTAAAGTTATAGCAAGTGGATACATATCAGTTTATGAAAGGGATGGATCATATCAATTATATATAAACTCAATAGAAATAGAAGGAATCGGAAATTTATATATAGAGTTTAACAAACTGAAAGAAAAATTAAGTAAAGAAGGTTTATTTGATAATAAATATAAAAAGGCAATACCTAAGATGCCACAATCAATTGGAGTTATAACTTCTCAAACTGGAGCAGTTATAAAAGATATAATAAATGTTGTAAAAAGAAGATATCCAAAGGTTAATATAAAACTTTATTCTGTAAATGTTCAAGGTACCAATTCTAAGGATGAAATCTGTGATGGAATTAAATTTTTTAATGAGATTCATAATGTAGATACTATAATACTTGGAAGAGGTGGGGGTTCTATAGAAGAACTTTGGTCATTTAATGAAGAAATTGTAGCTAGAGCTATTTTTGACTCTAAAATACCTATAATATCTGCAGTAGGTCATGAAACTGATTTTACTATATGTGACTTTGTATCAGATATGCGTGCACCAACACCTTCAGCAGCAGCAGAAATAGCAACACCATCATTAGAGGATATTAACTATAAATTAGAAAATATATTAAGTAGGATGAATAAGTCTATGACTAATACATTACAAGTTAGTGAATATAAATTAAACTATACAATTGATAAAATAAATAACTACTTAGGTTCATATACAATCAAAGATAAATTTGTACAATTAGATAAAATATATGATAAAATAAATTTTGAGGCAGAAAACAATATAAGTAGAGAAAAAGAAAGACTTCAAAGTATAGGAACTATATTACACAACCTAAGTCCACTAGCTACAATAGATAGAGGTTATAGCATAGTCCAAAAAAATGGAGAAGTTGTAAATAGTACTAAAAATCTAAATTTAAAAGATAATATAGATATTGTACTTAAAGATGGAAACATTGAGTGTATTATAGAAAAAATCACAAATAAAGAGGTATAAGTATGAATTTAACATATGAACAAGCCTATAAAAAATTAGAAGATATATTAGAAAAACTAGAATCTAAAGGTGCTAGCTTAGATGAATCTTTAAGTTTGTATGAAGAAGGAATAAGTCTTTACAAACATTGTAATAAACTTTTAGAAAATGCCCAGCTAAAAATTAGCAAATTTACTAAATTAGGTATAGAAGAAGAATTAAATACTAGGGAGGAATAAAAGTGGAATTTAAATTAGTATTGAAGGAAAAGGCAAGTTATATAGAACAATTATTAAATGAATATATGCCAATAGAACAAGGATATCAAAAAACTATAATGGAGGCTATGAATTATAGTTTAAGTGCAGGCGGAAAAAGATTAAGACCGATATTAACGCTAGAAGCATGTAAAATAGTAGGTGGAAATGAAAATGATGCGATACCTTTTGCAGTAGCAATAGAGATGATACACACATATTCTTTAATACATGATGATCTACCAGCCCTTGACAATGATGATTTAAGGAGAGGGAGAAAAACTAATCATATAGTATATGGAGAGGATATGGCTATACTTGCTGGAGATGCTCTTTTAAACTATGCATTTGAGATTATGCTTTCAAATTCAATAGGAAAAGAAAATCCAGAAAAATACCTAAAAGCAATAAATGAAATAGCTAAGTCAGCAGGTATATATGGAATGATAGGTGGACAAGTTGTAGATGTCCAAAGTGAAAATAAACAAATACCTAAAGAAAAATTAGATTATATACACAACAATAAGACAGCTGCGATTATGATTGGATGTATGAGAGCAGGTGCTATAATAGGAAATGCTAATGAAGAAGAGTTAGATAAAATAACAAAATACGCAAATAATATAGGGCTATCTTTCCAAATAGTAGATGACATACTAGATATAGTAGGAGATGAATCTAAATTAGGAAAAAAAGTTGGAAGTGATATAGAGAATAATAAGTCTACATATCCATCACTATTAGGTCTAGAAAAATCAAAAGAAATTGCACACACACTAATAAATGAAGCTAAAGAAAATATAAATGAACTTTCTGAGCATGTTGACTTCTTAAATGGACTAGCTGATTATATAATAGATAGAGAATATTAAGGAGGAATAATGAACGTTTTTTCACAAATTTTTAACAACCAGGTTTTAAGCATAAGTGTGTTTGCGTGTTTTTTAGCTCAATTTATAAAAATATTTACTGGGAAAGAGAAAAAAATTGATTTTATGAGGCTATTTTCTTCTGGAGGAATGCCAAGTTCTCACAGTTCTTTTGTCACAAGTTTAGCAACTTTAGTTGGAATTGAAAAGGGATACGGTTCAACTGAATTTGCAATAGTATGTGTATTTGCATTAATAATAATGTATGATGCAACTGGAGTTAGGCGTTCTGTAGGAAAACAGGCGGCAATAATAAATCAAATGTTAGATGATTTACATCATAAAAAGCATATAGAACAAAAACGATTAAAAGAATTGGTAGGTCATACCCCAAAAGAAGTTTTATTTGGTGCAGTATTAGGAGTTATAACTGCGTTGGCTTTGCGATAAATTGAAAAAAAATGTAGTATATGGTATAATTTTTATTTATCAAAGTATTATAAAAGTTAGTAATCATTGATAACTTCTATTAAAAAACAATATAAGTAAATATCTTGTGATTTTTAATTAGTAAAATAAATTTCAAGAAACTATATCCACGATATCGAGGAAGTAAATGTTTTAATGTAGTTATAAAATGAATATAACTTAGTCAATACTAAGATATATTCATTTTTTATATATTGAAGTTATTGGCAAGAAAAGCTAAGCCAATTTTATAAATTAGAATAAATAAAAATTTACACAATAAAAGGTGAGGATAATATGTATAAGTATTTAGATAAAGTAAATTCTCCAAAAGATGTAAAAGTTATGGATACTGAAGAAATGGATATGTTAGCAAAAGACATACGAAAATTTTTAGTAAGATCGGTTTCTCAAACTGGAGGTCACTTAGCATCTAATTTAGGGGTAGTAGAATTAACACTAGCTCTACACAAAGTATTTGAAAGTCCTAAAGATAAGATAGTATGGGATGTAGGGCATCAATCTTATGTACATAAAATAATTACAGGAAGAAAAGATAGCTTTGTATCTTTAAGACAATTTAATGGGCTAAGTGGATTTCCAAAGGAAAATGAAAGTCCTCATGATATATTTGATACTGGCCATAGTAGTACTTCTATTTCAGTAGCACAAGGGATAGCTTGTGCTAGAGATATAAAAGGAGAAGATGGAAGTGTTATCGCAGTAATAGGAGACGGCTCTATAACTGGAGGAATGGCTCTTGAAGCACTAAATCATCTAGGTTATACAAACACTGATATGATAGTGATTCTTAATGATAATGAAATGTCGATAGATAAAAATGTTGGAGGTATGTCTAGACACCTGTCTAATATAATAAGAAATTCAACAGCAAATAAAGTAAAAGATGAAGTAGAAAAAATATTAAGTGTAGCACCAGGTGGAAATTTAATATCAAAAACAGCAAACAAAGTAAAAGACACTATTGTTAGTAAATTTATACCACAGGAATGTGCGTTGTTTGATTCATTAGGAATAAAATATTATGGACCAATAGATGGGCATAATACCAAAGAATTAATACAGATATTAAATAAAGCAAAAAATAAAAAAGGGCCCGTGTTATTGCACGTAATAACTAAAAAAGGAAAAGGGTATAGATATGCAGAAAATGAGCCACAAAAATACCATGGAGTATCAAAGTTTGATATAAAAGAAGGTGTCAAAAGTGGAACAAGTAAATCTATATCATCATCAGTAGGAGAAAAACTTGTTTCAATGGCAAGTAAAGATGATAGAGTTGTAGCTATAACAGCGGCTATGCCATCAGGAACGGGTCTTAACTTATTTGAAAAAGCTTATCCAAATAGATATTATGATGTAGGAATAGCAGAACAACACGCTACAACATTCGCAGCAGGGTTAGCTAAAAATGGAATGAAACCATATTTTGCAGTTTACTCATCATTTTTACAAAGAGGATACGACCAGGTTATACATGATGTATGTATAACTAAAAAACCAGTAACATTCCTTATTGATAGAGCTGGTATTGTCGGAAATGATGGAGAGACACATCATGGTATGTTTGATTTGAGTTATTTAAATTCAGTACCAAACATAGTAGTTATGGCTCCTAAAGATACTAAAGAATTAAATTTAATGATGGATTTATCTCTAAAATTAGATTCTCCAGTAGCTATAAGATATCCAAGAGGTAGCAGTTATTATTTAGAAAGCGGCGAATACGAGCCAATAGACTTAGGCAGCTATGAAGTATTATCTAGTGGAGAAGATACTGTTATTTTAGCTATAGGAAATATGGTAAAACAAGCGATAGAAGCTAAGAGGATTTTACTAGACTGTAATATAAATCCAGCTATAGTTAATGCTAGATTTTTAAAACCAATAGATGAAGAATTATTAAATGATTTATTTAAGAAATATAAAAATGTAGTAACTATAGAGGATAATACTATAACAGGCGGATTTGGTAGTAGAATTAATAAATTTATAATAGATAATAATCACAATATAAAAGTAGTAAATATAGCCCTTCCAGAAGAATTTGTTCATCATGGGAGTACAGAAGAGATATATGAAAGTATAGGCTTATCACCAAGTAAAATAGCAGATAAAATAAAAAGTTTATAAACACGAAAGGTAAATTTATGAAAAAAAGAATAGATGTATTATTAGTAGAGCAAGGTCACTTTGACAGTAGAGAAAGAGCAAAAAAAGCTATAATGGCAGGTCTTATATTTGTTGATAATCAAAGATGTGACAAGCCTGGTGTAGAGGTTAAAGAAGAAGCTAAAATAGAAGTTAAAGGAAATCCAATACCATACGTTAGTAGGGGTGGACTTAAACTTGAAAAAGCTATGAAAAACTTTGATTTAACTTTAGATAAAAAAATATGTATGGATATAGGTTCGTCTACTGGTGGATTTACAGACTGTATGCTTCAAAATGGAGCAGTTAAAGTATTTTCAATAGATGTAGGATATGGTCAGCTTGCTTGGAAACTAAGACAAGATGAAAGAGTTGTTTGTATGGAAAGAACTAATATAAGATATGTAACTATAGAACAAACAAAGGAATTTGCGGACTTTGCATCTATAGATGTATCATTTATATCTTTAAAATTAGTGCTTCCAAAATGCAAGGAACTTGTTAGTCCAAATGGGGAAATAGTAGCATTGATAAAACCTCAATTTGAAGCAGGGAGAGCAAAAGTTGGTAAAAAAGGTGTTGTTAGAGAAAAGTCTACACATATTGAAGTTATAGATATGATATCAAAGTTTGCAGTAGAAAATGGATTTGAAATATTAGGATTAGACTATTCTCCTATAAAGGGTCCAGAAGGTAATATAGAATACCTAATTCACCTAAAAAATGGGAATGAAGGATATACATTCAATGAAGAAGAGCATAACAAAGAAATAGTAAAAGTAGTTGAAGATTCTCATAATTTAAGTAAATAAGTTTGATTTTATATTTTAATATTTAAATAGATAATGTTTATAGTTCGAATTTTTAGATAAAAAGAGGGTGATTTAAATTGATCCTTGAGTTATATATGAAAAACTGTGCATTAGTAGAAGAACTAAGGTTAAATATTGATGAAAAACTAAATATATTAACAGGTGAAACTGGTTCAGGAAAATCTATAATAATTGATGCTTTAGGATTATGTTTAGGAGAAAAATATGATAGATCATTTTTAAGAAAAGGTACAGATAAGGGATTAGTTGAAGCTGTATTTTATTCTAAAAGTAATTACTTAAATAAAGTTTTAGAAGAAAATGATTTAGAATTAGATGAAGATAACATGTTAGTAATTACTAGAGTTATTTATGCTGATGGGAAAAGTGTTGGTAGAGTAAATGGTAGAACTGTTAAAATGGGTGTTTTAAAGAAGATAGCTTCTAGGTTAATAGATATACATGGCCAACATCAAACACAAGCTTTATTTAATAAAGAAACTCATTTAGAATTTGTAGATTTATTTGGAGAAAATGAATTAATAAAATACAAACAAGAATATAAAACTATATATGAAAAATACAGTGAAATAAAAAAAGAATTAAGCCTGATAACCGAAGATAAAGATGATATGCAAATTCAAAGAGAAATAGATTTATTGAAATTTCAAATAAATGAAATAGAATCAGCTAATCTAAGTAAAGAAGAATATGAAGACTTACTTAAACAAAGAGACGTTTATAGAAATAGCGAAAAAATTTATAGTAATTTAAATTTAAGTTATCAACATCTATATGATGGTTCGGTTAATGCAGTAGATTTAATAGGTAATGCAGTAAGGGAACTAAGTTCTATAGCTGAATATGATGAATCTCTAAGTAATTACAATAATGATATAGAGCGAATTATGTATGAACTTCAAGATATATCTAGAGAAATAAGAAACTACAAAGAAAATATAAATTTTGAACCTTATGAATTAGAACAAATAGAACTTAAGGTAGATGAGATAAATAATTTAAGAAGAAAATATGGTGAAACTATAGAAGATATATTTGAATATTATAATAAAATAAAGTCTAGACTAGATGAAATATTAAATAGAGATGAAAGAATAGAAAAATTAAAAAGTGAAATTATTGAATTTGAAAAAACATTATCTATTAAAGCTGATAACTTGACAGAGGCAAGAAAAAGAGTGGCAGCTAAACTTGAAGAAATTTTACTTATTGAATTAAAGAGCTTAAATATGAAAAATGTAGTATTTAAAGTTAAATTTGAAAAAGTTGAATTTATGCAAAAAGGACAAGATGATGTTGAATTTATGATTTCATTTAACTTAGGTGAGGATATAAAGCCTATATATAAAGTAGCATCAGGTGGAGAAATGTCAAGATTTATGCTAGCATTTAAAACAATACTTGCAGATATAGATAAAATTGATACACTAGTATTTGATGAAATAGATACAGGTATAAGTGGTATAGCAGCCCAAATTGTAGGTGAAAAGCTTAGCAATATAGGAAAGAAAAAACAAATAATATGTATAACTCACTTACCTCAAATTGCAGCTAATGCAGATACACATTACTGTATAGAAAAAAGTACATCAAATGAAAGAACATTCACAACTATACAAAAGCTAGATCATAGTCAAAAAAGAGATGAAATAGCTAGGCTTATAGCAGGAAGTAATATAACCGAAAAAACAATAGAACATGCCAATGAAATAATAGAATTAGCTAAAGGAAGCCTATAGGGCTTCTTTTTATATGCAAATTATAAATCTAATTGAGAATAAATTTTCCTTATAAAGGAACTATAAGTATATAGTTTATAGGTAGGGAGTGCAGCAAAGTGATAAAAAACCTTAAAAATAAAAAAATAGTAATAATAATATCAGTAATGAGCTTGTTACTAATCAGTGTAAAGGTTATAAAGGGAAACTATAAAGAATTATCAACACAAGTTATGTTAAACAACAAACAAGATAAAACAAAATATGTTTATCCATTAGGTAAGGTAGTAGGCGTTAAGGCTACTACAGATGGAGTTTTAGTGGTAGGCTATGAAGAAGACAATGTAGAATATATAGGTGGAATACAAAAGGGTGACAATATAGTTAAGTTAAATGGGAAAAAAATAAATAATGAACAAGATGCAACTAATATTTTAAATCAATTAGAAAAAGAAGATGTAGATGTAACATTTGAAAGAAATGGTAAGTATAGTACACAAACCATAAAAATAAAGAAAGAATATGGAAAAGTAAAGCTTGGATTATGGGTAAGAGATAAGATATCTGGGGCGGGAACTGTAACATTTTACGACCCAGTAAACTCTAAATTTAAAGCAATTGGACATGCTATTACAGATGTAGACATAAATAAGTTCTTAAAAATAAAGCAAGGGAATATATATAACCCTATAAGTATTGAAATAACAAAGGCAAATGACAGTAAAGTAGGACACATAAAAGGTGATTTTAAAACAGAAAAACCTATAGGTGATTTTAACAATAACTCAAATTTTGGAATAAGTGGGAACATGACAGGTGAAATAAATAAAAATATGCAATTAGTAGAAGTAGGAAAAAAAGAAAATGTAAATATAGGAAAAGCGTGTATTATTTTTGAAGATGAAAATAGAAATCCAACAAGTTATGATATAGAGATTGATAGCTTTGTAAATGATAAAAAAAATGATAGGAACATGATAATACAAGTTGTTGACGAAGATTTAATAAACTATACAGGTGGTATAATTCAAGGGATGAGCGGTGCTCCTATAATACAAAATAATAAAATTGTTGGTGCTATAACTCATGTATTTAAAGACAATCCTAAAAAAGGATATGGTATTTTTATAGATGAGATGGTAGAATTAGGTAAGTGATATTAAAAAATTAATATTTATTTAAATAAAATTTCAATATATTTAAATAAATTGAAGGAATATAATTTTAGCGTGTCGAATATGCTTAATATGAAAAACTTTTGATATTATTATATAAAAAAGAAGATGTTTTATTAATGGGGGGATTTTTAGTGAACGAAAAGATTAAAATAGTTTTAGCCGATGATAATAAGGATTTTTGTCAAGTACTTAAGGAATACCTATCTAATGAAAGTGATATAGAGATACTAGGTATAGCAAAAGATGGAATAGAAGCATTAGATTTAGTTAAAAAAACACAGCCTGATTTATTAGTTTTAGATGTTATAATGCCTCATTTAGATGGTTTAGGGGTTATAGAAAAGCTAAATGCAATGGATATACCTAAAATGCCTAAGATAATAGTATTATCGGCAGTAGGACAGGACAAAATAACACAAAGTGCAATTAATTTAGGGGCAGATTATTATATAGTTAAGCCATTTGATTTTGTAATATTTATAAATAGAATAAGAGAATTAGTTTCAAATAGAACTAGTCATATAGAAATGAGACCAAGAACACATGCAGATATACAAATGACAAGAAGTGATTTTGTAAAAAATGTAGGTAATATAGAAACAGAAATAACAAATATAATTCATGAAATAGGAGTTCCTGCTCATATAAAAGGATATTTATATTTAAGAGAAGCTATAAAGATGGTTATAGAAAATGTAGAGTTATTAGGAGCTGTAACAAAAGAATTATATCCTAGTATAGCAAAGAAATTTAATACTACTCCAAGTAGAGTAGAAAGAGCTATAAGACATGCAATAGAAGTAGCATGGAGTAGAGGTAAAGTTGATACAATAAATCAATTATTTGGATACACAGTTCATAATACAAAAGGAAAGCCTACAAATTCTGAATTTATAGCAATGATTGCAGATAAATTAAGATTAGAACATAGTATGGTTAAATAAATATATACTTAATGCAAAAGTAAGCCTTCTCAAATAAAAGAAGGCTTATTTTTATATGATGTAGTATATTTAAGAACGTATAAATTTAATAGTTAAACTATGATTTATAAGAAATGGGAAGGATACATAATGAAAGAAAAATTACCTAAACAAGTTGAATTTATAATTGATAAGATATATGAACATGGATATGAAGCTTTTATAGTTGGAGGATGTGTAAGAGATTTTATATTAGGCATTGAACCTAATGATTATGATATTACAACTAATGCTAAACCAATTCAAATAATAGAAATATTTAAAGACTACAAGATATTAGATCATGGAATAAAGCATGGAACAGTAGGTATAGTTATAGGCAACGATATTTATGAAGTAACAACATATAGAATTGAAAGTGAATACGAAGATAATCGAAGACCTAAAGATGTTCAATTCACATCAAATATTATGGAGGATTTAAAAAGAAGAGACTTTACAATAAATGCTATTGCTTATAATTATAAAATGGGATTGATCGATTTATTTGATGGAGTAGGTGACATACACAAAAAAATAGTTAAAACGGTAGGAAATCCAGATGAGAGATTTAATGAAGATGGGCTTAGAATAGTAAGAGCGGTAAGATTTAGCAGTAAATTAGGGTTTAATATAGAGGATGAAACTTTAAAAAGTATATATAAAAATGCACATATTGTAAAAAAAATAAGTAAAGAAAGAACAACAGAAGAGGTAAATAAAATAATACTAAGTGAAAATCCAGACAAGCTTATTCTTTTATATAAAACAAATGTTTTTAAAGATTTAGGAATTTGCTGTTGTTTTAATGAAAATGAGTATGATATATTTGAAAAAAAATTAAACATATTAAATAAATGTAGAAAAAATTTACAAGAAAGACTGTTAATGCTGCTATATTTAACAAATGAAAAAAATATTCAAGAAAATAGTATAATAAATAAATTGAAATATTCTAAAACTATAATAAACAATTGTAGTTTATTAGTAAAATATATGTTTATAGATGAAATAGATATAACTTTAATAAAAATAAAACAAATATTAAATAAAATAGGTAGTGATAACCTAATAAATATTCTAACTTTAAAAAAGATATATTATAAAGAAAAATTAAACATTATAGATAATAAAGAAATAGATAATAAAGAATATGAAATAAGATGTAATATTTTAGATAAATGCATTAATCAAATAATAGAAATAGAAAAAAATAAAGAATGCTATAAGATAAAAGACTTAAACATAAATGGAAAAAAAATAAAAGAATTAGGATATAGTGGAGCACAAATAGGTGAAAAATTAGAATACTTACTAGAAGAAGTTATTAAAAATCCTAAATTAAATGAAGAAAAAAAATTAATTAATTTACTAATATAAATTAAATATAATAGATTTCATATAAATAGTTAAATTAGTACTAAAAATACAAAATTTTCCTAAATATACAAAACAAACTTTAAACATTTCTTTTATTGCTAAATAATGCTATAATGGAATGTGATTTTATAAATGATATCGGAGGTTTAAAATATGAGAGTCGAAGCCCCTATTAAGGTAGATCGAAAAACAAAAAGGCTTGCGAAAAGACTTACAGGTAAAGAAATCGCAGTTATAAATCATATAGATATTGATGAAGTTGCTGCAAATTCTTTAGTAGAAGGTAAAGTGAAACTTGTAATCAATGCATCTCCTTCTATAAGTGGAAGATATCCTAATAAAGGACCTGGAATATTAACTGAAAAAAATATCCTTATAGTTGATAATATAGGAGAAGAACTGTTCCACCAATTATCAGAGGGTCAAATAATCGAGGTTATAGATGGAAAGATATATAGAGATGGCGAACTTTTAGGAGAAGGCGAAGTCTTAGGAAAAAAAGAAGTAGATGTTAAATTAAAAAAGGCATATGAAAACTTATCTGTAGAATTAGATAGATTTATAGACAATACTATAGATTATGCTAAAAAAGAAAAAGGATTTATACTAGGTGAAATTGAAATACCTAATGTTAGCACAAATTATGCAAATAAACATGTTTTAATAGTTGTAAGAGGACAAGATTACAAACAAGATTTAAGTACTATATTATCTTATATTGAAGAAATGAAACCAATATTAGTTGGAGTTGATGGAGGAGCAGATGCTCTTTTAGAATTTGGATATACTCCGGATGTAATTGTTGGAGATATGGATAGTGTAAGTGATGAGGCTTTAAGAAAGGCAAAAGAGATAATAGTTCATGCATACACAGATGGAAGAGCACCAGGACTTAAGAGAGTACAAGACTTAGGTTTAGATGCTATAGTTTTTCCTGCCCCTGGAACAAGTGAAGATATAGCTATGCTTATAGCATATGAATATAAAGCTGAACTTATAGTAGCTCTAGGAACACATTCAAATATGATTGATTTCTTAGAAAAAGGACGAAAGGGTATGGCAAGTACTTTTTTAGTTAGATTAAAAATAGGCTCTAAGTTAATAGATGCTAAAGGTGTTAATTTATTGTATAGAAGTAAACTTAAGATGAAATATATAGGAGCATTAATAGCAACGGCATTATTCCCTGTGCTAATACTTATATCTTTTACACCGAGTGCTCAGCAATTTATACACTTAATGCAATTAAAGCTTAGATTATTATTACAGATGTAAATTTAGGAGGATTAAAATGCATATAAATATGAAATATTATATAGTTACCATAGGAGCTATATTTATAGCTCTAGGCATAGGTATGCTAGTTGGATTTAACTTTAACTATGACCAAGAACTTAGCAAGCAACAAGCAAATATTATAAATGACTTAGACAGTAAGTTTGAAGATTTAAAACTTACTAATGATAATTTAGAAGCAAGCTTATCAAACTTAAATTCAAGTTATGATAAAACAATAGAATTTATAAATAAAAATAGCGATAAGTTATTAGTAGATGGATTATCAGATAAAAATATAGGAATAATATCTACTAACGAAAGCAATAATTACAACAATGAAATAGAAGAAACTTTAGGTAAAGCTAATGCAAAATTATCTTTTAATATAGTTTTAAATAACAATATATCAAACAAAGAAAAGTTAGAGGAAGCATCTACTAAGTTGCAATCAGAATTTAAAACTAAACAAGATTTAGTTAAATATATAGGTGAATGCTTAGGAAAAGAAGAAGGTTTAACTAAACTACAAACTCTTCAAAATATAGAATTAATAAAAATAAATTCTATTTCAAATGATTATTTAAACTGTGAGTCTATAGTTTTAACAGGTGGTAGTGAAACTAAAGATGAAGCTAAGAAAATAAATGAAATAGATGAATCATTAATAGCTAGTTTGAAACAACAAAATAAAAATATTGTTGGGGTACAAAAGCGTAATACTAAATACTCTTATATAGATTTATACTCTAAAAACAAGGTTACAAGTATTGATAATATAGACGAAGGTATAGGACAAGTATCATTAGTAATATTATTAAATGACAAAGGTATAACTGGTGACTTTGGAAGATTAGAAAGTGCAAAAAGCTTATTACCATATAATAAATAAGTAAAAGGAGAAAACATATGAATCATTATATAAGTATAATAATACCCGCTTATAATGAAGCTGATAAAATAAAAGATACTTTAGAAAACATTATAGATATAAATGAAATAAATGAAATTATTGTAGTAGATGATGGCTCAAGTGATAATACTGTTGAGATTGCATCAAATATAAAAAATGATAAAGTTAAAGTTTTCAAATTAGATAAAAACAGAGGTAAAGGATATGCACTTAATTATGGATTAAAAATATCTATGAAAAATGCAGATATTATAGGTTTCTTAGATGGTGATTTAGGAAGTTCATCTAGTGAAATAAAAAAACTTATAACTCCAATATTAAATGATGAAGCTGATGTAATAATAGCTAAATTCCCTCCAGCTAAGAAAAAAGGAGGGCTAGGATTTGTAAAAGGATTAGCTAAACAATCAGTGCTAGATATGACAGGTGTAGAACTAGATGCTACTTTATCAGGCCAAAGAATATTCAAAAAAGAAGTATTAGAAAGATTTGATGAAATTCCATTTGGATATGGTGTAGAAGTAGGTATGACTATAGATATGTTAAAACACGGTTATAAAATAAAAGAAGTATTGGTCAATATGACACACAGTGAAACAGGAAGAAATTTAAAAGGATTTATTCACAGAGGTAAACAATACTACCACATAAAGAAAGTTTTAAAGCAAAAAAGAAAAGAATGGAGGTAGTATGTAAGTGGAAAATTATATACTTTATACTATTTTACTATTAACAGGGTTATTGGGTACATACGCAATAATACCTTTATTTAAAAATTTACTAATAGAGAGTAATATATTAAGGCCAAATTATAAAAAAGATATGATACCTGTAAGTATGGGAATAGTTTTTTTACCTATGATAATTATAAATGGTATAATACTAGCATTTTTTACTACGGAACATGAAAATCTATTATACCTATTTATGTTTATATTTGGTATGATATCTATGTTTTTTGCAGGTGTATTAGATGATATTATAGGAAATAGAGATGTAAGTGGGCTAAAAGGACACTTCAAAAGTTTATTAAAAGGAAGCCTTACTACAGGCGGATTTAAAGCTTTATTCGGTGGATTTGTTGGGGTTATTATATCTGTTGCGATATCTAAAAATTTAGGAGATATTATCGTAAACACATTAATAATTGCTTTATCAACTAATTTAATGAATTTATTGGATTTAAGACCAGGAAGGGCTATAAAGGTATATATTTCTATATCGACAGTTTTATTTTTAACTTTAACTGGCTATGTAAAGTCTTTAATACTCCTTATAGTTCCAAATGTACTTGCGTATTTTAATTACGACTTAAAGGCAAGAGCAATGATGGGAGACACAGGCTCTAACGTATTAGGTATATCAGTGGGTATGCTTATTGTTATGGGATGTTCAATAAAAATTAGAATCGGGTGGTTAGTATTTTTAGTATTAATACATATACTTACAGAAAAATATTCATTAACCCAAATAATAGAAAAAAATAAATTCTTGAATTTTATAGATAAGTTAGGAAGGTAGACTTATGATAAGTAAAAGAGTAGGAGTAGTTGAATCTATAGTAGATCAAAACGAAGGATTAGATGATATAAGAGTAAGCATAAATGGAGACATACAAAGGGCTTATAATTATTCAAAAATGACTGGTAGAATAAATGTAGGTGATGAAGTAGTTTTAAATACTACTGCAGTTGAACTTAGTTTAGGGACTGGTGGATATCATTTTGTAATAACAAATTTAAATAATTTAGAATCTGAATTAACACAGGGTGGACATATAATGAAGTTAAGATATACTCCATTTCAAGTTAAAGTAGATTCTGTAGAAGAACAAGAAAGCATTTATCATGAGAAGATAGAAAACTTCAAAAGTTTAGATGATATCCCGGTTGTAGTTGGAACGCTACACAGTATGCTAACTCCATTTGTAGCATCATATAAAAAAAATAATCCTAACAAAAAGCTTGTATATATAATGACTGATGGAGCAGCTCTTCCAATATATCTAAGCAAAAATGTAGATACATTAAAAAGTAAGGGATTGATAGATAGTACCATCACTATAGGTAGTGCTTTTGGAGGAGACCATGAGTGTATAAATATATATACTGCATTAATAACAGCAAAAGAAATTTTAAATGCAGACTGTGTATTTGTAAGCATGGGCCCAGGAATTGCAGGGACTGGAACTAAATATGGATTTACAGGTATAGAACAAGGACCAATATTAGACGCAGTTTATAAGTTAGGTGGTAATCCTATAGCTATTCCTAGAGTTAGTTTTGCGGATAAGAGAGATAGACATGTAGGTATATCTCATCATAGTATTACTGTACTTAAGGATATTGTAAATGTAAAAGTTAATATACCTATAACAAATTATGAAGATGAAAAGATAAATGTAGTAAAATCACAAATAGAAAATAATAAATTAGAGAATAAGCATAATATAAAAATTATAGATAACAAAAACACTAAATTAGATTTAGATTATTTTGAATTAAAAGTACGAAGTATGGGTAGAAATTACGAACAAGATAAGGAATTCTTTGAAGCTGCCAGCACAGCTGCATATTACTTAATGGAGGTTTGTGATGTTAATAGAAGAAAAAACTATTAGTAGTGATAAAATTTATACGGGGAAAATAATCAGTCTAAGAGTAGACACTGTTGAAGTCGAAAGACAAGGATACCAAAAAAGAGAAATAGTAGAACATGGTGGTGCAGTAGGAATAGTTGCTATAAATGAAAATAATGAAATTGTATTAATTAAACAATTTAGAAAAGCTATAGAAAAAGTTATTTGGGAACTTCCATCAGGAAAGTTAGAGGTTGGAGAAAACCCTAAAGAATGTGCAATAAGAGAACTTAAAGAAGAAACTGGATATAATGCACAAAATTTAAAATTAATACATAAATTCTTTACTTCATCAGAATTTTCTAATCAAAAGATATATATATATTTAGCAACGGGGCTTACGCTTGAAGAGAATCATATTGATAATGAAAGCGTAGAAATTTGTAAAATAGGCTTAGAAGATGCTTATAACATGGTTATAAAAAATGAAATTGAAGATGCAAAAACTTCAATAGGAATTTTATTAGCTAAAGAATTAATATAAAATGCATAACCTCCTCTTTTTGTACATACTATTTTGTAAGGTATAAGAGGGGGTTATAAATTTGAGAAGAACATATAGAAAAGGGAATTTTAAAGAACTAAACAAACAAATAGTAGTTAGTGGAGTTATATTTATAGCATTTATAGTGCTTGGGACGTATTTGAATAAAATATGGCCAAGTTCTCAAAACAACATAATGGACAATATTAATCCAGCTATAGAGTATTATAATTTAAGTACAGGCATAAAAGACGCAATAACATCTAACTTAAAGTCAGATTTAATATTTATGGGCGCAATAAGTATATTCACATTATTAGTTGTAACTTTTCCTATCATATTAATAATATTTATGCTAAAAGGTTTATCAATAGGCTATACTATAAATAGTGCTATATTAGCATTAAAATTTAAAGCTACAAAAATGATACTTATTATTTTATTTAAAAACTTAATAATTATCCCAGGTGCAATTATATTAGCGTTAATTTCATTCAATTATTTAAAAGAGACAATATACGAGTTAAAAAAGGGAAAAAAAGATAATATATTATTTTTAGGAAAAAGATATTTATTAAATGCCATAATTGTACTGGCTATAACAGTTGGTTTACAAGCAATACTAAATACAATAAGTATAAGTATTATTAAGTTCCTAGTCAGATAAAGGAGTTTACTATGGAAGTTGTAAAGGAATATATAAGTTATTTAAAAGATAAAAAGAAACTCTCAGACAATACTGTATCATCTTATTTTATTGATATTAAAAAGTATATAGAGTACTTAACAATAAACGAAATAAAAATAAATGATGTAGTAGAAAATGATATCATTGGTTATATTATAAAATTAGAAAAAGATAATGTATCAGTAGCTACAGTATCTAGGATGATATCTTCAATTAAATCTTTTCATGATTACTTATTGCTAAGCCATGTAAGTGAGAATAATCCAGCAAAATGCATAAGAAAGCCTAAAGTAGAAAAAAATGATATAGATATATTGACAGAAGAAGAAATAGAGGCGTTGCTAAATTTCCCTAAATTAACAACACCTAAGCAAATAAGAGATAAGGCTATATTTGAAGTATTATACGGAACTGGAATCAAAGTTTCTGAATTAGTTGAAATGAATCTAGACAGTGTAGACTTAGATATGGATTACATATATTGTAGTACTAATAAAAATCCAAGAGTTATACCACTTTGTGATATAACTAAATTATATTTAGAAAAATATATAAAAGAATCAAGATATAAGCTAGCAAATGAAGGTGAAAATTCGCTTTTTGTAAGCTCTCTAGGGCAAAGGTTTACTAGACAAGGTTTATGGAAGCTAATAAAAAAACATGCTAGCTTAGCTAATATAAATAAAAATATAAACCCAAGTATGCTTAGACACTCTTTTGCAATTCATTTGCTAAATGAAGGTGCAAATATTGCAGTAGTTAGTAAGATATTAGGAAATGCTAACTTGTCTAGTTTGCAATCATATTTAAATCACATAAATAAAAATATGAGAAGAGAAATAAAAGAAAAACATCCTAGAAGATAAACTATTAAAAGGAGGACAAAAAAATGAATAGAGTAATATGGATGGTAATTGATAGTGTTGGAATAGGTCAACTTCCTGACTCTAAAAAATTTGGAGATGAAGGTGTAAACACTTTAGGGAATATAGTTAGATCATTTACTGATATAAAAATTCCAAACCTAAAAAAATTAGGTATTGGAAATATAAATGAAGTAGATTTTATGGAAGGTGAAAAAAATCCAATAGCTGCATTTGGAAAATGCAGTGAGGTATCACAAGGAAAAGATACTACAACAGGACATTGGGAAATGACAGGTGTTTTAGTTGAAACACCTTTTAAGACATTTGAAAATGGATTTCCTAAAGACATAATAGATGAATTTGAAAAAAGAACAGGAAGAAAAGTAGTTGGGAATAAACCATCTTCAGGAACAACTATATTAGATGAATATGGAGAACACCAAATGGAAACTGGAGATGTAATAGTGTATACATCTGCAGATAGTGTATTCCAAATAGCAGCCCATGAAGAAATAATACCTTTAGATGAATTATATAAAATGTGTAAAATAGCTAGAGAGATAATGATGGGTGATAATGCAGTTGCTAGAATAATTGCAAGACCATACATTGGTAAAAAGAAAGGCGAGTTTTCAAGAACATCTAATAGAAGAGATTACTCACTAAATCCATTTGAACCAACTGTACTTGATAATATTAAACAATCTGGTTTAGATGTAATAGGAGTAGGTAAGATAGAAGACATATTTAATGGACAAGGTATAACAGAAGCTATCCATACTAAAGATAATATGGATGGTGTGGACGAAACAATAAACTATATTAAAAAAGATAATAATGGGCTTATATTTACTAATTTAGTAGATTTTGACTCTAAATACGGTCATAGAAGAGATACTAAAGGATATAAAGAAGCTTTAGAAGAGTTTGATGCTAGAATACCAGAAATCATAGAAGCTATGAATGATAATGATGTTTTAATAATAAATGCAGACCATGGTAATGACCCTACGTATAAAGGAACTGACCATACTAGAGAGTATATACCTTTACTAGTTTATGGAAAAAATATAAAGCAAGGTGTAAATCTAGGAATAAGAAATAGCTTTGCAGATATTGGGGCAACAGTTACAGATATATTAAATGTAGAAATGCCTAAAAATGGTGTTAGTTTTAAAAAAGAGATGAGTAAATAACTAGGAGGAAAAGTAATGAATAAGATGTTTGACAGAGTAGAGGAAAGTGCAGAATTCATAAGAAACAAAAGCAAAGTATCACCTAAAATAGGATTAATATTAGGATCAGGACTTGGTGTATTAGGAGATGAAATACAAAATCCTATCAAAATAAAATATAACGACATACCAAATTTCCCAGTATCTACAGTAGAAGGTCATGCTGGACAACTTGTAATAGGTAACTTAGAAGGAAAAGAAGTAGTAGCAATGCAAGGGAGATTCCACTATTATGAAGGATACTCTCAACAAGAGATAACATTCCCAGTTAGAGTTATGAAGGCATTAGGTGTAGATACAGTTGTTGTAACAAATGCAGCAGGTGGTGCTAATGCAGAATTTAATCCAGGAGACTTAATGGTAATAAAAGACCATATAAACCTAAGTGGAAACAACCCGCTAATAGGAAGCAATGATGAAAGATTTGGACCAAGATTCCCTGATATGTCTACAGCTTATAAGCCAAAGTATGTAGATTTAGTAAAGGATTGTGCAAAAGAATTAAATATGAAAATACAAGAAGGTGTTTATGCATTCTTTAGTGGCCCAACATATGAAACTCCATCAGAAGTTAAAATGGCTAGAATATTAGGGGCAGATGCAGTTGGAATGTCTACAGCGCCAGAAGTTATAGTAGCTTCTCACTGTGGAATGGACGTTGTAGGTATATCTTGTATAACTAATATGGCAGCAGGAATATTAGACCAACCTCTAGACCATGAAGAAGTAATAGAAACTACACAAAAAGTAAAAGCTGAGTTTTTAAGTTTAGTAAAATCTGTAGTTAATAAAATATAGTTTCAAAAAACTTTCTAAATATAAGCTTAATATTAATTAATATTAAGCTTATTAAAATTCATAAAAAATTAAGCAGATGTATTTTTAATAAATTTTCATGAGTAAAGTTAATACAAACTTATTTAAGGAGAGTTAAAATGAGAATATACGATATAATAAAGAAAAAAAGAGATAATTATGAATTAAGTAAAGCAGAAATAGAGTTTTTTATAGAAAAATACTGTGAAGGTGAAGTGACAGATTACCAAGCTTCAGCATTGTTAATGGCTATATATTTAAATAAGATGAATAAGCAAGAAACATCATATCTTACAGAAGCTATGATGAATTCAGGCGATGTAATAGATTTATCGGATATAAAAGGGGTTAAAGTAGACAAGCACAGTACAGGTGGAGTAGGGGATAAGACTACGATAGCATTAGCACCTCTTGTAGCTGCATGTGGAGCTCCTGTGGCTAAAATGTCTGGAAGAGGATTAGGACATACAGGAGGGACTCTAGATAAACTAGAAGCGATACCTGGATTTTGTATAGAAATGCAAGCTGATAAGTTTATTGAATCTGTAAATAAACATAATATAGCTGTATGTGGGCAGACTGCATCAATAGCAGTAGCTGATAAAAAAATGTATGCATTAAGAGATGTAACTGCAACAGTAGATAATATTTCTCTTATAGCTGCAAGTATAATGTGCAAAAAATTAGCTTCGGGTGCTAATTCAATATTGCTTGATGTTAAAACAGGTGATGGAGCCTTTATGAAAACGTTAGACGATTCTTTTGACTTAGCAAAGGCGATGGTTGATATTGGGTCTGAAATGAATAGAGAAACTATAGGGATTATAACTGATATGGATGAGCCATTAGGGTTTGCAGTAGGAAATTCTCTAGAAATTATAGAAGCAATAGAAACGCTAAAAGGAAATGGACCTAAAGACTTTGTTATGTTGTGTGAAACTTTAGGTGCATATATGTTAGTTTTATCTAAAACAGTAAATAACTTTGATGAAGGTATACAAAAAATTAGGGAATGTATAAAATCAGGTGAGGCACTTGATAAACTAAGAGTGTTTATAGAAAATCAAGGCGGAGATAAGAAAATAGTAGATGATTATTCGCTATTACCAAAAGCATCTAAAATAATAGAAATAAAAGCTATTAAAAGTGGATTTATAAGCAAAATAGAAGCTGAAGAAGTTGGAGTAAGCGCGATGATATTAGGAGCGGGAAGAGAAACTAAAGAAGATGAACTAGATTTATCAGCTGGAATAGTTCTTAATAAAAAGGTTGGCGATTATGTAGAAAAAGGTGATACATTAGCCTTTATGCATTTTAATAAAGAAGAAAAATTAGAGCAAGCTAAACAAAGACTTATAGATGCATATGAAATAGTAAAAGAAAAAGTAGAACCTAAAAAACTAGTATATGGTGTTGTGACTAAAGATGAAATAAAAAAATTCTGAAAATATGATTATAAAGAGTTTAACGTGTAAACAATAACGTTAGACTTTTTTTTATTTACAAATAAGAAAAAATGGTAAATTATTCATCTTAATAGTATGAAAATCATGAAATAAAAGAATACTTAACACTTAACAAGTAAATTTATTCGACAATTTCATTGAAAATTTTCATTCTTAGATTTATAATATAAAAGATATAATTATATATAAGGAGTAGATAGCCCGATGGATTTTAATAAAAACAAATGGAAGATAATGATGTTAGCTTCTATTGTATTAGTAGTTTCGATAGGGATTTTTATGTTTACAGAGATAGGTCCATACAATAAAAATAATAAAAATAACATAGTAGTTGAAATACCTTCAGGATCAACTTCTAGCCAAATAACTGATATATTATATGAAAATAAGTTGATAAAGAATAAAACTTTGTTTAAAGTAGTTGCTAAAGTTAGTAATGATGTGCCAAAAATTAAGGCAGGCAAATATCTACTTAACCAAACATATTCAAACAATGATATAATAAATATTTTGGCTTCAGGTAAAATATATCAAGATGGAATTAAAATAACTATACCAGAAGGATCTACATCTACAGAAATAATAGACATACTTATATCAAAAAAGCTTGGTAGCAAAGAAGTATATAATAAATTAGTAAAAAATCCAAAAGAATTTTATGACCAATATTCATATTTGAAGGAAAAAGATATAACATCTTTAGAGGGATTTTTATACCCAGAAACTTATTATTTCAATAAAGATGATTCTGAGAAAAAAGTGATAAGCCAAATGTTATCAGCGTTTGACAAAAATTATGATGATAAATTAAAAGATAGACAAAAAGAACTAAATATGAGTCTTCAACAAATTGTAAACTTAGCTTCTGTTATAGAAAAAGAAGCTGTTTTAGATGAAGATAGAACTACAATATCAAGTGTGTTTTATAATAGACTTAAAATTGACATGCCACTACAATCAGATGCTACAATACAGTATGCTTTTCCAGAGAGAAAAAAGATAGTGACATATAACGATTTAAAAATAGACTCTCCATATAATAGTTATAAAAACAAAGGATTGCCTCCAACACCAATTTCAAACCCTGGGATAAAGTCTATAGAGGCTGCATTATACCCTGAAGACACAAAATATTTATATTTTGTTGCGAAAACAAATGGTGGTAATAGTTATAATGTGGAATATGAAGATCATCTTAAATCTGTAAAAGAATATAAAGATGAAAGAGCAAAGTTAAACCAAAATAACAATAAATAAAATAAGCTAAACGTTATTAAAAAATTAACTAAAAGCAAGGATTATGCTTTGAAATCTAAAAGCATAATCCGCTATTAATTTTTTTTGCACTTAAGGAGTGAGTTTAATGAGTAATATAGTTAATGAATTAGTACAAGATTACATAAGAAATACATTAAAAGAAAAAGAGGGACTTTTAAAAGAATTAGAAGATTATGCAGTTGAGCATAATGTACCAATAGTACACAAAGAGGTATCTGATTTATTAAAAGTATTACTTAAAGTACAAAAACCAAAGAGAATATTAGAAGTTGGATGTGCTATAGGATACTCTTCAATATTGTTTGCATCAACAGTAGGAGATGATGTTGAAATAATAACAGTAGAGAGAAATGAAAAAATGATAGAACAAGCTAAAAAGAATATAAAATTAGCAGGGCTTGAAAATAAAATAACTATCCTTGAAGGGGATGCAAAAGAAAAGCTTCAAGAAGTTGAAGGTGAATTTGACATGATATTCTTAGATGCAGCTAAAGGTCAGTACAAGTTATTTTATGATATGGTTATAGATAAATTAAAAGTAGATGGTCTTTTAATTTCAGATAACATACTATATAAAGGTATGGTAGCCCACGATGATTTTGTTATAAGAAGAAAGATAACTATAGTTAAAAGAATGAGAAGCTATTTAGATTATATATGTAATTGTGATTATTTAGAGACATCTCTAATCCCAATAGGTGATGGTGTGGCACTTAGCTATAAGCAAGGTAAAAGAGGTGACATAAATGCATAAAGTAGAACTTTTAGCACCAGCTAGAGACTTAGAAGAACTAAAAGCAAATATAAGTAATGGAGCAAATGCCATTTATATAGGTGGAGAAGTATTTGGTATGCCAACTGAAAAGGATGACTTTTCTAAGGATGATATGATAAAAGGTATAGAATTTGCCCACAAAAGAGGCAGTAAAGTATATGTAGTAGTTAATATAATACCTCATAATGAAGATTTTATAGAAGTTGAGTCATACTTAAAAGAACTAGAAGCAATTGGGGTAGATGCAATTGTAATATCAGATCCTGGTATGCTTACTATTGTAAAAAATACCATCCCTAATATGGAAATACATTTGAGTGACCAGGCTAACACTACAAACTATGTAACAGCTAAATTTTGGTTTGAACAAGGCATAAAAAGAGTTGTAGTATCAAGAGAACTATCTTGTGAAGAAATAGCACAAATAAGAGCTAAAACACCTTTAGAAATGGATATAGAGGCATTTGTACATGGTGTTATGACTCTATCTTATTCGGGAAGATGTTTAATTAGTAATTATATGAATGGTCAAAATTGTGATGAAAAAATAAATAAAAGAAGTTATAGTTTAGTAGAAGAAAAAAGACCTGGAGAATATTTCCCTGTTTATGAAGATGAAAAAGGAACATTTTTATTTAATTCGCAAGATTTATGTATGATAGAATATATACCTCAATTAATTAAAGCAGGTATAACGAGCTTTAAAATCGAAGGCAAAATGAAAGACTCTAAATATATAGAAAAAGTTGTTAAAGCTTATAGAGTAGCTATAGATGAATTTTATAAAAATCCAAATGAATGGAAATTTAATAAAATATGGCTAGAAGAATTAGAGCAAATAAGTAATAGAGAATTTACATCTGGATTCTATTTAAACAATCCAAATGATGAAAAATAAAAATAAGCATTTGATTTGGTAAGGAGAGTACTACAATATGAAAAATAAAAAAAGACCGTTAATAATAGGAATTACAGGAGGAACAGGTTCAGGAAAGAGTACAGTTTGTAAAGCTATAATAGAAAATATACCAGAAGAAAATATAGCAACTTTAGAGCAAGATGCTTACTATAAAGATCAAACTCATTTAACTTTTGAAGATAGATTAAAGACTAACTATGACCATCCGCTTTCTTTTGATAACAAGCTTCTTATAAAGCATATAGAAGACTTATGTGAAGGTAAAGCTATAGAAAAACCTATATATGACTATGAACTTCATACAAGAAAAGATAATGAAATAGTTAATATAGCCCCTAAAGATATAATAATAGTTGAGGGGATAATGATATTAGAAGATGAAAATTTAAGAGACAAGCTAGATATAAAAATATATGTAGACACAGAAGATGATATAAGAATTCTTAGAAGAATACAAAGAGATATAAAAGAAAGAGGTAGAACTGTAGATTCTGTTATAGAACAGTATTTAGCTACAGTAAAACCTGCTCATGATCAATTTATAGAACCATATAAAAAATATGCTGATATAATAATGCCTGAAGGTGGTCAAAATGAAGTAGCTATAGATATAGTTATAAGTAAGATCAGAACTCAGTTAGACTAGATTAAAAAAAATAATATGAATAATTTATAAAATTAGTATTAACCCCTTAGAAATTGTCAAAAATGACAAGTATCTAAGGGGTGATTTTATGTCAAGAAATAAAGAGAGTATATCTAAAGTAATTAAAAGACGAGCATGGATTATATTTTCGTGTAGCATATTAGCATATTCTTTTTTAATTTATAGATTATCAACTATACAAATTTTAGAAGCTGATAAATATAAAGAAAAAGCAGCCATGCAAAGTATTCAAAAGGTAGACTTAAATAGTGGTAGAGGGATTATATACGATAGAAATTCAAAACCATTAACAGATACTGTGAAAGAACAAGTAATGATAGTTGAAAAAGAGAGTTTTATAAATGACTCAGAGGTTAGATCATTAGTAGAAGAATGTAGTAAAATGAAAGTTAAAGATATCTATTTAAATATAGAAAAACAATTAAATTCATCAGTGTTTGAAATTAAAGTAGAAAATTTAAGTGATAATATGAAAAAGAAATTACTAGAAAAAAACATAATAGTAGAAGAAAAAACACTAAGATATTCATCAAAAGGGTTATTGTCACATACTATTGGGCATATAAAAAGCTCAGATAAATCGGGTCAATCAGGAATAGAAAAATCAATGGATGATGTGTTAAAAAAATCAAATGAAAAATATGTGTCTGCATTTAAAGCAGGTTCATCAGGAAATACGCAAGATTTAAATATATTAAAAGGTAGTATAAAAACTGTTAACAAAGTTGAAAATGCAAAACACATAAAATTAACAATAGATAAAAATATTCAAAATGATATAGAACAGATAGTGGATAAAGAGGAAAATCCAACAGCTGTAGTGGTATCTGATGTAGATACTGGAGAAATTTTATCTATGAGTTCAAGACCAAATTTTGATCAAAAGAATGTATTTGAATACAATAAAAGTCAAAAGGGAGAGCTAGTAAATAGAACTATTCAAAGTATATATCCTCCAGGATCAGTATTTAAAATAGCGGTACTATATGCAGCTTTAGAAGAAGGCGTAATAGATGAAAGCTATACATACAATTGTACTGGTAAAACTAAAGTAGGAAAAAATGGAGAAATTTTAAATTGTAATAAAAAAGAAGGGCATGGAATACAAACATTACAACAGGCATTTTCTAACTCTTGTAATACCGCATTTTTTGATATAGCACAAAAAGTTGGAGAAGATAAAATAATTGAATGCGCTAAAAAGCTTAAACTAGACGAACTCGTAGATATAGGCTTGGGTGAAGAAAAATCAAGAGAAATACCTACTGATATACCTATACGTAATTTAGCAATAGGTCAAGGAAGTCTTGGATTTACACCGCTACAAATAAATCAAATGACTCAAATAATAGCAAATAATGGAACCTACAAGCCACTATATTTATATGATAGTATAGTAGACAATAATAAAAATATAACAAAAAGTTTTAGAAGTTCTAAAAAAGAAGATATTATATCACCTTATACTATAACTATAGTTAAAGAGCTTATGAAAGGCGTATCCAAAGATGGAACAGGAAAAGGCTTAAAAGATATAAATGGAGGCTGTGGAGTTAAAACAGGGACAGCAGAAAGTGTATCTAACGGTAAAGATGTAAATCATGGATGGATAACAGGATTTTATCCTGAGGAAAGACCTAAGTATGCTATAACTGTGTTAGTAGAAGGTACAGAACAAAAAAGTAAGCCAGCTTTACCTATTTTTAAAGAAATATGCATGAAATTAAGCAAATAAATAAAAATAAATATTTATAAAACAAGCAATTTAATACGGCCACCTTCATATAATTTAAAATGAAACATCAGAAAGAGGGGGTGGCTCGTTGACTATTCTCAAATCGTTTGAAAAACCATTAACCCCTGAAGAAGAAGTTACTTATCTAACAAAATTTAAAGAAGATAAAGATGAAAATGCAAAAGACGTTTTAATTGAAAGAAACATGAGATTAGTAGCGCATATTGCTAAGAAGTATAACAATTCTAGTGAAGATCAAGATGATCTTATATCCATTGGAACAATTGGCTTAATTAAAGCCATAGAAACCTATAATGTAGACAAAGGCACGAGACTAGCAACATATGCATCAAAATGTATAGAAAATGAGATATTGATGAATATAAGAACTAATAAAAAAAATAAAGTTCAAGTATCTCTTCAAGATCCTATTGGAATGGATAAAGAAGGAAATGAGATTAGCTTAATTGATGTATTAGGGACAGATATTGACTATATAATAGATCAAGTTGAATTAAAAGTTCAAATTGGAAAATTATATGAGCAATTAGAAACGATATTGACTAAAAGAGAAAAAGAAATAGTGCTTCTGCGATATGGATTAACTACTTGCGGATATAAAACTCAAAGGGAAATAGCACAAAAACTTGATATATCTAGGTCATATGTATCTAGAATTGAAAAGAGAGCTCTTAAAAAACTTAAAAAAGAGTTAAAACCAGAAAAAAGCCTATCATAGGCTTTTTTTGTTTTGTTATTAACTGATATTTATTTATAAAGTGGGCTGATTAGCTAAAAGAAATTAAATATTTTATCTTATTTTCTAAAAAAGTATTTTTTGTGCGATTTAATAACAAAAAACAATAATTTATAGCAAATAATTTTACTTAAAACGAATCAAAAACTGACAAAAAAATTCTGAATAGTATGCTAACATAACATATATAGTAAAAAAAAATACTATTATAAATCTATATATCATAATTAAAAAGAAACATAAAAATTTTATATTTTAAAGAAGTAAAATAAAAAAGGATGGTGGATGTTGTGATAGGTTTATATAAGAATATAGAAAATTTAGAGTTATTGAATTTAATTATTATTACTTCTATACCTTTTATTTCCTTTGCTTTATATAAAATATCTAAAAATAAATTTTTTCTTTGGTTATTACTTATATATAGCAGTGAAGTAATGCTATATATAGGTAAAAGTAAAATAGATACAAAAATTTCCTATTACTTAATTGGTTTAATTGCAGTTAAGACATTATTAATGATAAAAAATAAAAAACAAATTAAAATAAGAAAGTTTTCAATTGTTTTTTTATTACTTATAAATATTATGTCTTTTTTTAATTTAACAAATGGATACAAAAATAATTTAATTTTAGATATAATAATAAATTTAACTATAATAAATATAGTTATTCTTAAATACATAAAAAACTTAACAATGGAACTAAAAATAGACAAACAAAAATTAAACTTATATAAAAAACACATATCATCATCTGCCAATGAAATAGATCTAGAGTGTAGCATGCAAAGTCAGTACAAAGATGAAATTTTAGAATTAAATGCTAAAATAAGTCAATCTATAGAAAAATCAGACAATCCTATATTTATCTTAAATAATACTAAAAATTATATTTATAGTAATGAAGCATTTAAAAAATTAATAGAACTAGATAAATTAAATGAGTATGAATTTGATATATATTCATACTTAAGTTCAAAATTTATAAACAGTGATGAAGTTATTAAAGGAATAAATAAAAACTCTAGTAAAATAGTCAAATCATATGACGGAAGAATATATAAGTTTATAAGTAATAGAGATATTATAGAAGGCAAAAATATAATAATATGTATTTTAAATGATATAACAGAAAGTATGATGATACAAAATGAACTAACAGAAAGTGAAGAAAGATGTAAAAAGCTAATGGATATATTAAATGATGGTGTAATGATTCACGATACAAATACTATTACTTATATAAATAATAAAGCTATGGAGCTATTTGAACTAGAGGAAAGTTCACACTCAGATGTTTTAATAGATGATATAGAAGCAAGTATAAATAAAAAATTTAGAAAAAAATTTATTGAAAATATAAATTTAGTTCAATTTGGTAAAAAAGATAAGTCTACAACTAAAATAGAAACAAAAGAAGGCAAAACTATAGAATTCATAACAACAAGTATAGTTTTAAACAATAAAAAGATGTTACTTAGTATAGCGATTGATATAAGTGTTTTGGAAAATGCTCTTACAGAAATAGAGCAAAGTGAGAAAACATATAAATTATTATTACAAACTTTACCAGAAGGAATAATAATAATTGATAAGCAAACTAATAACTATGTTTATAGAAATAAAGCTATGATTAAAATACTTAAGGATATAGGCGTAGATAATCTAAACAATATAATAAAAAAATATTTGAACAAACATGAAAATGGAAGCTTTAAAAAATTTACTATAAACAATGGTGAAATAAGAGATATAAATATAGCTATAATAAACAGTAGCGAAGAAAACACTTTTGTAGTAGTAGTAAGATTATTAGATGATAAACAAAAAGCACAAAAAATGAAAGAAACATTAGCAGAAATTAGTGATAAATATAGATTTAAAGCTGAATTTTTAAGTGATCTATCTAATGATATAAAAAAACCAATAAATACAATATTTGAAACTAATAAGATACTTTATTTAAATAAAGATAGATATGATTCTCAGTATATAGATAACTATACTAGATTAGTAAGACAAAATTGCTATAGGCTTATGAGATTACTTAACAATATTCAAGAAATAGGAAATTTAGAGAATGGAATGTATATAATTGATGTAAAAAAATATGACATTATAAAATTAATAAAAGACTTAGTTGAAAAATGTAAAAGATATACAAATGAAAAAGGTTTAGAAATTAAATTTAAATCAAATGTAGAGAGAAAAATATTTGCGATAGACAAAGAAAAAATAGAAAAGGTTATATTGAATCTTTTATCAAATTCAATTAAATTTACTGAAAAAGGTGGAAAGATAACTATTTCAGTAATTAGTGAAGATGAAGAATTGAAAATTCATGTAAAAGATACAGGTGTCGGTATACCAGAGGATAAGATAGACCTTATATTTGAAAGCTTTGAACAAGTAGATAGAACGTTATCTAGAGGTGCAGAGGGTAGTGGGATAGGGCTATCGCTAGTTAAAAAACTTGTAGACGCACAAGATGCACGTATAAGTGTAAAAAGTGAAGTTGATAAAGGTAGTGAGTTTATACTTATATTAAAAGATAATATACATCAAAAACAATTAGCTAGTGAAGTATCTAGTGGATATGATTTTAGTGATAATGAAAAAATAGATATAGAATTTTCAGACATATATTTTAATTACAGCTATTAATGGATAAATATATATAAAAGGAGTAACGGTATGTATAAATATATAAACGTATTTAGTATATCAATTTTTCTTATGAGTTTGTACATTCTATGGGCAAGTTGGAGTATAAACAAGACAAAACGAAATGGAATTTTATTAGGGATATTATTAACCGTAATAAGTTCTAAAATTTTATCTATAACTATGAATGAGGGGGCTGTAAATTTTAACTATATATATAAAGTAATGGTAGTACTATTAACAATAAAGGTAAATATAAAGGTTAGCCAAAAAAAAATACCTAGAGCTTTGATTTTTATAAATTATATGTTAGGAATTGCTAATTTATATACTACTATGTTTTATAATACTAATATAGATACTATGTTAATAGGTTCTTATTTATTAATGAGTGCTTTAGGTTTAAGCTTTACTGTAATATATGTAAAAAAGCTTAATGCAAAAGAAACTCTATTGCTAAGTTTAATATATCTAGATTTAATTACTTTTATATTAGTTAAAGAGAGATCAAACTATTTGTATGTAAATCATATAATAGATATTACGATTTCTATGTATGTATTTTTAAGTATATTTAAAGCCGATATTTTAGATGCAAATAATAGAAAATTAAAAATGAAAAGTGAATTAAATAAAGCAAGTATAACAAAAAAAATTAATCATGGAAATTTAGAAGTTAATAGAAATATAAGTAATATGATTAATGAAAGCTTATCTAAGAAGCAAATTTTACTGAAAACTATAGTAGATGAGTACAATAGATGCACATTTATAATAGATAGTGAAGGATATATATTAAATGAAGATAATAGTTTCTCTAAAATGTGGAAGAAGTATTCAAAGTACAACTATAAAATAAATTTAAATAGTTTCCTAAACAACAATATAAAAAATACAAATGATTTCATAAAAAGTATAAACACAGTTAAGCAAAATGGTATAGAAGTACATGGTGAGCTTAGAGGAAAAGAAGGCGAATTTTTTGAATGTACATATGCACCATTTATAATAAGCAATAAAAATATAGGTGTTATATGCTCGATGAAAGATATTACTTATAAAAAAAATAGTGAAACAAAGATCAAAGAAAACAATACAAAGTACAGAAAAATAGTAGATAACATACCTTATTCTATATTAATTACAGATGAAAATAACATACTGTATAATAATAATAAAAATGAGGAAATAGATTTTGACAATGAACAAATAAAAAATATAATAGTAGATACATGTACAAGTGGTGAGTTGAATTATACTTGCAAAGACAACAAAGAAATGTGCTTAAACATTGATAGAGTAAGCTTTGATGACATAGAAAGTGAAAAAAACTTAGTGGTTATAAGAGATATAACAAACTATAAAAAAATACTAAAAGATGTAGAACATAGCAAAGAAAAATATGAATCATTAGTAAATGTAATACCAGAGGGAATTTATTTATCAGACTATGAGAATAAAGTAATTACTTACTCTAATAAAATGTTTTCAAGATTGATAGATAAAGATGGCTTAAATAAAACTGAAAATGGTTCTATAGCTTTAGGAAAAAATAAGGATAACTTTAAGTTTATGAGAAAAATTATAACAAATAAATATGGAGAAACAGTTAACGTTGAGAGTGGAGAAATGCAAATAGAGGTAAACAAAAAGATTAAAACAGTGGGGATTATAAGAGATATAACTGAACAAGTAAAAGCAGAAGATATAGAACGAGAAATTGAAGTTAAGAAAAAAGAAAATAATATAAAAACAGAATTCTTTGTAAATATATCTCATGAATTAAAGACTCCATTAAACGTAATATCTTCATCAAATCAATTATTAGAAATTATGAATAAAGATTATATAAGTAAAAATCCTGATAGTGAAATTTCTAAGTCTGTACAGATAGTAAAAAAACATTCATATATGCTAATGGGGTTAATTAATAATATAATAGACTTAGCTAAATTAGAATCAAAATTCCATGAATCAAAAATGGATTACTATAATATAGTTAGTGTTGTAGAAGATGTGTGTGAAGAGTTTAATAAACATGTAAAAATAAACGATATAGAAATATTATTTGATACTGATGAAGAAGAAAGAATAGCAAATGTAGACCCGAGTGATATTGAAAAAATAGTTTTGACATTATTATCTATGGTTATAAGATATTCATATAAACATAGTACTATATGTGTTGATTTGAGTAGCTATAAAAATAAAACTAAGATAACTATCAAAAATAAAGGTGGATATGATTATAATAGATACCTAAATGACCAAGAGAGAAGAAGTTTAGATATTGGAGTAGCTGTAGCTAAATCAATGATGGAGTTGTATAAAGGTACTATAGATATAAAAACAGGATCTAAAAAGGATATTGAGATTAATGTGGAAATAGAGGTAAACAAAGAAATTGATAGCTATAAAAAAAGAGCAAAGTCAAATGGCGATGAGTTTATTTACACAGAATATTTAAGAATGTGCAATTTATAATAAAATGGTATAAATTAACAAATATATGACAATAAAAATAGATAGGAGTATATGCAAAAATGAATTCAACAACTAAAATTATAGGACTTTTAGGACATCCAGTTAAACATAGTTTTTCCCCAAATATACATAATTACTTATTTGAAAAGTATAATCAAAACAGTGCTTATTGCTGTTTTGATGTTGAGGAAGAAAATTTAAAAGAAGGCGTAGAAGGTATAAAAGCATTAGGAATAAAAGGCTGTAATGTTACTATACCTCATAAAGTTAATATAATAACTCATCTAGACACTATTGATAAAAATGCAAAATTAATAGGAGCTGTAAACACTGTAAAAAATGAAAATGGAAATTTAAAAGGATATAATACTGATGGGTTAGGCTTTGTAAAAGCTATATTAAGCAAAGGGTATGAGTTAGAAAATAAAAAAATAATGATAATAGGAGCTGGAGGTGCATGTAGAAGCATAGCTGTAGAATTAGCATCAAAGGGTGTTTTATCTATAGAAATTAGAAATAGAAGTATAAATAAAGCTAGTGAAATAGTTAGCATAATAGAGAATAATTTTAGTACAAGTATTTTATGCTCAACAGAAATTATAAAAGAAAATGATTTGAAAAATATAGATATATTAATAAATACGACACCTGTAGGTATGGAAAGTGATTTATGTCCTATAAGTGAAAGTATAAGTTTGAGTAAAGATATATTAGTTTGTGATATAGTATACAAACCACATAATACAGCATTTATAAAATGGGCAAAAAGAAATGAATTAGAAGTTATATATGGGATAGATATGCTTATAAATCAAGCATTACATGCATTTTACATATGGACAGGAATTGAACCAAGCAAAGAAGATGAAGAGTGTATAAAAAATATTTATAACAAAACTATTTAATAGAAAAAGTTAAGTTTATAATATCATTTACTCTATTACTTACAAATTAAAACAACATATATAATGTATTTGTGGTTTGAAATTAATTATTAAGGAGATTTAAATTGAAGAGAAAACAAGGTGGTTTTGTATCCATTGAATGTATAATGAGTATTTCTATAATTTGTATTGGAATATATATTATATCGACCTCTTTATATAGTAGCTATTGTTTTATAAATTACAATAAAGAACAATTTCAAATGCTAAACATAGCTAAGTCAAAAATAGAAGATGCTAAATATGATGTTAAAAATAGTGGATTTAAAGTAGTAGAAAATAGCCATGATGTAGAATGTGAAAATGGATATAAAATAGATACAACTATACAAAAGGATAGAGATTACTATCAATGCTATAAGATTAATGTAGGTGTATCTAGTAAAAAACATGAGATAAGGCTTAATAGTTATGCAACCCAATAATAAAGGTTCCATATTAGTTACTACATTAATAATATTTTCTATAATATTAACAATGGTTATGACCTGTATAGGATTACATTATACTAATTCCAATATTTTTAATTTGGAATACAAAGAAACTAATATTACTGAAATAGGTTATGGAGCTATTGAAATAGTTAATAGCAATATATTAGAATCAGTTCAATACATATTGAAAAATACGTCTAATGAAGATGAATTTAATAACTATTGCTTAGGAAATAACTTTTTAATTGATATAAAAGATATAACTAAAAGTGAATTAAAAGGAGTTTCAATAAATGTGCCAAGCGGTATAAAGATAGATAACACTAATGGAACTTTAGAATTTGAAGTTATTAGCAATGTAGTAGATAATAATTATAGTAAAAAGTTTCAGGCTAGTGTAAGAATAAATAATCCATTTCTAAAATCGGTAAAAAATTTGAATGAAAATTTACAGGAAGACAAAGCTGATAATATTGAAGATAATACAAACGAATTTAATATAAAAGAAATAGTGAAGGTATATGATTATAAGGAGATATAAATTATGAAAAGAGAAGGAATGTGACATTAGTAGAGTTGGTCATAACGATAAGTGTAATGCTATTAATATCAACATTGTGTTTTTCAAAAGAAGATATAAATAAGCATCAAATAAATTTATTTACAAAACAACTTTGTTCAGATATAAGATATATAAGAAAAACGAATATGTTAGGGGATTCTAATACATACATATATTATAAGAAAAATAAAGAGGCTGCTAGTTATGTTGTAAGGTCTGGAGGAGAAGATATAAAAGAAATTAAGTTGTCTAACAATATAAAATTGGAATATATGAGAGAAAAGATACTTTTCAAAAGAGATGGGTCACCAGACCCCAAAGGTCAAACCATAAGTGTTTATGACAATAAAACTAAAAAAGAAATAACAATAGTACCTGTAAGCGGAAGAGTGCTCTTAAAGGAAGGAAAGTATGAAACGTAAAGAGGGATATTTGCTTTTAGAGAGTATAATTTCTTTATCAGTTATACTAATAATAATATCTATACTTTATTATTTATTATTCTTTTCGTATAACACTAAACTTAAGCTTGAAGATAAAGTAGAATTACAACAACAAGCTAACGAAATGAGTAGATATATAGAAGACATAGTGGGAGATTCTAAAGGAGTAATTAGTATAAATTCTAAAGATTTAAACTATGGTGATACTATAATAGATGCTACTTCTATAAAATGTAAATATAAAAACGAAGTAAACAGTATAAAAGATAAAGAAATTAGTTTGAAGAAAAATTTAAATAAACTTTTCATAAATAATTTAAGTAACAGTGGGGCTAGTGAGCAAGGCGGGTATGAAATAGGGGATTATATAGATAATATGTATGTGTCTGTGTATGAAAAAGGCAAATTTATAAAAATAAAGCTAGCACTATCTAAAAATAATGAAAAATTACAAACAGAATTTAAAGTAAACATAAGAAACTTCGAGGGAGAGCAGATATGAGAATAATATTAATTGGTTTTATGGGAGTAGGAAAAACGGTAGTAGGAAAATCATTAGCTAAAAAGCTTAATATTAAATTTATAGACATGGATAATGAAATCGAGAAAAGAGAGAATAAGGCTATATCTGAGATATTTAAAGAGTCTGGAGAAGCATATTTTAGAAAATTAGAAAATGATTTATTAAAAGAGTTAGTAAAAAAAGACAACATTATAATTTCAACAGGTGGGGGCATAATTACAAAACAAGAAAATATAGATATATTAAAAAAAGAAAGGCAAGTTGTTTTTTTAGATGCAAATGTAGGGACAATACAAAAGAATGTATCTAAGGAAATAGATAAACGTCCATTACTTAAACAAAGTCAAAACATAGCTGAAACTATAGATAATCTTTTGAAAAAAAGAATAAATAAATATAATGATACTTATAACATAAAAATAGACATAAATGATAAAAATATAAATCAAGTAGTTAGTGAAATACTTGTTCACATTGGATAATATATGATATTATTATAGTAGTAAAATTTGTAATCAATTTGTCGGGGGTGCTTATGAACATTATAGTAATTAATGGACCCAACTTAAACATGTTAGGGAAAAGAGAAAAGACCATATACGGAAAAAATACTTTAAGTGATTTAGAGAGATACATAAAAGAAGAGTTTAAAGTATCGGAAAATGATTTATGTATAGATTTTTTTCAAAGTAATCATGAAGGTTATATAATAGATAAAATACATGATGCTATGGGTATTTATGATGGAATAGTTATAAATCCAGGTGCTTTTACCCATTACAGCTATGCTATTCATGATGCCATTAAATCTATAGATGTTGACGTAGTAGAGGTTCATATATCTAATATTCATCAAAGAGAAGAATTTAGACAAAAGAGCGTTACAGCAAAAGCTTGTATAGGTCAGATATCTGGACTTGGATTTGATAGTTACATATTTGGAATAAGAGCTTTAATTAATCGAAATAATGTCTTATATTAACTTAAATTATATCAATAGAACTTGACAAGATTACAATAGGATATATAATTGAAAAAGGTATGGTGATATATATACATATGCATAGATTGCAAAAGAATATAGAATTATTTAATAATGAATATCACCAAACCGTGATAAAATAAAATTATTTTTATATGGAGGAACAAAGATGGTTTCAGCAAGTGATTTTAGAAAAGGTGTAACATTTGAAAAAGATGGACAACCATGTTTAATAGTTGATTTCCAACACGTTAAACCAGGTAAAGGTGCAGCGTTCGTAAGAACTAAATACAGAAATTTAAAGAATGGGGCAATAAGAGAAGAAGCTTTTAACCCAAGTGATAAATTCCCTAAAGCTCATATAGACACAAGACAAATGCAATATTTATATAGTGATGGAGACTTATACTACTTTATGGATGAAGAAACATTTGACCAAATTCCTTTAAACTATGTTCAAGTTGAAGAAGCTATAAAGTTCTTAAAAGAAAATGAAGTTGCTACTATAAGATTCTACCAAGGACAAGCTTTCCAAGTTGAAGCTCCTAACTTTGCAGAATTAGAAGTTGTAGAAACAGAACCAGGAGTAAAGGGTGATACTGCAAATAACGTAACTAAAGCAGCTACAGTAGAAACTGGTGCAGTTGTTCAAGTTCCTTTATTCATAAATCAAGGAGACAAAGTAAAGATAGACACTAGAACTGGAGATTATTTATCAAGAGTTTAAGAATCTATGTATAAAAAGCTGGTATATCTTAATAATAAAGATGTACGGGCTTTTAATTTATATAAAAAGAAAGAGAGGGGTATCTATGAAATATTTATATGAAGAAGTTGCATACCTAAAAGGATTAGCTGAAGGACTAGAAATAAGCACTGAAAGCAAAGAAGGCAAAATAATACATAAGATAGTAGACGTATTAGAAAGTTTTGCAGATGCAATAGTGGAGTTAGACGAAGAACAAGCTGATTTAGTAGAATATGTAGAATCTATTGACGAAGATTTATCAGATATAGAAGACGATATATACGAAGATGGTGATGACGAAGACGAAGAAGAGCTTAGCTTCATAGAAATGGAATGTCCCAATTGTGGAGATTTAGTAGAAGTAGATGAAGAATTACTATACGATGATGAAGTAGATGTAGTTTGCCCTAATTGCCAGGCAATTATATTATCAGCAGATGATAATGATGATTGCATGTGTATAGATTTAGATGAAAACTAAACAAAGAATAAAAACCTATGAGATTTAAATCTCATAGGTTTTTCTGTATATGAAAGAAGGTATATAAAGGGCAATAGAATATAAATGAATTTTATTTTGCAATACTTCTAGAAAAATAGTACACTATAATCTAGAGATAATTAACTCGGAGGTAGTAGTATGAAAATAAATAAGAAAATATGCGATACTATAGATAAGTTTGAAAATATAATAGACTATAAATTTGAAAATAGAGAATATATATTAGAAGCTCTTACTCATAGTTCATATTCTAATGAAAATAAAGATTATAATTTTAATGAACGATTAGAGTTTCTAGGTGATTCAGTTTTAAGTATAGTTGTAAGTGAATATCTATTTAAAAAAGAAACCAACCTTCCAGAAGGAGAACTTACTAAATTAAGAGCAAACATAGTATGTGAAGAGTCATTAAGTGATGCAGCTAATGAAATAAATCTTGGCGAACATATGTTACTTGGAAAAGGTGAGGAAGCTACAGGGGGAAGAAAAAGAATATCAATTATTGCAGATGCATTTGAAGCAGTTATAGCAGCTATTTATTTAGATGGCGGTATTGAAAGTGCTAGAAAATTTGTATTAAACTATATGGAAGATATAATATGTGACTCTAGAAAAGGTAAAATATTTAGAGATTATAAAACACACCTTCAAGAAGTATTACAAGGTAAAGGTGAAAACAACATATGGTATAAACTGATAGAAGAAAAAGGACCAGATCATAATAAGAGCTTTGTTATGCAAGTTGGTACAAATGAGGAAGTTTTAGGCTTAGGAGAAGGCAAAAGCAAAAAAGAAGCAGAGCAGTTAGCTGCAAAAGTTGCACTTAAAAATAACATATAGATTAAATAAATATTATCAAAAGGATGACATTAAATGAAAAAAAGAATAATTCCAATTTTTGTACCTCATCAAGGTTGTCCTCATGACTGCATATTCTGTAATCAAAAAAAAATTACAGGTGTAAGTACAGATATGACAAGTAACGATGTAAGGGATATTGTTGAAGAATATTTAACTACGATAGATAAAGATGCAATGGTAGAAATTGCATTCTTTGGAGGTAGTTTTACAGCTATAGATGTAGACATACAAAGGTCTTTATTGTCTGTTGCAAAAGAGTACGTAGATAAAGGTGTAGTGCATGATATTAGAATGTCTACAAGACCTGACTGTATAAGCCAAGAGATACTTTCTATGTTAAAAGAATATAAAGTTAGTATAATTGAATTGGGTGTACAATCTCTTGATGAAGATGTGTTAAAAGATAGCATAAGAGGTCATCACACAGACGAAGTGTTTGTAAGTTCAAGGCTTATAAAAGAAAATAATATAAAATTAGGTCTTCAAATGATGGTTGGACTACCATCAGACAGTGAACAAAAATGTATAGATACAGCAAGACAATTTATACAGTTAAACCCAGATTGTGTAAGAATATACCCTACACTAGTAGTTAAAGAAACTGGTTTAGAAGATTTATTGAAAAAGAATGAATATAGTCCATTTTCTCTAGAACAAAGTATTGAGATAGTAAAGAAACTTTTAGCTTTATTTTATGTTAATAATATAAACGTAATAAGAGTTGGCCTACAAGCTACTGATGATATACAATTAGGAAAGGCCGTAGTTGATGGTCCGTATCATCCTGCATTTAGAGAATTAGTTGAAGGTAATATGATAAAAGATTATCTAAAACATATTGTTATAGAAAATAAAGTTACAAGTAGTGTATTAATAAAAACAAATAAAAAAAATATATCTAAAATAATAGGAAATAAAAAGTGTAATAGTATTTATATGAAAAATGAATTAAGTGTAAACTTGAAAACACAAGAAGAGCATATTGATATAGATAAATTAGAAATTGTATTAGATAACGACAAGATAGTTAAGATTGATTTTAAAAGTATCTATGCAACTTTATATAATATTTACAACCTTTAGTTTTAGCATTGAAGGGAGAGAAAAACGTGTATTTAAAAAGATTAGAACTAAAAGGATTTAAATCCTTTCCTACAAAAACAGACATAGTATTTAAAGAGGGTATAACTGCGATAGTAGGACCTAATGGTAGTGGTAAAAGCAATATATCTGATGCTGTTAGATGGGTTTTAGGGGAGCAAAGTATAAAAAGTCTTAGAGGTGACAAACTTGAAGATGTAATATTTGCAGGGACAGATACAAAAAAAGCAATGAATTATTGTGAAGTTGCTCTTACAATAGACAACTGTGATAATAAGTTGGATTTAGATTTTAATGAAGTTACTATAAAAAGAAGAGCATATAGAAATGGAGAAAGCGCATTTTTTCTAAATAATAAGAGTTGTAGACTTAAAGACATAAAAGAAGTGTTGCTAGATACAGGAATAGGAAAAGATGGGTATTCTATTATAGAACAGGGAAAAGTTGATGAGATACTTAGTAATAATCCTGTAAATAGAAGAAAAGTTTTTGATGAAGCCTGTGGAATATCTAAATTTAGATATAAAAAGCAAGAAGCTGAAAGAAATCTGAAAAACACAAAAGAGAATTTAGAGAGAATAAATGATATATATATTGAAATTGAAAATCAACTAAAGCCTCTTTTTGCTCAACAAGAGAAAGCTAGAAAATATGAAGAATTTAGTAAAAAACTAAAAAATATAGAAGTAAACAGTTATATAAGAGAGATAGAAGGGCTAGAAATAGAAATAAATGAAGTAAGCAAGCATAGTCAATTATTAGAAAGCGATTCTACAGAAACAGAAAAGCAAAAAGCTCTTATAGAAAAAAGTTTTAATGAAACTAATAAAGAAATAGAAAGTATAGATGAAAGCATCAATAAAGCTCAAGATTATATAAACAGTATAAAAACTGTAATATCTCAAAAAGATGCTCAAGTAAATCTTATAAATGAAAGAATAAAAAATCATAAAAGTGATATAGAAAGAAATCATAAAGAATTAAATGAAATAAAAGAAAAGTTAGTAAAGAATAATCAAATTATAAAAGAATTGAATGAAACAAAGTTAGAAAATGAAGAAAATATAATTGCCTTACAAGAAAATATAACTTTATTAGATGAGTTAAACACTAATAAAAAAGGTAAGATTGAAGATATAAATAATAATGTGGAAAATTTAAAAGACGATATAATAAGTATTTTAAATAAAAAGCAAGAATCTAGTAGTAAATTATCTACACTTACAGCTAATATGGAAAATATAAATTCTAGAACTGAAAGTATAGATTTAGATATAAAAGAAATAAATAAAGAAATAAACGAAAAAGATGTAGATTTAAATGAGTCTAAATGTAGACATGAAAGCAAAAAAGAAGAGTTAAATATACTTAATAATAGACAAATTGAGATGAATGAAAAACTAACTGAGTTAATTAATGTAGATAATAACTTAGATAAACAAGTTCAAAACAATAAGTATAGTTTGAATGATTATAATTCTAAGGTTAATATATACATTGAAATGGAAAATCATAATGAAGGCTTTAATAAAGGGGTAAAAGAAGTTCTTAAAAATAAAAACTTACAAGGTGTGCATGGAGCATTAGGACAACTTGTAGGAGTAGATGCTAATTATGAAAAAGCTATAGAGTCAGCACTTGGTGCATATATGCAAAATATAATTACTAGCGATGAAGTTAGTGCGAAGATTGCTATAAACTACTTAAAGAAAAATAATTTAGGAAGAGTAACATTCCTACCATTAAATATTATAAAATCTAATAAAATAGATCTAAAAAATATTAGATGTAACACTAAGTTTATAGGTTTAGCAAGCGACTTATTATCATATGATGAAAAGTATAAAAATATAGTTGAAAGTATACTTGGAAGAACGATAGTTATTGATACTATAGACAATGGAATTAAATTTGCGAAAGAAACAAACCATAAATATAAAGTTGTAACTTTAGATGGAGAAATATTAAATCCAGGTGGTTCTTTAACAGGAGGAAGTTTTAGAACTAACGGGAATATATTATCTAGAAAAAGATTAATAAATGAATATTCTCAAAAAATTCAAGATACTAAAAAAGAAATTGAATTATTAACAAATCAAAAAGAAGAGTGTAATCAAAGCATAATCAACTATCAAAGAGATATAAATGAAGTTAATAAACAGATAAAAGAAGTTGATAAAACTATAATAATTGAGAATTCATACATTGGAAAAGTAGAAGATGAAATAAAATCTTTAAAAATAAGCACAACTAAATTAGAAAATGAAAAAGATAGTTTAGATTCTAACCTAAAATATACTTTAGAGAAAATTGAAAGTGTTAAAAAGAGCATATTAGAATTAGACAATAAACATAATGGAAATAAAACTAAAATAGATGAATTATATATAGTATTAAAACAATCAAGTGGCGTTTATGAAACTGATAAGATAAAATATGATGAACTAAACCTAGATTTAGTGAAATATAAACAATTAAATACAAATACATTAAGTGAATTAAATAGACTTGATAAAGAAAATCTAGAATTAAAAGAAAAACTAGATAGCATCCAAAAAGAATTTGAGGTACACGGAGTTCAAACATCTAAACTAGAAGAAGAAATAGTTATAGAAGAAACAGAAAAGATAAGTTTAAATAAACAATTAGTTGATAATATTATAAACTTAGATAATAAAAAAGCTTCTAAAGACGATTTAAAGAATAAATTAGAAGAACTAAATAAAGATTTGAAAACTATAGATAGGCAGTACATAGATTTAAAAGAAAGTTTATTTAAAGTACAAGGTAAATTAGAAAGATTTAAATCTAGTCAAGAAACTTATAAAAATAGGTTGATTGAAGAGTATGAAATGACTTTAGAACAAGCTATTGAAATTAAAGATGACGCTATAGAAATAGATAAAAAGATGCTAGAAAATCTAAAAAGAGAAATAAGAGTTCTTGGAAATGTAAATATGGACTCTATAAAAGAGTATGAAGAAGTAAAAGAGAGATATGATTTTTATAGTGAACAAAAACAAGATTTAGAACAGTCAATAGAGGCTATAGAAAAGCTTATATCAGATCTAGAAGAAAATATGAAGGCAGAGTTTAAAGTTAAATTTGAAAAAATAAATGAAAACTTTAAATATGTATATAAAAGATTATTTGGTGGAGGTAATGGAGAACTTACTATATTAGATAAACAAAATATACTAGAAAGTGATATTGAAATAACAGCTCAGCCACCTGGCAAAAAGATGAAAAATTTAAATTTATTATCAGGTGGAGAGAAAGCTCTTACTGCAATAAGTATATTGTTCTCAATATTATTAGCTAAGCCAACACCGTTTTGTATATTAGATGAAATAGAAGCTCCACTAGATGATGCTAATATATTTAGATTTGGAGAGTTTTTAAAAGAACTATCTCAAGATACTCAGTTTATAGCAGTCACTCACAGAAGAGGAACTATGGAAGCATCTGATTATATATATGGAGTAACTATGCAAGAAAAGGCAATATCTAAGGTTTTAAGTTTAAGATTAAATGAAGCTCAAGATATAACTGACATAATTTAAAAACATTTAGCAAGTAAAGTATACTTTACTTGCTAAATAAATATATAAATAGATTTATTCAAATCTATATGATAAATCTAATATTGTACTTTGGAGGTAAAATAGTGTTTAAGAAATTATTTAAATTTGGAAAGAAAAAAGATGATAATGAAGAAATAGAAAAACTAAATGAAACTGAAGATACAAATGATGCAGCTAAAGAAATAACAGAAGAAGATACTGTTAAAGAACAAACAATTGAAACAAATATACAAGAACTAATAACTGAAGAAAATAAAGAAGAAATTGAAGAAATACAACAAGATGAAGAAAAAATAAAGTTTGAAACTGAAGAAGAACCAAAACAAGATGAGATAGAACAAATAGAAGTTATTGAAGAAATGATAGAAGAAGAGAAAAAAGAAGTTGAAGAAGACGTAAGTAGTGAAATTAAAGAAAAAAACAATATTGAAGAAGAAGATAATACTGAAGAAGAAGATAATACTGAAGAAAATATAGAAGAAAAAAAAGTTAGTTTATTTGATAGACTAAAGCAAGGTTTAAGTAAAGCTAAACAAGGTATAACAGATAGAATAGATGAGGTATTAAAATCATATACAAAAGTAGATGAAGAATTATTAGAAGAATTAGAAGAAATATTAATAACTGCAGATGTTGGTGTAAATACTACTATGGATATAATAGAACAACTTAGAGTTAAGATAAAGCAAAAGGGAATAACAGATCCAATGGATGTTAGAGTTGAACTTAAAGCTATAGTAGAAGAGATACTAACTAATGATAATTCAAAGCTAGATGTATCTCATTCTCCCACTATAATACTTATGGTTGGTGTAAATGGAGTTGGTAAAACGACTACAATAGGAAAATTAGCAAATAGATACAAAAAAGATGGTAAAAAAGTATTATTAGCAGCAGGAGATACTTTTAGAGCAGCAGCTATAGAGCAATTAGAAGTATGGTCATCAAGAAGCAATGTTGATATAATAAAACATCAAGAAGGGGCAGACCCAGGAGCTGTAATATTTGATGCTGTAAAAGCTGCTAAGGCTAGAAATGTGGATGTATTAATTTGCGATACTGCAGGTAGATTACACAATAAAGCTAATCTTATGAATGAACTTGGAAAAGTATTTAAAATAGTAGATAGAGAATTCCCAGAAGCTAAAAAAGAAGTACTATTAGTAGTAGATGCAACAACTGGACAAAACGCAGTATCTCAAGCTAAGACATTTAAAGATGTTGCAAAGATAACTGGAATAGTTTTAACAAAACTTGATGGGACTGCAAAAGGTGGAGTTGTTATAGCAGTTAAAAGTGAGGTTGACGTTCCTGTTAAGCTAATAGGAGTAGGAGAAACTGTAGAAGATTTACAAGATTTTGACGCAAAGGCATTTTCTGATGCTTTATTTGGGAAGTAATTAGCATTAAAAATAAAGTGTCAATAATATACTACAATAACTTTAAAATAAATACTAATTCTATATTGACAACACGTTCTAGATAGTATAAAATACAATGTGTAAAGTAAATAACCTTTACAGTATGTCACTGGGAAGTGTAATAGATGAATATAGAAAAAATGGTTGAAATTGGATTACTATTTGAACAATATAAAGAATTACTAACTGATAAACAAAGAGATATAGTTTCTCTATATTATGAAGAAGATTATTCTTTAGGTGAAATCAGCGAAAATTTTAATGTATCTAGACAAGGTGTATATGATACGTTAAAGCGTTCAGAGAAAATACTAAAAGACTATGAAAATAAATTGAAATTAGTATATAAACTCCAAGAACAAGAAAAATTCGTCAAAGTTATGGTAGATAAAATTGTTGACATTAAACAAGATTTATTGCAAAATAGAGATTGTGCTAATTTAATCCCTAGGCTAGAAAATATAGAAGATATATGTAGGGAGATGTTAAAATGATATTTGAAGGATTATCTGATAAACTACAAGGTGCATTTAGTAAGTTAAAGTCCAAAGGAAAACTTACTGAAAAAGATATAAAAGATGCTATGAGAGAAGTTAAACTTGCTTTATTAGAAGCAGATGTTAACTTTAAAGTAGTTAAGGATTTTATAAAAAAAGTACAAGAAAGATGTGTTGGACAAGAAGTAATGGAAAGTTTAACTCCTGCACAACACATAATTAAAATAGTAAATGAGGAACTTACAAGCTTAATGGGTGATGTATCTAGTAAAGTAGTAATATCTCCTAAGCCACCAACAATAATAATGATGGTTGGACTTCAAGGAGCAGGAAAAACTACAACATCTGGTAAACTTGGAGGATACTTTAAAAAGCAAGGTAAAAGACCTTTGCTTGTTGCATGTGACGTTTATAGACCAGCGGCTATAAAGCAGTTACAAGTAGTTGGAGAAAAATTAGATATACCAGTATTCAACATGGGTGACAAGGAAAGTCCAATAAATATAGCAAAAGCAGGATTAAGTCATGCAATAAAAAATAACAATGACTTAGTTATTATAGATACAGCAGGTAGACTTCATGTTGATGAAGCTTTAATGGATGAATTAAAATCAATCAAAAGTGAAGTTAAACCTCATGAAATACTTTTAGTTGTAGACTCTATGACAGGACAAGATGCAGTTAATGTTGCAGAAAGTTTCAATGAAACTCTTGGAGTAGATGGAGTAGTATTAACTAAATTAGATGGAGATACTCGAGGTGGAGCAGCGCTTTCAATAAGAGCTGTAACTCAAAAACCTATAAAATTTATAGGTATGGGTGAAAAGTTAGATGATTTAGAACAGTTCCATCCAGATAGAATGGCATCTAGAATATTAGGTATGGGAGACATCCTAAGCTTAATAGAAAAAGCACAAGAAAATATGGATATGGATAAAGCTAGAGAGTTAGAACAAAAAATTAAGAAACAAGATCTTGATTTTGAAGACTTTTTAGAACAAATGGAACAAATTCAAAACATGGGACCACTTGATAAAATATTAGGTATGATGCCAGGTATGGGGAATATTAAAGACCAGCTTGGTGATGTAGATTTAAATGGTAAAGAGATGAAAAGAACTAAAGCCATTGTACAATCTATGACAGTAGAAGAAAGAAGAAATCCTACTATATTAAATGCTTCTAGGAAAAAAAGAATAGCTAGAGGTAGTGGAAGTAGTGTCCAAGATGTAAACAGGCTGATAAAACAATTCAACGAAATGAAGAAAATGATGAAGATGTTTACAGGCTCACAAAAAAGTATGAAGAAAAGGGGCGGTTTCGCCGGACTTCCTTTCTTTAAATAAATAATAGACAAAAATTTTCGGAGGTGACTGTAATGGCAGTTAAAATAAGATTAAAAAGAATGGGATCAAACAAAAAACCTTTCTACAGAATAGTAGTAGCGGATTCAAGATCTCCTAGAGATGGAAAATTCATAGAGGAAATAGGATTCTACAATCCAATTTCTCAACCAAAGCAAGTTAAAATAAACGATGAGAAAGCTGTAAAGTGGTTATCAAACGGTGCTCAACCAACTGAAACTGTAAAATCTTTATTAGTTAACAACGGAGTAATGGAAAAATTCGAAGCTTCTAAAAAATAATATTTTTTTGATTAGGAGATGAGTATATGAAAGAGCTAGTGTTAGATATAGCTAAAGCTCTAGTTGATAACCCTGAAGGTGTAGTAGTTGAGGAAACGAAGAATAAAGATGAAATAATCTTAAAACTTAGTGTTTCTCAAGACGACATGGGAAAGGTTATTGGAAAGCAGGGCAGAATAGCTAAGGCTATAAGAACTGTCGTTAAATCTGCTGCAAACAGAGAGAACGTCAAAGTTTCTCTTGAGATAGTATAAAAGGATTAGGTATATACCTAGTCCTTTTTGTATATAAGTACAAAAGAATAAAAAATACCAATTATACAAAGAATAAGATTAATTTAAGGCGTAAGGAGAAGTATAATGAATAAATTAACGCATTTTAAAATAGGGCAAATAGTTAGTACTCAAGGCCTAAAAGGTGAAGTAAGGGTATATAGTTATACAGATGATATATATAGATTTGATGATTTAGAGACTTTTTATTTAGGTAAAGATTTAGAAAATAAGTGGATAGTTGAAAAAGTTAGATATAAGGGTAACATGGTAATAATGAAGATAAAAGGCATAGATACTGTAGAAGAAGCTGAAAAATTAAAAAATAAATTTATGTATGTATCAAGAGAAGAAGGTAGAGAATTAGAAGAAGGTGAATTCTTTATATCTGATATGATAGGTATAGATGTATACACTGTAGATGGACAACATGTAGGGATATTAGATGATGTACTTCAATATGCTGCAAATGACGTGTATGTTATAAAGGGTGCAGAGAACAAAGAATATATGATACCAGCTATGCTTAAATTTGTTCCTACAATAGATATGAATGAAAGAAAAATGATAATAGACCCTATAGCGGGAATGTTAGACTAGGAGATAATATGAGATTTCATATAATGACTCTTTTTCCAGAGATATTTAATTCATATATGAGTGAAAGTATAATGAAAAGAGCTGTGGAGAAAGAAAAAATAGAAGTAAACATATATAATATGAGAGACTTTTCTACTAATAAGCATAAAAAAGTAGATGACTATCCGTTTGGAGGGGGAGCTGGTATGGTAATGACTCCTCAACCTATATATGACACGTATATGCATATTATAAACACACATAATATAAAAGACCCAAGAGTTATTTATTTAACTCCTAAGGGAAAAGTACATAATCAAACTATGGCAGAAGGTTTTTCTAAATTAGATGATGTTATTCTTTTATGTGGACATTATGAAGGAATAGATCAAAGAATTATTGATTTAATAGTAACTGATGAAGTATCTATAGGAGACTATGTTTTAACAGGTGGAGAGCTTCCAGCTTTAATACTAATTGATTCTATATCTAGACTTATACCAGGTGTATTAAGTCAAAATGAATCTTTTGAAGAAGAATCTTTTAAAGATAATTTACTAGAATACCCACATTACACAAGACCAAGACAATTTATGGATCTTCAAGTTCCAGATGTTTTATTATCAGGAAATCATAAAAACATAGAAACTTGGAGAAATGACGAATCTATTAGAATTACTAAAGAAAGAAGGCCAGATTTGTATAAAAAGGCTTGTAAATAAATATAAAATATAGTATAATTTTAAATGTTGAAAAAATAAACGGGCATTCCTCTTTTTACACGAATGAGGTAATTAAGAATGTCTATGATACTAGGAGGACGTAAAATGAACGAATTATTAAAATCATTAGAGCAAGAGCAATTAAAGAACGAAATACCTAACTTTGGAGCTGGTGATACTGTTAAGGTACACGTTAAAATAGTTGAGGGTAAAAGAGAAAGAATACAAATATTCGAAGGATTTGTATTAAAAAGACAAGGTGGAGGAATAAAAGAAACTTTCACTGTTAGAAAAATATCTTTCAACGTTGGAGTAGAAAGAACTTTCCCAGTTCATTCTCCAAGAATAGAGAAGATAGAAGTAACTAGAAAAGGTAAAGTAAGAAGAGCTAAATTAACTTACTTAAGAGGTAGAGTTGGTAAAGCTGCTAAGATAAAAGAATTAAGAGTTGCTAGATAATTTAACTTTACTATAAATTAAAAGGACTGATTATATCAGTCCTTTTTGTATGCTATATTATATGTGAGAATATATAATTTCTATGTTACCATCTAAAGTAAATTCATCTAAATCTGAAGGTATTATAAAATTATCACCTTTAGTTAATTCAAATGAAGATGTAGAAGTAGTAAAAGTACCATTCCCATCTAATACACTATATAAAGAAAATGGCTTATCATGGCTAAAATTACATTTTCCAAATACTTCTAATTTATGAACACTAAAAAATTCATTGCTTACAAAGGTAGTACGATTAAAACTATCAGTAGATTTTGTATTGTAAGTGTTATTAGTTTCAATATGAGGAACCGTAGTTACAGCTATAGATTTATCTACATGAAGTTCACGCTTATTCCCATTATCATCAACCCTATCATAGTCATAAACTCTATAAGTTGTATCGGAGTTTTGTTGTGTTTCTAATACTAAAGTTCCTTTGCATAATGCGTGTATAGTACCACTTGGAACATAGAAGAAGTCTCCTTTTTTAACTTTAACTCTTCTAAGTAAATCATTCCATTCGTTGTTAGCTATCATTTGAGATAGTTCTTCACGAGAAGTAGCATTATGACCAAATATCATTTCGGCATCGTCATCACAATCTATTATATACCAACATTCTGTTTTGCCAAGCTCCCCATTTTCATTTTCATTTGCATATTCGTCGTTAGGATGAACTTGTACAGAAAGGTTATCGTTTGCATCTAGAATTTTAGTAAGCAATGGGAATTTATCACCAGGAGCATTTCCGAAAACTTCTCTATGAGTATTCCATAATTGAGATAGTGTCATACCCTTATACCTTCCATTTGCAATTGTACAATCACCATTTTCATGAGAACTTATAGCCCAGCATTCTCCAGTATTATTAGAGGGTATTTCATAGTTGAATTTATCTTTTAAAGCAGTTCCTCCCCAAATTCTATACATGAATAAAGGGTTTAAAAATAATGGTTCCATATATATTTGCCTCCTAAGCTGTGATTAAAATTTAATGATACTATAAACAATTATATTATAAAATGAATTAAAATCAAGATAAGAAATTTTATTTAATATAAAAATATAAATTATATAAGCAAGTGTAGGTAAATATTAGACAAGCATAATAAATAATAATATGGTATAATAGACAAGTTAAAGTAAAATGAGCGAATTAGTTTAAAGAATACACTAGATATAAAGGAGTGATAATTATGGCAAGAGGCGACAAAATGAGAGTCAATTATGAGGAGTACCTTGTAGACGACGATTTACATATAAACTGGTATCCAGGGCACATGAAAAAAACTAAGGATTTAGTTAGAAATAATTTAAAGTTAGTTGATGTGGTAGTAGAACTTTTAGATTCTAGAATACCGTTTAGTAGTAAAAATCCAGATATAGATAAACTTGCAGGTGACAAGCCTAGAGTTGTTATATTAAATAAGTCTGATTTAGCAGATAGAGCTAAATTAGATAAATGGATAAAATATTATAAAGATCGTGGGATTAAGGCTATACCTATGGACACTATGAAAGGTGTAGGTTTAACTAAAATAGTTGATGAGTGTAAGGCAGCAGTTAAAGATAAAATGGATGCTTTAATTGAAAAAGGAAGAAAAGAAAGACCGATAAGAATTATGATAGTTGGAGTTCCAAACGTAGGGAAATCTTCTATTATAAACAAATTGACTGGTAGAAAAAGTACTGCAACAGGAGATAAACCAGGTGTAACTAAAGGTAAACAATGGGTAAGATTAAAAGGAAACTTAGAGTTATTAGATACTCCAGGTATACTTTGGCCTAAATTTGAAGACCAAGAAGTTGCTCTTAACTTAGCATTTAGTAGAGCTATAAAAGATGAAGTATTAGATGTTGAAACTTTATCTTTAAGACTTATAGAAAAACTTATGGTAATAGAACCAGAGAAATTAAAAGCTAGATACAAGTTAGAAGAGTTAGGCGAGACTGGTTTAGATACTATGGATATGATAGGTCGTAAAAGAGGGTTTATAACAGGTAAAAAAGAACTTGATTATACTCGTATAGCTACTACTGTTTTAAATGAATTTAGAGAAGGTAAAATAGGTAGAATAAGCTTAGAGGTTCCAGAAGATATAAAAAAATAATTATATAATATAAAACAAAAAGGTATTGATTTAAAAATCAATACCTTTTTGTTTTATACCATATATAGAATTAAAATAGTAAATTAATGATATAATTTAAAATATTAAATTAAATTTAAAAAAAATTTGCACGGAGGAAAAAATGCTATTTTATGAGAGAATAAAAAAACATGAATATAAATTTAGTGATACAGAAGACTCAATTGTAGAATATATAGTAAATAATAAAGAAGAGGTAGTAAAGTTATCTATAAAAATGTTAGCGGATAAGTTTTATACTGTGCCTAACACGATAATAAGACTATGCAAGAAAATAGAATACGATGGCTTTTCTCAATTAAAAAATAATTTAAAAGAAGAATTAAAAGAAAATAAAAATGATTCAAAGACAGGGTTTGAATTAAATATAAAAAAAACATTAGAATTGCTAGATTTTGAAAATATAAATAGGGTTGTAGATTTAATATATAAATCTAGAAATATTATATTTTATGGTATAGGGCAAAATGAACCTTTATGTGAAATTGTTACAAAAGAATTAAAAGCTAAGGATAAAAACGTAAATTACTATAATCAAAGACATGAAGCCTTTAACTACATAAATAAATTAAAGGAAGAAGACTTGATTTTTATAATAAGTTTAAGTGGGAAAACTAAAGATGTTGTAGAAGCTTCAAAGATAGCTAGTAATAATGGGTGTAAGATTGTAGCTCTAACTCATATATGTGAAAATGAATTACAAAAAAATGCAGATATAAATTTATACTGTTATTCTAGCTTATCTAAAATAAACGAATATAATATATCAGATAAGGTTCCTATAATGATAGTTTTAAGGGCTATAACTGAAAAATATTGGAGTATATACTAATTTGTGTACAAATACACAAGGGCTATTAAATTTATTGTAATTTATGTGTACAAATTCAAAAAAACATTTTCACAGTTGTTCTCTGTGATATATTTTGTATATGAAATTAAGTTAAGGAGGAGACAACAGTGGAACTTAAAAAAATTACGAATGAAAACCTTATCTTTACTAACAAGTCTATAAAAACAAAAGAGGAAGCTATAAAGTTCTTAGTAAAAAAACTGTATGATGAGGGCAAATTAAACTCTCATGATGAATATCTAGATGCAGTAATGCACAGAGAAACTTTATCGCCAACTGGATTTGAAGGTGGACTGGCTATACCGCATGGAAAATCTAGTAGTGTTAAAGAAGCTACATTTGCAGTGATGACTTTAAATAATCCAATAAAAGATTGGGAAAGTATAGATCCTGATAACAAGGTAGAGTTAGTGTTTTTATTAGCAATACCAGAAAGTGAAGGAGGTAGTACTCACCTAGCACTACTTTCTGAGCTAGTGAAGAGATTATCAGTTAAAGAGTATAAAAATAATTTATTGGCTTCTAAAGATTCAAATGAATTATACAATAATTTAGATATTGAAGAACAAGCTGAAGAAATTCAACAAGTAAAAACTATAAATAAAACCATATTAGCTATAACTGCTTGTCCAGCAGGGATTGCACATACTTATATGGCTGCTGAAGCTTTGATAAAAGCTGGTAGAGAAATGGGAGTAGATGTGTATGTTGAAAAACAAGGAGCTAATGGAATAGAAGACCGTCATACACTAAAACTACTTAAAAAAGCAGATGCAATAATATATGCAACAGATGTTGCACCAAAGGATACTGAAAGATTTGAACATTTACCAAAAGTGAAGACTCAAGTTGCAGCGCCTCTAAGAAGAGCTAAAGAAATAATACAAGAAGCCTTAGATGTTGCCGAAAAACAAGGTAAAGGTGAGTATATAGAAGCATCAGATTCACAAGAGGATTTAGAGAAACCTTCATGGAAAAAAGATGTAAAATCAGCAATTCTTACAGGTGTTTCTCACATAATACCATTAATAGTTGCAGGAGGTATGATATTAGCAGTTGCAGTGTTAATATCTCAAGGATTTGGACTTCAAGAAACATATAACGCAGAAGGTTCTTGGCTATGGATGCTTAGAAAACTTTCTGGAGGAATGCTAGGAACATTAATGACACCTGTACTTGCAGCGTATATGTCTTATTCTTTAGCTGAGAAGCCGGGACTTGCGCCAGGATTTGCAGCAGGTCTAGCAGCAGACCTTATAGGAAGTGGATTCCTTGGAGGTATGCTAGGTGGATTACTTGCAGGTTATGTAGTTAAATTATTAAAGAAAAAGATACCAGCTAAAGGCATTTTAGCAGGATTTGTAAGTTTCTGGGTATACCCAGTTGTAGGTTCACTATTAGTAGGAGTATTAATGTTATTTGTAGTAGGAAAGCCTGTGGCAGCACTTAACAATGGTTTAATAAGTTGGTTAAATGGTATGACAGGAGCTAATGCAATATTATTAGGAGCAATAATTGGAGCTATGGTTTCATTTGATTTAGGTGGTCCAATAAATAAAGCTGCTTACACATTTGCAATAGGTGCAATAGCCAGTGGGAACTTTATACCGTATGCTATATTTGCATCAGTTAAAATGGTCTCAGCATTTGGGGTAACTATAGCAACAATGTTAGGAAAAGATATATTCACAGACACAGAAAAAGAAATAGGAAAGCAAACATGGATATTAGGATTGGCTGGAATAACAGAGGGTGCGATACCGTTTATGATAGAAGATCCAATTAGAGTTATACCATCGTTAGTAGCGGGTTCAGCTGTTACTGGATCAATAGTTGCGTTCTTTAATATAGGACTTCAAGTTCCTGGTGCTGGTATATTCTCATTAGCATTATTAGAAGGTAGCTTATCAGGATTAACTGCAGCTGCTATATGGTTCTTTGCAGCAGTAATAGGAGCTATAATATCAGCAATATTATTAATATTAACTAGAAAAAATAAATTATCTAAAGAAGCTAGTATAAATAGTTAAAACTCAGAAAATAAAATTTCTTAAATATATAATTGGATGTCTTAAAATAAAATTTTGGGACATCCAATTAAATTATCGGAGGTAGTATTATGAAAAATGTACACATAGTTCCTCATATGCACTGGGACAGAGAATGGTATTTTTCTACGGAAGAATCAAGAATATTATTAGTAAACAATATGGAAGAAATAATAAAAATGCTAGAGAATAATCAAAACTATCCTTATTATGTAATGGATGGGCAAACAGCAATAATAGAAGATTACCTTGCAGTAAAACCTGAAAATAAAAATCGTATAAAAAAATTAGTACAAGATGGGAAATTAATAATAGGACCTTGGTACACTCAAACAGACGAGATGATAGTTGGTGGAGAATCAATGATTCGTAACCTTTTATATGGAATAAAAGACTGTGATGAATTTGGAGAACATATGAAGATAGGATATCTTCCAGATTCATTTGGACAAAGTGCTCAAATGCCTCAAATACTTAATGGATTTGACATAAGATATTCAATGTTTTGGAGAGGGTGTTCTGAGAGAAAAGGAACTAATAAAACTGAATTTAATTGGAAATCAGATGATGGATCGCAAGTGTTAGCTCAAATTCTTCCTTTAGGATATGCTATAGGAAAATACCTGCCTACAGATAAAGAACTATTGAGAACTAGAATGGATAAGTATCTACCTGTATTAGATAAAGGTGCAACTACAGAAAATATAATACTACCAAATGGACATGACCAAATGCCAGTTCAAAAGAATATATTTGAAGTTATAGATAAATTAAAAGAGTGCTACCCAGAAAGAGACTTCTTCTTAAGTAGATATGAAAATGTATTTAAGGAATTAGAGAAAAAAGATGACTTAGACACTATAAAAGGAGAATTCTTAGATGGTAAATATATGAGAGTTCATAGATCTATATTTTCAACAAGGATGGATATAAAAGCAGCTAATGCAAGAATTGAATCAAAGATAACTAACATATTAGAGCCTTTAGCATCAATAGCTTATTCTTTAGGGTTTGAATATCATCATGGGTTAATAGAACTTATATGGAAAGAAATAATGAAAAACCATGCACATGATAGTATAGGATGTTGCTGCTCTGATAAAGTTCACAAAGAAATAATGAATAGATTCATCTTAGCAGAAGATAAAGTGGATCAATTAATAAATTTTTATCAAAGGAAAATAACTGATGCTATGAGTTGTGAAATAGCTTTAGATAAATTAGTAGCATTTAATTTAATGCCATATGATAGAGACGAAACTGTAAAAGCCACTGTTATAACTAAAATGAAATATTTTGATATGTTTGATAAGGATAACAACAAGTTGGATTTTGAAGTTATAAATAAAGAAGAAATAGATGCAGGTCTTATAGATCGTCAAATAGTTCATTATGGAAACTATGATCCATTTATGAAATATACGTTAGAGTTTAAAGATAGAATACCTTCTATGGGATATAAAGCATATTTAATAAAGGAATCAGATTCTATGATAGAAAATGATTACAAATTATGTAACAAGATAGAAAATGACTTTTATAGAATAGAAGTAAATCTTAACGGTACTTTGAAAATATTTGATAAAAAATTAAATAAGACATTTGACAATGTATTATTGATGGAAAATGGAGGGGATGAAGGAGATGAATACGACTTTTCACCACTTCCTAATGAAGAATTAATATTTAGCAATAACATAGATGCAAAATACACTATAAAGAAAAATAAATTTAATAATGAAATAAAGATAGAATATAAATTAGAAGTTCCTAAGAATATAGAATCTAGAAAAAATAAAAATATAGATGGATTTGTTGGTTTTGATATAACTATAAATGTTCCAAATGATAAAGCTATTATAGATGTTGTATTTAACATAAATAATCAAGCTAAAGACCATAGAGTAAGAACTTATATACCAACTAAAATATCATCAAAATTTTCTGTGTCAGATAATCAATTTGGGCATATAAAAAGAAACGTAGTTGATGAGGCTATTGATGTTTGGGAAGATGAGAATTGGGACGAAAGGCCAGATGCTATATACCCAATGTTAACTTTTGTTGGGTTATCTAATAAAGAACATGGAGTAGCGGTACTTACTAATAGTACAAGAGAATTTGAAATAGTAGGAGATACATTTGATACGATAGCTATAACTTTGTTTAGAAGTGTAGGATTTTTAGGTAAAGAAGAAATGGTAAGACGTCCAGGTCGTCCATCTGGTATAAAATTACCAACTCCAGATTCTCAAATGATAGGAAACTTAACTATAGATTTAGCAATAGTTACGCATAAAAAATCTACAATAGAAGCTAATGTAGCAAACATGGCTAAGGAATATTTAACTCCAATAGTAACTTATAATAAGATGCCTCACAATGCTATGAAGTTAAATGATTCTGAAATTAGAGTAAATTATTTATACAGTTTAGTAAAAGAAACTAATAAAAATATTGTATTGAGTGCAATTAAAAAAGCAGAAAAAGAGGATGCACTAGTTATAAGATTTTATAACACACAACAAGAGAATAAATCTGCAAGTTTAGTATTTAATAATGGGATTAAAAATGCTAAGAATGTTAATTTAAACGAAAAAGAATTAGAAGACATAGTTATAGAAGGAAACATCGTAAATTTAGATTGCAAGATGAACCAAATCAAAACTATATTAGTTAAATAAATAAAAAAGTCAAATACATATTGTTGTATTTGACTTTTTTTATAAAATTAATTATTAAAAAATGCTTACATATTAGTTTAATACAAAACAAAATGATATAATTATCATATATTTTAATTAAAAAATTTAGGGGGTAATATTATGGGATTATGCAAAGATGAAATGAAAAAATTAATAAACGGGGAAGTAGAGAAAGTACATATAATTTCAGAATTTGAATCTATGGAAAGTGTATCTAAAGCATTACAAGTATGGATGTATGATAATTCAAAAGACATAATATCATATTGTACAATAACAAAATTTAATTATAAGAAACCATATTTTATAAAAATAAAGAATGGTTCAAATTTTGTTGAAAAAAAATATGTTGGTGAAAGTTTAACAGATGACACTAAACTTACTTTAATTACTAAAGAAAGAGCCTTGGAAATTTTAGAAACTTTAAAAATACCTAAAGATGTTATAATGTAATTATTTTATAATCACAATTTATAAATCCTTTAACATATTATAGAATAAAATATTAAAGGATGATGAGATATGAATCGAAAAATGAGCATATTAATAGCTATAATTATAGTGTTAGCATTGTCATTAATAGTACTAGGTGCTAAGTTTAAATTAACAAGCAGTCAAGTCGAAAGTTTGAATGAAAAACTAGATAAAAGTAATAAAATATTAACTTCATTGCAAATAAAAAATGAAGATTTAGAAAAAAATTTAGATGATAAAGACACAATAATAAAACAACAAAATATGGGAATGCGAAAACTTGATGATTTAATATCTATTAAAGAAAATGCTATAAAAGAAATAGATGATTTAATAACACAAAAGAAAATTAGGATAGATAAAATAGATAAAATAATAAAACAACAAGAAGATAAAATAACTAAATTAAATAAGTCTATAAATAATAAAGATAAAAAAATAACAGACTTAGTTAAAAATGTTAAAGATAAAGATAACTATACACAACAACTTCAAAATTTAATAAATACTAAAGATAAAATAATTCTAGATTTGAATAATTTAATAAATCAAAAAGATAATTTGATACAAAAATTAAACGACAATGAATTTATTTTAAACAATACTATAAAAGATATAAAAAAAGACAAAGAAACTTTTAGTAATAAAATTAATGAATTACAAAATAAGGTAATACAGTTAGAAAATGAAATAAAAGACTTAAACCCAATAAAATAGAATTTGAAATAAGAAAAGCTAGCTTAGTTTATATTAAGCTAGCTTTTTAACTTTAATAAAAATATAACTATGGTTGCAAATGCAACTAAATTGAAGTATACTAAAACAGTTGTGTATACAATAAACTATACATATCAACAAGGAGTTGGAAATTTTATGAAACAAAATTGTGAATACATCGGAAAATACATATCTCAAATGTATAGAAAAGGCAGTTCATTTATATCTAAGGAACTTAACGATTTGGAAATAGGTTCAGGCCAAGTTATGTTTTTACTAGAACTCTACAGAAAAGATGGAAGAAATCAAGAAGAACTCTCAGATATTCTTAATATAGACAAAGGAACTACTGCACGAGCTATAAAAAAATTAGAATCGAACAATTTCTTAATTAGAGTAAAAGATGAAAAAGATAAAAGAGCATATAAAGTTTACTTAACTCAAAAGAGTAAGGACTTAGAAGAAGAGATTTATGCTGTAATGATGAACTGGGAAGATATTATAAGTTCAAAACTTACTAAAGATGAAACCAAAATGATGATATTATTGCTTAGAAAAATGTGCACAATTAAATAAGGAGGTAATTTATGAAAAACTCGCAAGTATTAGGAACGGAATCGATTGGAAAATTATTAATAAAATATTCAATACCGGCAATTATAGGAATGATAGTTAACGCACTTTATAATGTAGTAGATAGAATATTTATTGGAAATATACCTGATGTAGGACCATTAGCTATAACAGGTGTTGGTGTTACAATGCCGATTATGACTATAATATTAGCATTTGCAATGCTTATAGGGATAGGTGTTACAACTAATATTTCAATTAAATTAGGTCAAGGTAAAAAAGAAGAAGCTCAAAAACTTATAGGAAATGGTATAACATTATCAGTAATCATAAGTGTAATTATCAGTATAGTAGGAATAATATTTGGAGATAGTATACTAAAATTGTTTGGGGCAAGTGATCAAACACTATATTATGCTCAATCGTATATATATATAATTTTAGCAGGAACTATATTTAACATATTAGCATTTACATTAAATAATACTATAAGAGGAGATGGAAATCCAAAACTTGCTGCAACTATAATGGTTGTAGGGTGTTTAACTAATATAGTATTAGATGCAGTTTTAATATTTGTATTTAAGCTAGGTATACAAGGTGCTGCAATAGCAACTGTAATATCTCAAATGGTAACTGCAATATGGGCACTAATGTATTATGTAAAAGGAAAATCTAATCTTAAATTTGAAAAATCAAGTTTAAAATTAGATAAATCATTAGTGAAAATAATATTTGCAATAGGCTCAGCTCCTTTTGCGATGCAAATAGCTACAAGTTTGGTTCAAGTAATATCTAACAATGCATTAAAGGTATATGGTGGAGATTTAGCAATAGGAGCTATGGCAACAATATCATCTATATCTATGATATTTTTAATGCCTATATTTGGGCTTAATCAAGGGGCCCAACCTATAATTGGATTTAATTATGGAGCAAAACAATATGACAGAGCAAATAGTGCTTTTAAAGTATCAGCATTAGCGTCAATTATAATAATGACTAGTGGATGGTTATTGATTCAAACTGTACCAGAATTTATAGTTGGAATGTTTAATAAGGATCCAAAACTTATGAAAATAACAGTTAATGGAATTAGAATATATTTACTTATGTTACCTATAATAGGTGTATCTATAACTGGTTCAAACTACATTCAATCAGTAGGAAAAGCGAAAGTAGCAATGGTGTTAAGCTTACTAAGACAAGTTATACTATTAATTCCTATGATTGTTATATTACCAAAATTCTTTGGGTTAGATGGTGTATGGTATGCTCAGCCGGTAGCAGATCTTTTAGCTACAATAATTACGGTAGTTATATTAGTTAAAGAATTAAGAAGTTATAAAAAAGATGATTTTGTAAAAAATAAAGAAAAATTAACAGCATAAAAATAAAAAAAGCATAGATTTTATCTGTGCTTTTTTTTACTTTATATTGGAAAAAGTTTTCATAAAAATTGATATTAAAAACTAAATAAAAAATAAAAAATATAAAAAAAAATAAAAAAATATAAAAAAAAATATAATGAAATGAAATGCTTGGAGTTAAGTTATTCCATAATGTGACAAGAAAATGATTTCACAGGTGAAGTTGTCAGAAAGTTTAATAAATTTTAAATATTATTGACCTTTTGAAAATATAGATGTTATAATTAATTCAAAATATTAAATTAAAAAATAAATTGATCTAATTTGATATTTTGAAATTATAATTATTTAGATTTATATGAATTTTTAAGGGGGCAATAATATGAATAAAACAAATAAAGACGTAGTTGTAGTAGGGTTTGCACTGTTCGCCATGTTCTTTGGAGCAGGTAACTTAATTTTCCCACCATTCCTAGGAGTGATTTCTGGCTCAAGCTGGATAACCGGATTTGGAGGATTTTTATTAGCAGATGTTGGTTTAGCATTACTAGCAGTAGCAGCTGCAGCTAAATGTAACGGAGAAATAAGCCAAATTCTTGGAAGAGCAGGAAAAAAATTAGCTTTAGTATTAGGTTCAGCAATAATGATATGCCTAGGGCCACTTTTAGCAATACCTAGAACAGCAGCAACAACTTTTGAGATGGGTGTAGCACCAATATTTAGTGGATTCAATCCGATATTATTCTCAATATTATTCTTTGCATTAACTTTTATATTAACTATAAAGCCATCAAAAGTTGTAGATATAATAGGTCAATATTTAACACCAGCATTATTACTTGCATTAGGAGTACTAATAGTTAAAGGTATAATGTCTCCACTAGGAGATATAAACCCACAACCAATGATAAATGATATATTTGCAGAAGGTGTTAAACAAGGATATCAAACAATGGATGCATTAGGTGCAGTTGCATTGTCAACAGTTATAATAACATCGCTTACAAACAAAGGTTATACTGATCAAAATCAAAAAGTTAAATTAACTATGAAAGCAGGAATTGTTGCTGCTATAGGATTGTTCTTAGTATACGGAGGACTAACATACCTAGGAGCAACAGTATCTAAAATATACGGACAAGACGTAGTAAGAACATCATTAATAGTAGAAATAACAGCATCACTTCTTGGTCATCCAGGAAAAATAATATTAGCTTTAATAGTAGGGTTAGCTTGTTTAACAACAGCTATAGGTCTTGTGTCAGCGACAGCACAATTCTTCTCAAAGCTTTCAAATGGAAAAATAAAGTACGAAACAATAGTTACAGTGGTTTGTATATTTAGTGCAATAGTATCAAACTTCGGAGTAAGTACAATAATACAATTCTCTGGTCCTATATTAGATATAATATATCCAGCAACAGTTGTATTAGTAATAATGACATTATTTAGTTCTAAAATTAAAAATGATAATGCATTTAAAGGCGCAACTTATATGGCTTTAATAGTAAGTGTATTAACTGTAGCAAACAACTTAGGAGTATCTATACCAATGGTTACTAAATTACCATTTAACTCATTAGGATTTAACTGGATAGTGCCAGTTTTAATAGCAGGTATAATAGGAAACTTTATACCTTCAACTAACAAACAAACAAGAATAGATATTAATAAAGTTGGATAGTTAGTAAATGATATTTTTAAAAATTAGTGTTTTTTAGAAATTATTATATAGAATTGGATAGTATTACAAAAATCGTTGATATTAATTTATCAACGATTTTTTTATTTGTAATGATTTTATAATTACGGTGTATAAGGTATACTAAATTGTAGTGATATTTAGTAAAATAAATAATACATAATGCTAAGGAGAAAAATTATGAAAGACAAAAATGTAAAAGAAATTAAAGAAATAATAGACAATTTAAGTTCTGATAAATATTTAGAATATATAGATATATTAAGACTTGATGAGAGGAAATCAGTTCAAAATATAGCTGTAAAAATGGCAAAAAAATTAGATTCTATTAGAAGAGAAGATGAAAGGCTAGAAGCTATAAATATATTTGAAAATGAAGGATACAACAAAGGGTATATTTATATTGGGGGTATAGATGAGGCTGGACGAGGACCTCTTGCAGGGCCTGTTGTAGCTGCTGTAGTAGTATTCAAACCAAATACTAAGATAGAAGGCGTAAATGACTCTAAGAAGCTAAGTGAGTCAAGAAGAGATGAATTATTTGATATAATAAAAGACCAAGCTCTAGATTACGGAATAGGAATAGTTAACAATGAGGAAATCGATAAATTTAACATATTAAATGCTACTTATATGGCGATGAAAAAGGCAGTAAATTGTTTAGAAAAAAATCCTGATTATTTATTAATAGATGCTACAACAATACCAGGGGTTGATATAGCACAAAACCCTATAATAAAAGGTGATTCAAAATCTATATCTATAGCGGCAGCAAGTATATTAGCTAAAGTTACAAGAGATAGTATAATGTATCAGTATGATGAAATATACCCAGGATATGGATTTAAGTCACATAAAGGATATGGAACTAAAGAGCACTATGAAGCTATTGAAAAATTAGGAATAACACCTATTCATAGAAAGAGTTTCTTGAAAAATATACTATAAAATACAAAGAACTACTTTAAATTAATAGGTTATTACAATATACATTATTTAAAACAAATTTAAATTGGAGGAAGCTATGATGGATTTTAAAGAATTAGAAAAAAAAGCAAGAGAAAATTTCAATGGAAGTTGTAAAGTTTGTAAGGTATGTAATGGTGTAGCTTGTGCAGGTGAAGTTCCTGGAATGGGTGGAAAAGGAAGCGGATCTTCATTTATTGAAAGTAGAAAAAGCTTAGACTCTGTAAAAATAAATATGAGAGTAATTCACAATGTATCTAATCCAGATATGAGTGTTGAGTTATTTGGACAAAGGATGGAGGCGCCTATATTTGCAGCACCAATAACAGGTACTACTTTAAATATGGGTGGTCAAGTATCTGAAAGAGAATATATAGAGCCGGTTGTAAAGGGTTGTGCAAACAGTGGTATTATTGCAATGGTAGGAGATACAGCAGTAGATGAGTTTTTATTGGAAAATTTAAAGGTTTTAAAAGAAAATAATGGTCAAGGAATAGTATTTATAAAGCCATGGGAAAATGATGACATAATAAAGAAAATTAAGTTAGCAGAAGATAGTGGTGCAATAGCTGTAGGAGTAGATATAGATGCATGTGGTTTAGTTACTTTATCAATGCATGGAAAAACAGTAGAGCCTAAGGATATGAAAGCACTAAAAGAATTAAAACAATCTACTAAATTGCCATTTATAGTAAAAGGAATAATGACAGTTCAGGATGCATTAATGGCAGCTGATTGTGGTGCTGATGCTATCGTAGTATCAAATCATGGAGGTAGAGTATTAGATTGTACACCTGGTGTTTGTGAGGTGCTACCTCGAATAGCAAAAGCAGTAAAAGGTAGAGTGACTATACTTGTAGATGGAGCGATTAGAAGTGGTGTAGATGTACTTAAAATGATAGGATTAGGTGCAGATGCAGTGCTAATAGGAAGACCATTTATAACAGCTTCATTTGGAGGTCAAACTGAAGGTGTAGAGACTTATGTAAATAAGTTAAAAAGCGAATTGAGTTCAACTATGATATTAACTGGATGTCAATCTATAAAAAGTATAAATGATAGAGTGATTTATAAAAGCGTGCCAGATAATAAAGGAGTACACATAATATAAAAATACAAGCCCTATGAAAATTTTCATAGGGCTTGTATTTTTATACTATGTACAAATTAAATAAAAACTAATCCATTTCAACTAATTAACATTGGGAAGATAAATAGTGTATATATAAATATTAAAAAGGTCATAATTACAAAAAAGTTAAAAATTAGGAGAGAGTATGAATAATAAACAAAAAGGTGACTTAGGTGAGAGTATAGCATCTAGATATTTATTGAATAAAGGTGCTCAAATATTAGAATTTAACTATAAAATAAAAACAGGTGAAATCGATATAATAACAAAATTAGAAAATGAACTTGTGTTTGTAGAAGTTAAAGCAAGGAGTAATATAAAATATGGATATCCATGTGAAGCTGTTAATTATAAAAAAATAAAAAAAATAACAAATACTGCAAAGTATTATGTTTTCAAAAATAATTTAAATAATGTACCGATTAGATTTGATGTTATAGAAGTTTATTTAAATGAGAATAAAGTTAATCATATAGTAAACGCTTTTTAGAAAGGAGAGCTATGTTTAGTATTATAAATGGTAGTAATTTAATAGGAATAGAAGGATTTCTGGTAAGAGTAGAAGTGGATATAAACAATGGAATGCCTTGTTTTAATATAGTTGGTCTTGCTAGTACTGAAATAAAAGAATCTAGAGATAGAGTTAAATCGGCAATAATAAATAGTGGATTTAAGTTTCCAAATTCTAGGATAATAATAAATTTATCTCCAGCTGATATGAAAAAAGAAGGTTCATTTTTTGACTTACCTATAGCTATTGGGATTTTAAGAGGATTTATAAAAAAAGATGATAATTATTTAAATGAAAGTATGTTTGTAGGTGAAGTATCACTAGATGGAAAAATAAGAACTGTAAAGGGAATACTACCTATAGTTATAGGTGCTAAAAATAAAAATATAAAAAGAATATTTGTACCATTAGAAAACATAGTAGAGAGTTCTTTTGTAGATAATATAGAAATAGTTCCTGTAGGGAGCTTAAAGGAATGTATTGAGTTTTTAAATGGTAATTTACAAATAGATAGCAATGAAATTTTAGAAAATAAAAGATTTAATATAGATGAAGTCAATAAGAAATACTATGATGAAGATTTTAAAGATGTAAAAGGTAATTATTTTGTTAAGCGAAGTGCAGAAATAGCAGCAGCAGGAAATCATAATATACTTATGATAGGTCCCCCAGGGTCTGGTAAAACTATGATTGCAAAACGTATAAGAACAATATTACCACAAATAGAAAAAGATGAAATGATAGAAGTAAGCAAAATATATAGTGCATCAGGTCTTATAAATGAAAATGAAGGCATAATTTATAAAAGACCATTTAGATCACCTCATCATACTTCAACAAGGCAATCTCTAATAGGTGGAGGAGCTAATGCAACACCTGGAGAGGTGGTATTATCTCATAGAGGAGTATTATTCTTAGACGAGATAGCAGAATTTGATAGACGTATATTAGAAACACTAAGACAGCCAATAGAAGATAAATACATAAATATATCGAGAGTAAAGCAAAATATACAATACCCATGCAATCTACTTTTAGTAGGAGCGATGAATCCATGTCAGTGTGGATACTACTTATCCGATAATGAATGTAAATGTAGTGGATTTGAGATAAGTAGATATATAAATAAAATATCAGGACCTTTGTTAGATAGATTTGATATTTTTATACAAGTGGATTCTGTATCTTATGAAGAACTAAATAATAATACTAATTGTGAAAGCTCAGATGTTATTAGAAATAGAGTGGAAAATGCAAGAAATATTCAAGGTATAAGATTTAAAAACGAAAATATAAAAACAAATGATGAAATAAAATCATCTAAGCTGCTAGACTATTGTAAACTAGATGAGCAAGCTTTAAATACTACAAAATTAATACTGAATAAGTATAAACTGAGTAATAGAAGTTATACAAAATTATTAAAAGTAGCTAGAACTATAGCTGATTTGGAAAGTAGTGAAAATATATATTCAAATCATATTATGGAAGCTTTTTCATTTAGAAAAGCTTATTATACTTATTTCAAATAGGAGAAAAACATGGAAAAGAAAGATGCGTATTTGTGGTTAAATTCAATAAATGGAGTAACCAATAAAACTATAGATAAAATAAAGGATAACAATCTAAATATAGAAGAATTAATTTATCTTAGCGATAAAGAAATATATAATTTAAAAAATATAAATTTAAATATTAAGGAAAATATAGTAAAATATAAAAGTATTTCATATTTAGATGAAATAAAAGAGAAAAATATTAAGGAAAATATAAATTATATTTGTATTGAGGAAAATGATTATCCAAATAATTTGAAATATATCTATGATGCACCAAATATTATATTTTACAAAGGTGATATAAAAATAATAAATAAAAATATTGGTCTAGCAGTAGTTGGTTCAAGGAAAGCTACAAAATATGGAATGAGTTGTGCAACCTCAATAAGCAAAAGTCTTTCTAATGTAGGCATAAATGTAATAAGTGGTTTGGCTTTTGGTATAGATTCATATGCACATATGGGGTGTATGGAAGGTTTGGGGAAAACTATTGCAGTATTAGGCTCATCTATAAATAATGTATTGCCTAAAAAAAATATTTATTTAGCAAATAAGATATTAGAAAGTGGTGGATTGATAATCTCAGATTATAATATTAATTCAAGTGTTTTTCCAAGTAACTATGTAAATCGAAATAGAATAATAAGTGGAATTAGTGAAGGCGTAATAGTAGTGGAGGCTGCTAAAAAAAGTGGTGCATTAATAACCGCTGAATTTGGTCTAGAACAAGGTAAAAACATATATGCAGTGCCAGGAAATATAAATTCCTATATGAGTAAGGGATGCAATCAAATTATAAAAGAAGGTGCTAAATTAATAGATAATATAGAGGATATTTTAAATGAATACCAAATAGTTAATATTAAAAGTAGAGAAAATTTAAAAAAGTATGATAATATGAACTTAAACAAAGAAAGTACCGTAATAATAGATACAATAAAAAAGCAAGGTGTCTTGCATATAGATGAAATATGTGATAATACTAGAATGGAAATAAAATCTGTAAATACAATTTTGAGTGAGCTAGTATTAAAAGATGTATTAGTAGAGATGAATAATAAAACATACAGTTTAAATGTATAAATAACATAGATAGTGGGGGTGTGGGTTTATGGCCAAAACATTAGTCATCGTGGAGTCGCCTGCGAAAGCTAAAACCATAGAAAAATTTTTAGGAAAAGGACATTATACAGTAAAAGCTTCTGTAGGACATGTTAGGGATTTACCTAAAAGTAAATTAGGTGTAGATATAGAAAACAATTTTGAACCGCAGTATATAAATATACGAGGCAAAGGCGATGTAATAAAGGAATTAAAAAAAGAAGCGAAAAAATCTAAAAAAGTGTACTTAGCAACTGACCCTGATAGAGAAGGGGAAGCTATATCATGGCATTTAGCTCATATATTAGGTCTAGACCAAACTGAAGAGTGTAGGATAGAGTTTAATGAAATAACTAAAGATGCCATTAAGAAAGCTATAAAAAGTCCTAGAAATATAGATTTAAGTGTAGTAGATGCTCAGCAAGCTAGAAGAGTATTAGATAGATTATTAGGATACCAAATAAGTCCAATACTTTGGCAAAAAGTTAGAAAAGGGCTTAGTGCTGGTAGAGTACAATCCGTAACAACAAAACTTATATGTGATAGAGAAAAAGAAATAAAAGCATTTATACCAAAGGAATATTGGAGTATAGAATTAGAAGCTAAAACAAATTCTAATGAAGATATAAGTTTAAAGTTTTATGGAAAAGATAATCAAAAGTTAGAAATAGAAAATGAAGAAATGGTAAACGAGATATTAAATGATATAAAAGATAAAGATTTAGATGTAGTATCTATAGAATCTAAATCAAGAAAAAAATCAGCTCCAAAACCATTTACAACAAGTATGTTGCAACAAGAAGCTGCAAATAAGCTTTCGTTTACAACAAAGAAGACAATGAGCGTAGCACAAGAATTATATGAAGGTATAGATATAGATAAAGAAACAGTAGGTCTTATATCATATATAAGAACCGATTCTAAGAGAATATCTGATGAAGCTAAAGAAAAATCAAAAGACTACATATTAGATGTGATAGGTGAAAACTATTATAAATCAAGTGCTGATAAAAAAGAGAAAAAAGAAACAAAAAAAGTTCAGGATGCACATGAGGCAATAAGACCAACTTATGTAGATAAAACACCAGATAGTATAAAGAGTTCTTTAACTAGAGATCAGTATAAGTTATATAACTTAATTTGGAGAAGATTTGTAGCAAGTCAAATGGAAGATTCAGTATTTGACATTTTAAATGTTGAATGTAGAATAGACAACTATGTATTTAAGGCAACTGGATCTAAGATGAAGTTTGATGGATATACTAAAATATATAATTTTACGGATAGAGAAGATAAAATTTTACCTGTAATTAATGAAGGTGATATTTTAAAACTTGAAAATACATTGCCACTTCAACATTTTACTCAACCGCCAGCAAGGTTTACAGAGGCAAGTTTAGTAAAAACTTTAGAAGAACTAGGAATAGGTAGACCTAGTACTTATTCACCAACTATAAGTACTATATTAAATAGAGAATATGTTGAAAAACAAGGTACTAGTTTATGCCCAACAGAGTTAGGGATAATAGTAACTGACATATTAGAAAATAACTTCCAAAAATTTATAGATGTTGATTTTACAGCACATATGGAAAATAAGTTAGATGAAATAGAAGAAGGTAATACAGAGTGGAAATCAGTTGTATCTGAAGCATATGAACCTTTAAAAGAAGCTATAGAGATAGCTATGGAAAGCATAGAAAAAATTAACATGGATGAAGAAACTGATGAAATATGTGAAACTTGTGGAGAAAATATGGTTATCAAGTATGGAAGGTTTGGAAAATTCATGGCTTGTAAAAATTACCCAGAATGCAAAACTACAAAGCCACTTGTTAACAAAGTCGGTGTAAAGTGTCCAAAATGCCATGATGGAGATATAATACTTAGAAAGTCTAAGAGGGGTAAAGCTTTTTATGGATGTTCTAATTATCCAGGATGTGACTTTATAACTTGGAACAAACCAACAGGAGAAATATGTGATAAATGCGGTTCTTATATGATTGAAAAAATAACAAAAAATGATACTAAGGTTATTTGTTCAGATAAAGAATGCTATAAACAAAATGGGAAAGATATGGAAAAAGAAATAGACAAAAAATCAGACAAAGAAGTGGATAAAGATATTTTGCAGGAAAATAGCGAAAATTAAAAAAATAATAACAATTCTATTGAAAAAGACAGAGATTTGTGATAACATTTCAATTGCACAAATTAGCATAAAATAGGGAAAAATATTGAAAATAGATAATGTAAAGACAAGGGCTTGTAGAGGCAGAATTTACATGAGGAGATGAATTATAAATGGCAAGTGAAGTATTACAAAAAACTAGAAGAATAAACAAGACATTGCAAACAAGCGGTGGAAGTAATGTATCCTTCAATTTATTAGCAGGAGCATTAGGAGAAGTATTAAATTCAAATGCATACGTATTAAGCTCTAAAGGTAAAGTTTTAGGATTATATCTTAGCAATGAAAAAGATAGTTCAGCAATGGAAGAAGAAGGAACTAATCAAAAGAAATTTCCTAGTGAATACAACAAAAATATGTTAAAAATTTCAGAAACACAAGAAAACTTAACTGGCGAAGCGTTATTAAAAGTATTCCCAGATGAGCAAGATAGAACTGAAAAAAATACTACTATAGTTCCAATACTTGGTAGTGGACAAAGACTTGGTTCTTTAGTTCTTTCAAGATATGATGAAATTTTTACAGACGATGATTTAGTTATAGCTGAATATAGTGCAACAGTAATTGGTCTTGAAATATTAAGATCAATAGGGGAGCAACTAGAAGAAGAAATGAGAAAAAAAGCTGTAGTACAAATGGCTATAGGAACATTATCTTATTCAGAACTTGAAGCTGTAGAACATATATTTGAAGAATTAAAGGGAAGAGAAGGATTACTTGTTGCAAGTAAAATAGCTGATAGAGTTGGAATAACAAGATCAGTTATAGTAAATGCATTAAGAAAATTTGAAAGTGCTGGAGTTATAGAGTCAAGATCTCTAGGAATGAAGGGTACTCACATAAAGATACTTAATGATAAACTTATAGAAGAATTAAAAAAATTAAAAAGTAATCACTAACAATTAATTCATTAATATACAAAAGGTATCTATATTGCATAGATACCTTTTATTTTATAAAAAAAGAGGAGGAATTATGCAACCATTAGCAGATAGACTACGCCCACAACAAATTGATGACATGGTAGGTCAATCACATATAATAGGCAAAGGCAAAATTCTTAATAAGCTTATACATAATAAATCTATACCAAATATGATTTTGTTTGGACCGCCAGGGACAGGTAAAACTACATTAGCCAATATAATTGCTGCTATTACAGGAAAAAAATATGTTAAGTTAAATGCTGTAAATTGTGGAGTGAAAGAAATAAAAGAAGTGATAGATGCTACCAAAAGAGATTTATTTTCATATAATGGGATAATTTTAATGTTAGATGAAATCCAAGCTCTAAATAGAAAACAACAGCAGTCATTACTTGAAGTTATTGAAGATGGGTCTGTAACATTAATAGCAAGTACAGCAGATAACCCATATTTTGTGGTATATAAAGCTATATTAAGTAGAAGTACTATATTTGAGTTTAAACCTATACAAAAAGAAGATATATTTAAAGGCTTAAAAAGGGCGGTAGACAAGTTTGAAGAGCTATATACATATGAAACTATTAATGTAGAAGAAAATGCCTTAGAATATATTTCTGAAACTTGTAATGGGGATATGAGAAGTGCTTTAAATAAATTAGAATTAGTTTTTAATGCTAGCATAGATATTGCTTCTAATTCTGTAAATATAACTCTAGATAACGTTGTTGAATGTTCTAGTATTAAGATGTTAAGTTATGATAAAGGTGGAGATGACGCATACTCTATAATGTCTGCGTTTCATAAATCCTTAAGAGGTTCTGATGCAGATGCATCTATTCATTATTTAGCTAGGCTTGTTAAGGCTGGAGATATACAAGGAATAACTAGAAGATTATTATGTGTTGCAAGTGAAGATGTAGGACTAGCAGTTCCACAAGCTATAACAATAACACAAGCATGTGTTGCATCAGCACTACAGTTAGGTTTTCCAGAAGCTAGAATCCCACTTGCACAAGCTACAATATATTTAGCACAGTGCCCTAAATCAGACTCTGTTATTAAAGCTATAGATTTAGCATTATCAGATTTAGATAATATAGAAATAGGAGATATTCCGCTTAATTTAAAAGATGCTCATTATAGCGGAGCTAAAGATTTAGGTAGAGGAGTGGATTATAAATATCCGCACAATTATGAGAATCACTATGTTAAACAGCAATACTTGCCACAACCAATAAAGGATAAAAATTACTATATACCTTGTGAAAATAAAAATGAAACAGCTTTTAAACAATATTGGAACAGTATAAAAAAGAAGAATTAGTAAATTATATAATTTTTAAAATATAAAAAATTTTTGGATATAAATACACATAAAATACAATATATTTAGAATAAACTATTATAAAACTTTAAATTATCGTTATTACATTGGCAAAATATAAAGGCGAAAAATTTATATCAGGGGGACGTTTTATGATTGTAAAGCTTAATAATAGTTATCATAATAAAGTTATGGCGTATTTAAAAAAAGAGCCTGAGTTCAATTTATCTATAATAGGGGATATAGAAAGATATGGATATGATAATTATTTTTTGAATATATGGGCAGGTATTGATAAAAGAGGCAATATAGAGGGCGTCTTATTTAAATATTTTGAGTTTGTTGTGTTTTATTCATATAATAAATTTGAAGTAAATGAGTTTGCACGACTTATAAATAAATTGAAATATAAAGAGATAAGTGGAAAATCTGAGAGTTTGGATATATTGGCTGATAAATTGAATTTTAAAAAAAGAAGAGTAGTGAATTTTTGCAAGTTAGACAGTAAAAATAATCTCCAAAATATCAATACAAATATAAAAATTAAAAAAATAGGATTTGGAAATATAAATAAAGTTGTTAAACTCTATGAGTTAATAGATGAATTTGACAACACTACATCAGAGAGTGTAAAAAATGGACTAAAAAGTGGTAGAGGATATTGCATAGAAAAAAATAGACAAGTAATAGCCATGGCAAAGAGTACTGCAGAAACTAACACACATGCAATGATTGTTGGTGTTGGGACACATCCTAACCATAGGAATAGAGGCTATGCAACTAAATGCATGATTAAGGTTTGTAGAGAACTCTTAGATGAAAATAAAATACCTTGTTTATTTTATGATAATAAAGAGGCAGGCAAGATATATAGAAAATTAGGCTTTCAGGAACTTGGGAAATGGAGTATATACTATAAATAGTTATAAAGATAAAATATGTTTAGTAGATTTGTGAACTATTAAGCATATTTTTTTATGAAAAAACTTGGTGAAAAAAATATCTATATAATGTATAATTTTATGTATTGAAGGAAACCTTTTTCAGCTAAAACTATTTAAGAATACATATGTAAGTTAAATCGTAGAAAATATAAAAAGCAATTTTAGGAGGAGTATTATGTATAGTATAGGAATAGATGTAGGCGGCATGAGCATAAAGTCGGGTATTGTAAAAAATGGGGAAATTATTCATAGTTTAAGTAAAGAAACAAGTCGTGGAGGAGTAGAAGTATTAGTACAAGATATAGAAAATTTAGTTCAAGAACTTTTAAAAGAAAAGAATATAGACATAAAAGAAATAAAAAATATAGGTATAGGAATACCTGGTGTTGTAACTAATAATGGTGCTGTGACATGTGTGAATTTAGGGTTGAATAACTCTTTGATAGCACCTGCCTTAGAAGAAAAGTTTAAAGGGATTAGAGTTTGTATAGGTAACGATGCTAATGTTGCAGCCCTTGCAGAATATTCATATGGGAGTATGAGAGGGTTTGATAGTGGAGTAATGATAACTCTAGGAACTGGCATTGGTGGAGGAGTAGTTATAAATGACAAGCTTATAACTGGAGCTAATGGAATTGGAGCTGAGATAGGACACATGATGATATCTAGTAATTATTTCGAGTGTAACTGTGGTAATAATGGATGCTTTGAAACATTTTGTTCAGCTACTGCAATAATAAAATATGCTCAAAAGGTAATTTTAAAAGGAGCTAAGACTTCAATAATAGAAAAAGCACAGAATAATATAAACAATATAACTGCAAAGATGATATTTGATTGTTATAGAGAAAATGATGAAGTAGCAATAGAAATTGTTAATAGATTTAAAAAATACTTAGCAATGGGACTTGCTAATATTGTGAATTTTATAGATCCAAAAGTAATATCTATAGGTGGAGGTCTTTCTAATGCTAGTGATGTGATCTTAGATGGACTAAGCGATCAAATTAAGCAATATCTACCGTTTAAAGAAAGTAATATTGGTGAAATTGTAATAGCAAAGTTTAAAAATGATGCAGGTATATTAGGAGCTTCTGCCCTTTAAAAATAAAAAACACTCTATTGAATTATTCAATAGAGTGTTTTTTTGTAAAAAAGTAAGAAAGAAAAATGATTTAAATACTGATTGTGATCTGTATTTTAGGGGTATAAAAGATGTTGAATATAAAGCAATATAAAAATAAATTAATTCATAGTAAAACAGTATGAATTTAATGTTGACAAAATTACTAGGGTATAATAAAATTATATTGAAAGTAATTCATACCAAAATAGTAGGGATTAGATTTCAAAAGTAAAGGGTGATGAAATATGAAACTATCAACTAAAGGCAGATACGGACTTAAGGCTATGTTTGAATTATCATTAAATCAAGAAAGTGGTCCTATACCCTTAAAATATATTGCTAAAAAACAAAGTATATCGGACCAATATTTAGAACAAATATTTTCATCTTTAAAAAAATCTGGTTTAGTAAAAAGTGTAAGAGGTGCCCAAGGCGGGTATCTATTAGCTAAAGAACCAAAAGATATAACTGTAGGAGATATTTTAACAGTATTAGAGGGTCCTGTTTCTGTATCAGATTGTGTATTAGATGAGGATATATGTGAAAATTCAGGTGTGTGTGTAACAAAAGTAGTTTGGGAAAAAATCAAAAAGGGTATAGAAGAAGTTATAGATTCGATTACTCTTCAAGACATGATAAATGATTACAATAAAAACAAACTAGAAAATGATATAACTAATTTAATTATAAAATAGATAGGGAGACGAATAAAAATGGAAAAAAGAAGATTATATATGGATTATTCTGCGACAACTCCTGTAAAAAAAGAAGTTCTAGATGAAATGATGCCATACTTAACAGATTATTTTGGGAATGCATCAAGCTTTCACCTATTTGGTAGAGAAGCAAAAAGTGCTTTAGATAAAGCTAGAGAACAAGTTGCAAACCTTGTAAATGCAAAAACAAATGAAATATACTTTACAGCTGGTGGTACAGAAAGTGATAACTGGGCGCTAGAAGGTGTAGCTTATGCACATAAAGAAAAAGGTAACCACATAATAACATCAAAGATAGAACATCATGGTATACTTCACACATGTGAATACTTAGAAAAACATCATGGGTTTGAGGTAACTTACTTAGATGTTGATAGTGAAGGTAAAGTAAGAATAGAAGATTTAGAAGCTGCAATAAAAGATACTACAATATTAATAAGTATAATGTTTGCTAATAATGAAATAGGAACAATACAACCTATAAAAGAAATTGGTGAAATAGCTAAAAAACATAAAATATTATTCCATACTGATGCAGTTCAAGCAGCAGGGAATATACCAATAGATGTTAAAGAATTAAATATAGATTTAATGAGTATGTCTTCACATAAGATATATGGACCTAAAGGAATAGGTGCATTATACATAAAAACAGGAACTAAACTTCATACGTTTGTTCATGGTGGAGCACAAGAGAAAAGAAGAAGAGCAGGAACTGAAAATATACCATCAATAGTGGGATATGGAAAAGCAGCAGAGATTGCTAAAGCTAACATGCAAAATCATATAGAGACACTTACTAACTTAAGAGTTAAATTAATAGATGGAATATTAGAGAAAATACCATATACAAGAGTAAATGGTAGCATGGAAGATAGATTACCAGGAAATGTAAACTTCTCATTTGAGTTTATAGAAGGAGAAGGAATTCTTCTAATGCTAGACATGTTAGGTATAGCTGCATCAAGTGGATCAGCTTGTACTTCAGGATCACTTGATCCATCTCATGTCTTAATGGCTATAGGTCTACCTCATGAGATAGCTCATGGATCACTTAGATTATCAATAGGAGATCTTACAACAGTAGACGATATAGATTATATAATAGAACAATTACCAGCAATAATAGAGAGATTGAGAAGTATGTCTCCTCTTTATGACGCGGCTATGAAAAATAAATAATATAAAATTAACAGATACTTAGGAGGAAAAAAATATGAACCCATATAGTGATAAAGTTATGGAACATTTTATGAACCCAAAAAACGTTGGGGAGATAAATGATGCAAGTGGAATAGGTGAAGTAGGAAATGCTAAATGTGGAGATATAATGAGAATATATCTTGATATTGAAAATGAAATAATAAAAGATGTAAAGTTTAAGACATTTGGATGTGGATCTGCAATAGCAAGTTCATCAATGGCTACTGAAATGGTTAAAGGAAAAACAATACACGAAGCATTAGCTGTAACTAATAAAGCGGTTGCAGAAGCATTAGATGGTTTACCACCAGTAAAAATGCATTGTTCAGTACTTGCTGAGCAAGCTATAAAAGCAGCATTAATAGATTATGCTGAGAAGAACAATGTTCATATACCAGAATTAGATGGCTTTGTTATAGACAATGATCATGATCATCATGATGATATAGAAGTAGAAGAAGCTTAATATAAAGTTATTCATTAAACTGTAATATCCCTTTTAGGTAGTATACTTAAAAGGGATATTATAATTTAAGTATCTATTTTCAAAAATAAAAGTTTATTCTTTAAAAAATAGTATATTATATATATAATAGTAAGATAAATGTAATTTATAAGAAGAAGGTGACAACATGAAAAAAAAGGTAATGATCGGTATGAGTGGTGGAGTAGATAGTTCTGTTGCAGCGTATCTTTTAAAGCAACAAGGATATGATGTAATCGGAGTAACTATGAAACTTTGGCAAGATGATGATGATGAGCTAATAGAAAATGAAGGTGGATGTTGTTCATTAGCTGCAGTTGAAGATGCAAGAAAGGTAGCAGATAGTATAGGTATACCTTTTTATGTATTAAATTTTAGTGATGTATTTAAAGAAAAGGTAATAGAGCCTTTTATAGATGAATACTTAAATGGAAGAACGCCTAATCCTTGTATAGCTTGTAATAAACATATAAAATTTGATGATTTCTTTAAAAAAGCTCGTCAAATAGGTTGTGACTACGTAGCTACAGGACATTATGCTAAAATAGAAAAAGACGAAGAAAATAATAGATTTTTACTTAAAAAATCAGTTACAGATAAAAAAGACCAAACTTATGCACTTTATAACTTAACTCAAGAGCAACTAGAACATACTCTGCTTCCTATAGGAGAGTATGAAAAAGACAAAGTAAGAGAAATAGCAAAAGAAATGGGAATGGACGTTCACAATAAACCAGACAGCCAAGAAATTTGTTTTGTAAAAGACAATGATTATGCTGGATATGTAAAAAAACATTCCAAAAAAAGAATTGAAGAAGGCTACTTTGTAGATACTAAGGGTAATGTATTAGGAAAGCACAATGGAATAATAAATTATACTATAGGTCAAAGAAAAGGTCTTGGAATAGCATTTGGAAAGCCTATGTTTGTTGTTGATATAAATGCTAAGAGAAACACTGTAGTATTAGGAGATAATGAAGATATATTTAATAAAGAACTTATAGCTAAAGATGTTAACTTTATACCATTTGATGATATAGAGGAGCCTAAAAGAGTACAAGCTAAAATAAGATACTCAGCAAAACCATCTCCAGCTACTATATATAAAATTCGACAAAATACTATAAAAATAGTTTTTGATGAACCACAAAGGGCTATAACTAAAGGCCAATCTGTTGTAATGTATGACGGAGATGTAGTAATTGGTGGCGGAATAATAGATTAGGTATTGATTAATTATATAAAATTTAGTAATATAAAATATATAATGTAATATAAAATTTAATTAATTTAATACAGTGATAAGAAGTAGTAAGTTATTTGATATCTTATAGAGAGAGGGACATGGTGTAAACCCTTAGAATAGAATAATTGAAGCAGTCTTTGAGTATCAATCTTGAAATTTTAGTAGAGGTTGACGGTAGTAACGTTATAGCTAAGGTTTTCCGAAGATGTCATAATTTATTATGATAATTAGGGTGGTACCGCGAAAGTAATCCTCGCCCCTATAAGTTTTTATAGGCGCGAGGTTTTTTATATAAGATAGAAATTTATATTTAATTTGTGAAAAAATTTTATTGTTTAAAATAAATGAAATTACATAATGTAGGAGGAATTTTAAAATGCAACAAATGGGATTAAACGAAATAAGAAGTAGATTTTTAGATTTTTTTGAATCTAAGGATCATTATGTAAGGGAGAGTTATTCTTTAGTACCACAAAATGATAAAAGTTTATTACTTATAAGTGCTGGAATGGCACCTCTTAAAAATTATTTTTCTGGAGTTGAAGTACCTCCAAGTAAAAGAATGAGTACTTGTCAAAAGTGTATAAGAACTGGTGATATAGAAAATGTAGGAAAAACAGCTAGACATGCTACTTTCTTTGAAATGTTAGGAAACTTCTCATTTGGAGATTACTTTAAAAGAGAGTCTATCAAATGGGGATGGGAGTTTGTTACAGAGCATTTAAATATACCTGAAGATAAAATATGGGTAACTGTATATGAAGAAGATGATGATTCTTATGATCTATGGTCAAAAGAAATGGGATTCCCTGAAGAGAGACTAGTTAGACTTGGAAAAGATGACAACTTCTGGGAAATAGGTATAGGACCTTGTGGACCTTGCTCAGAAATACACTTTGATAGAGGACCAGAATATGGATGTGATAATCCAGACTGTAAACCAGGATGTGACTGTGACAGATACTTAGAATTCTGGAATCATGTATTTACTCAATTTAATAGAGATGAAGAAGGAAATTATGCTCCTCTTGAAAATAAAAATATAGATACAGGAATGGGACTAGAAAGAATTGCTTGTATAATGCAAGGAGTTAACACTATATTTGATGTAGATACTATAAAGCACATATTAAATTCTGTTGAGAAAATGGCAGGGGTAGAATATGGCACAAATGATAAAACAGATACTTCAGTAAGAATAATAACAGACCATATAAGAGCTGTAAGTTTCTTAGTAGCAGATGGTGTACTTCCATCAAATGAAGGAAGAGGATATGTACTTAGAAGATTACTTAGACGTGCTGCACGTCATGGTAAATTATTAGGAGTTAAAGAAAACTTCTTATTCAAACTAGTTGATGAAGTTATAAAAGTAAGTGGTGAAGCTTACCCAGAACTAGTAGAAAAAGAAAGTTACATTAAAAAAGTTATAAGAATAGAAGAAGAAAAATTTAATGAAACTATAGATCAAGGAAGTGAAATATTATCTTCTTACATAGATGATTTAAAGAAGAATAAAGAAAATACTTTAAGTGGAGAAAATGCATTTAGATTATATGATACTTTTGGATTCCCAATAGATTTAACTAAAGAAATACTAGAAGAAGAAAATCTTTTAATAGACGAAGACGCTTTCAATGATGAAATGAATAAGCAAAGGGAAAGAGCTAGAAATGCAAGAGGAAATATGGATGGAGAAAGCTGGAAAGAAGATCCATTATCAAAACTAGATTCTTCAATTAATACTGAATTTGTTGGATATGACAAATTAAAAAGCGATGGAGTTGTTAAAGCTATAGTAAAAGACAATGAAATTGTAGAAGCTGCTACAGTTGGTGATAAGGTTGTTATAGTTTTAGACAAAACAACTTTCTACCCAGAAGGTGGAGGACAGTCTGGAGATGCTGGATTGTTAATTAATAAAAACGAAGACATAGTAATAGAAGTACTGGACACTAAAAAAGGTGCAAATAATACTATAAAACATATTTGTGTTGTAAAAAGTGGAATGGTAAATACTAATGAAAAATTAAATACAATAGTAAATAAAGAAATAAGAATGGCATCTGCAAGAAATCATAGTGCTACACATATACTTCACAAAGTATTAAAAGATGTACTTGGAGATCATGTTAACCAAGCTGGATCACTTGTTACTCCTGATAGACTAAGATTTGATGTTACTCATTTTGAAGCTATAACAAAAGAAGAGATAAAGCTTATAGAAGATAAGGTAAATGATGCAATATTAGAGGCATATACAATAAATTGCGAAAATATGAACATAAATGAAGCTAAAGAAAAAGGAGCTATGGCTCTGTTTGGAGAAAAGTATGGTAATGACGTAAGAGTTGTTTCTATGGGTGACTATTCAATAGAGCTTTGTGGAGGAACACATTTAACTAACACTTCTCAAATAGGTATGTTTAAAATATTATCTGAAGGTGGAGTAGCAGCAGGTGTAAGAAGAATAGAAGCTATAACAGGTAGATCTGTATACAACTATTTAAAAGAAAAAGAAGAACTTATATCTAATGTTTGTTCAAATTTAAAAGTTAAAGAAGATACACTAGCTTTAAGAGTTACATCTTTATTAGAGGAAAACAAAAACTTAGGGAAAGAATTACATGATGTAAAAACTAAAATGAGTTTACAATCAATGGATTCAGTATTAGATTCTAAGATAGATGCAAATGGAGTTGATTTAGTTTGTTCTAAGTTTGAAGGAATGGACATGAATACATTAAAAGAAGTTGCAGATAGCTTAAGAGATAAATTAGTTTCTGGAGTAGTAGTACTTGCTAATGTAGCTGATGGTAAAATAAACTTTGTAGTTACGGCAACTAAAGATGTAATCGAAAAAGGAATACACTGTGGAAACATAGTTAAAGAAATTTCATCTATAGCTGGTGGAAAAGGTGGAGGAAGACCTAATATGGCTCAAGCTGGAGCACCAGATGTACTTAAGGTTGATGACGCATTGAATGCAGCTAGTGAAGTTGTAAAATCACAAGTAAAATAATTTACTCAAGGAGGTTTTTAATATGGATCAAGAATTAGATTATACTATGAAATTTGAAGGTGTAGTAACTGAAAAAATGAGTGTTGAGCAAAGTATAGATTTTGTATATGAAGCATTGCTTGAAAAAGGATACAATCCAATCAACCAAATTATAGGATATATTCTTTCTGGAGACTCTAGTTATATAACTAGTTATAAAGATGCAAGAACTGTAATAAAGAAATTTGAAAGAGATGAAATACTTGAAGAAGTAATAACTCATTATTTAAATAGAAAGTAGGACAATCTTATGAAAAAAAAGATTGTATCATTATTAGCAGTAGCTTTAATACTCCTAATTTCTATTCCTAAATATAGCTTTGCCAATGAAAAAGGCAAAGTTATATTTATTAATATGAATAGAACTAACCTAGTAAGCATGCTACAGATACCCACATTAGAAAATGAAGTTCAAAATAGAGGTTATGTAGGACTTATGAACATAAGAGGAGATAAAGGTACCGATGACAGACGATCATATGCAAGTATGGGAGCTGGTGGAAGAGCCAATGTATCCGCTGAGCAAAACATCAATTTTGAACAAATAAATAAAGAAACTGAAAAATTATTCAAAGCAACAACAGGTAAAAGTGCAAAAGCAATAAATGATTTAAGCATCAATAAATCAATAAATGAAAATGTAGACAATGGTCAGTATGGTTCTACACTAGGAGCACTTGGACAAACTTTATCACAAAATAAACTTAAAACATCAGTTTTAGGAAATAGTGATATTATAAAAAATGGAGAACTTACAAAAAATAGAAACATAGGATTAGTTGCAATGGACCAATATGGAAGAATAGATGCTGGTAATATTGATGATATCAATATTAAAGATGCTAATATGCCATTTGGAATAAGCACTGATTATAATAAATTGATAAAAGAAACTAAAAAATACTATAAAGAAACTGATGCTGTATTTGTAGATTTAGGTGACACATATAGATTAGACAATTATAGATTAAATTTAAATGATAAAACATATGCTTCTATGAAAAAGCGTATATCTAATCACATAGATAAATACTTAAAAGAAGTGTTAGCTATGGTTGGTGAAA
>CAMTIM010000042.1 GCA_947072565.1 uncultured Peptostreptococcaceae bacterium | reverse complement strand
CTATAATATTAATTGGAAACATATTTAATTTTTCAGATATTAAATATTTAATTGGTGGAATTTTGATTATGATATTTCCTATTGTTTCAACTCTAATTAAATCGGAGATATAAGGAAATTATTTAAATAGATAAAATCTATTTAAGGAAACTTGAATATAGATAGAAACTGTTTTAAGAAAAATGTCGAATGTAGTAAACTGATAAAGTGAAAGATAATTTGAATTATTGAAATTATCTTAAAATTAAGTACCTTATGATAATACATAATTTGTACTAATTAAGCTTATAAAAATCAGAGAGGAGAAAAAATGAGAAAAAAAGTTAGTATATTATTGCTTACATTTTCATTTATGCTTTCGACATTACTAGTTGGATGCAATTCTAATAAGAACAACAATGAGGCGCAATTCAATGAAAGTGAATACAAAAATGTAGATTATTTTATTACACCACAAGAATTAAATAAAGTTATAGGTAAGAAAGATATTATATTATTAGATTGTAATAAACCTGAAGTATATCAAAAAAAACATATACCAGGGGCTGTTAATATCGGAATCAATGCTTTTTCAGATATATCAAATAAAATAGGAGATCCAGGTTGGGGAACTATTTTAGATAAATCTAAATTACAAAATAAAATGGAATCATTAGGAATTGATAATAATAAAACCATAGTATTTTATTCTGATGTGTTTAAAGGTCCAGGTGCAGATGGAAGAGCTGTATGGCAGTCTAAAATTGCAGGACTTGATAATGTGAAAATGTTAGTGGGTGGACTAAGTTACTGGCAAGATTTAGGGTATGAAATTACTGATAAAGTATCAAAAGCAACAGCGACTAAAGGGTTAGAGTTAAAGGATTACGATATTAGTTACATAGCTACAAAAGAGTATGTAAAAGAAAATTTAGGAAAAACAGTTGTTATAGATGTTAGAACAAAAGGTGAATATGAAGGTTCTCAAAAAGTAGGAGAGCCAAGAGGTGGTCATATAAAAGGTGCTATAAACATGCCGTGGTTAGAACTTTTAAATGATGATGGAACACCAAAAGGTAAAAATGAAATTAAAAAAATTATGGAATCAATAGGAGTTAAACCAGAAGATAATTTTGTATTATACTGAACTATGGGTATTAGATCTGGCTATGCAGCCATGATCCTCAAAGCAGTTGGCTTTGAAAATGTTAAAAATTATGAAGGGTCTATATACGAATGGGGTGGAGATTCTAGCCTTCCTATGAAAAAATAGATTAAAACTTAAGTAGTGATTAAAAAAATAAGGCCTACATTTGTATCTACAAATGTAGGTCTTATTTTAGCTTATAATAAATGTGGAAAAATTTGCAACTAAAAAAAACTAAGTTATAATATATTATAGTATGAAATATATTAGGCATAGATACAGATTAAAATACATGGAGGTATAATATTGAGTATACTTAGTTTGAAAAATATAAAGTATTCATTTGAAAATACAGATATATTAAATGGAATAAACATAGAGATAAATAAAGGTGACTGTATTTCTGTAATAGGTAAATCAGGATCAGGAAAAAGTACTTTATTAAAGCTGTGTGCAGATTTAGTAACACAAATAGAAGGAGAAATCCTATATAATGGAAAAAATTATAATACTTACGACCCAATTAATCTTAGAAAAAATATAAGCTACTGTGTACAGCTACCATATTTGTTTGGAGATAGTGTCTGTGATAATTTAGAATATCCATTCAAAATAAGAAAAGAAAAAATAAATAAACTGAAAATAAAAGAATATATGAATAAATTTAATCTAGATGAAAGTTACTTACAAAAAGATATAAATTCATTGTCAGGTGGGGAAAAACAAAGAATAGCGCTTATTAGAAATTTAATATATACACCAGATATATTACTTTTAGATGAAGTTACTTCTGGGTTAGATTATCAAAATGCAAAGTTGGTTGAAAATTTAATTAAGGAAATGAATGAAAGTGGTGTTACAGTAATTTGGATAACACACAATCTAGAACAAAGTGAATCTATATTTAATAAAAGAATTTGTATTGAAGAAGGAAAGATAATTAAAGAGGAGATATTTAAATAATGGAAACTATGTCACTAATAATAGCATCGATTTTAATCATCATACCTATATTTATATCGCATAAGGAAAAATTGGGATTAGAGAAAGAAATAGTTATAAGTATGCTAAGAGCAATAATTCAATTAATAATAGTTGGGTACATATTAGAATTTATATTTGGAATGGAAAACCCTATATTTACACTTTCGCTAGTTTTAATTATGATAATTAATGCTGATTTAAATACTAAAAAAAGAGGCGAAGGAATTAAAAATTGTGAAAAAATAGCTTTTATAGCAATAATATCAGGAACAAGTATTACATTGTCTGTATTAGTTATTTCTAAGGCTATACATTTTGTACCTAATGAAATCATACCAGTAGGAGGGATGATAATTAGTAACTCTATGGTAGCTATAGGCCTAGCATATAGAAATTTAAATACTAGTTTTAAAAATAGAAGAAATGAAGTAGAGGTCAAATTATCACTAGGAAGCGATATAAATGATGCATCTAAAGCAATAATAAAAGATAGTGTAAAAATGGCAATAATACCAACGATAGATTCAGCAAAAACATTAGGAATAGTATCTTTACCAGGTATGATGACAGGACTTATATTAGGTGGAGTATCTCCTATTATTGCAATAAAATTTCAAATTATGGTTACGTTTATGATACTATCATCAGTTTCTATAGCAGTAATAATATCAGTATATCTAGCATATAGAGATTTCTTTAATCAAAGAAAGCAACTTAAATAATAATAGTTAAACTTGAATGTATGAGAATTAAGCACTTTAATAAAAAAAATGCATATTATAAAGGGTAATAAAATACTTTTTTAAGGTGATTATATTGAAAAATATCGTATTTTGTAATTTAGAAAGCAAAGTCATAACTCAAGAAGATATAGAATATGAACAAGCTAGGCAAGAATGGAATAGGTCAATACAAAAATACCCTATAGCTATAGTGTATTGCGAAAATACATCTGATGTAGTAGAAGCTATATTATATGCAAAAAAACTCTTTATACCAATTAGAATAAGATCTGGTGGGCATAACTATGAAGGTTATTCAACTGGAAATCAAGTTGTAGTTATAGATATAAGTAAAATAAATAACGCTAATATTGACTATATAGAAAATACAGTTACAGTAGGTGGAGGTATTAATAATAGCCAATTATATAATTATATATCCAAACAAGGGTATCCATTTCCAGGAGGAGCATGCCCAACAGTAGGTGTAAGTGGATATTCACTAGGAGGAGGTTGGGGGTACTCATCTAGAAAATTTGGTCTTGGATGTGACTCTTTATTAGAGGTAGAGTTAGTTGACTATAAAGGGAATATATTAAAAGCTAATAAAAATATAAATCCAGACTTATTTTGGGCATTAAAAGGTGCTGGTGGTGGTAATTTTGGTGTTGTAGTATCTATGAAGTTTAGATTACCACCTAAAGTAGACAAGGTAACTTATGTCCAAATATATTATCCAAATGCTAGCAAAGAGATACAGCATGAATTTTTAAATACTTGGCAAACTTGGATTGATGAAGTTGATGAGAATATAAATTTAAATGGTGGGCTATATAATACAATAGACGATGGAGTTTATGCTTATGCAAGAGGAATAAGTTATAAAAATGTAGAAGAAACACAAAAGTTTTTAGAACCATTTTATAATATACAAGGAGCAAAAATATATTTACAGTATGAATTGTTTCTAGAGGTAGTAAATAAAATAGCAAGTGGATATCCACCATATGAACATTTTAAATCAACTGGTAGATTTGTAAATCGATATTATAAATCAAGAGAAATATCAAATTTAGTAGATATCGTCAATCAAAACAGACCAAAAGGATCTATTTTAACCGCTGTAAATATTTATGGATTAGGTGGAAAGGTCAAAGATGTAGGTAAGTGTGATAGTGCATATTATTATAGGGATGCTAATTATATATTACTAATACAATCTATATGGGAAGATAATTTATATAAGAAAGAAAATGTTGATTGGGTATTGGAAAATTTTCAATATATTTATGATATTACAGAAGGTTCATATATAAATTTTCCTCTTTTTCAACTTGTTAATTATGAATTTGATTATTATGGTGAAAATGTTTGTAGATTAAGAAAAGTAAAAGAAAAGTATGATCCATATAATATATTTAATTTTCCTCAAAGTATAAAATAAATATATAAAAAATTAACAATCTATAAAAATACAGTAAGTATTATAATACTTACTGTATTTTTATAG
>CAMTIM010000041.1 GCA_947072565.1 uncultured Peptostreptococcaceae bacterium | reverse complement strand
ATAATTCCTCTTCTAAACTATCTAGTATATTATCTACTACAGTTCTAGATGATACATTCAACTCTCTAAACTTAGCTTTAGACACATTACCACATGCTGGACAATAAGGTACTCTTAATAAATCTTGAACTTGAATTTCTAACGTTGGAACGTATATGTTTAATACTCTATTTTCAAATTTAGTTGTTTTGTAATTAGATAGCAAGAATGCCTCTGATATTACTAGGTTTGTAAGTATATTTATTATAGGTATTATTCCTTTATTTTCTTCTTTTGTTGAGTTTTCAAATTTGAATTTTGAGAAAACATCATACGATACATGATCCTCTAATCTAGATAATGTTCTTTGTTCAAAACATTCCACACATCCAGTTTTAGGGGTATTTGTACTAAGCATAGTTATGAATGGTCCATCTATAAATGATACTATAATTGGCATTTCTTTTTCTATAGATAGTCTGTTTATATTTCTTAGGGTTTGTATTTCAGGTTTTTTAAAACAAGCTACGATTCCTTTGTAATCCTTAGTTATTTCATTTAATCTGTACATATCACTTGCTGTTTTTAGAGCATCTATATTAGTAGTTAAGTCTGCATCTCTAAATCTTTCAAACATTTGTTCGGTAGCTATATCCATATTAATATTCATTTCATTTATTAATATTTTTGCCATTTTTTCACAATAACTACTGTCAGTTACAAACAATAATTTTTCATTTAAAACTTGGCTATTTTTTAACAATGGCTTATATTCACCAAGTAATGACATAGTTATCTCATTTGATAAGTTTCTGTTTTCTTTTATAACTAACATACTGTTTTGAGTTAATCCGTCTAGTATATTTAATATTTTATCTTTATTTTCACTAGATATTTCCATCTTTTCTACATCTTCTATATCTACACCTGTATTAATTTTTAGCTTATTTAATATAGGTTTAATGTTCTCTTTAAATTCTTCATCTTCGTTATTTAGGTTTAATATAGCTTCATTATAATTCCAAATACCAATTTTAAATCTTATTTCACTGTCGTTATAAAAAATTCTAAGGCTATCATTTGCAAAATAAATCTTTTTCATCTAAGATCCTTCTTTCCCTACTATAGTCATATGAACTACATGATTAGTTATTCCATCTATCTTCAATAATTTTTCTAGGTATTGTTTTTCATATCCACCTATATCGCAACTTCCATATCCTATTGCCGTAGCTATTAATTGAACATTTTGAGCTATTTCTCCAGCTTCTATAAGTGCATAATTCATCCCTGCATCTCCATACTTTCTACTATTCATGTGTAAGTTGTATACATAAATAAAGAATACATTTATATTTTGAGTAGCTATATTTACAAGTTCAGCAAATTTGTCTTGATTTAGATCAGATACATTTAAATTTATAGGTTTTATAGAATGAGAGTAAGGATAATATAGATAGAATCCATCTTCTATTTCCTCCACATTACTTAGATACATATATAGGTTTATTGGATATAATCCTCCTGCCGATGGATTATTTTTAAGTTTTATATTGTCGTTTCCATATCCATTATTGTCTAAATTCATTTGGGCTGATACTCCCTGTGCATAATATAAAATATTAGACAACTCTTGCATTGATAATTTATTACTTACATAATTTCTTACACTTCGTCTTAGCTTTATAGTTGCACCTAACGATGCTTTTATATTTTTAGGTTTTACAAGTTCAATCGCATCGTCTAGTTCTTCTTCTAGTTCTTTGTTAGCACAAGTAAGCGTTGAACTTTGTCTATAGAAATTTGACAACCCCATTCTAAATCCTAAAGAGTCGTTATTAGTTTTATAATTTAGTAGGTATTCTTCAGATAAAAACCTATTTTCTTTAGAATATAAGTTAGCTTTCAAAACACTGTCTGGAGTTTTTAATACAGTGCTGTCCGCATAAATAGACATGTTAGAGTATTGAGTGTTAAATGATATTATATCCATCTCATATGGATACATATTGGCATTGCTTTTTTTCTTATTTTTCTTTTTAAACATAAAATGCACCTCTTTTTGTATCATAAGAAGAGGAAAAATCCTCTCCTTACTTGATTAGATATGTATTATTGCCCTGAAGATGATGCACTACCACTACCAGTTGATATTGATACGCAACAGCAGCAACTACAACAGCAGCATGCACCTGGCGCTGCTTGTACTACTTCATCATTGTTACAAGTGTTTTGGATATCTCTTTTGAATTCTAACATAACTTTATTCCCCTTTTCTAAAATATGTTATTTAAGTAAATTTTTAACAACCTACTTATGCTTCCATTATAAGTGCAATAATATTATTTGTAAACAAGAATTTCGACATCGGTCGACACATTGTTTTGTATCTAATTATTTTATATTCAAATATTTCCAAAAATTTCCTTTATTTAAAATAGAATAATTATTCTATAATTTAAAGTATTTCAACATTCAACATATTGCTATAACTTATTTGTAAAATTAGTCTAATTTTGTAAAATAAACCAATTTTTAAAAAATCATTTTCTATATTAGTAATATATCTAACTAAAAATTTCTAAACATTTCCAACAAATTTTTTTATTTTCAGGAAAACATTTGTAAAATATTGGTAATAATAAGTGTTTTTCTAAAAAAAATTATATTTTAACCGATTTATAATCTAAAAATATGCACAAAAAAATGACCTATAAATAAGTCACTCAAAAAAAAATTAAAAACTGTACATATTTTTTTAATTTTATGTACAGTTTTTACTCTATTATCAATACTTTTATCAAAGATGTTTCCGATTTTCATACATATCTTTGAATCCCATGGATTATATAAAACTATATATCATATTGTTAATAATATAGGAACTACTTATTTATGCTTTACTTAAATTTTCTAAATCATATATATTATCAAATAATTCTATGAGATTTTCATTTATATTATGACTTACTACAATAAGAGTAATATCTGGATTTTTAAGTAACTTTTCCTCAATAATATAAGAATTTTTCTTATCTAATGCAGAAGTTCCTTCATCCATTAAAATCACTGATTTTTTATTTAATAATGCTCTAGCTATGGATATTCTCTGTCTTTGACCTCCAGATAAATTCTTTCCAGCCTCGCCAACATCATATTCTAATTTATCACTATCTATAAAATCATCTAGTGCACTTCCCATTAATGCTTTTTCTAAATCTCCCCTAGAATAATCATCTTTATATACAGATATATTGTCTATAACACTTGAATTAAATAAATATACATTTTGGTCTATATATGCAAAATTGTTATAAATAGATTTCAAATCATAGTCTCTAATGGCATGATTTCCAATAAACACATCACCGTTAAAATCATTAATATGACCTATTAATATTTTAAGTAATGTAGATTTCCCACATCCACTAGGACCTACAAGTGCATATTTTTTGCCTTTTTCAAATACCATATTTAAATTATTAAGTACCTGCTTATCTCCGTAGTTATAGCTAAGATTTTCAATAGTTATGTCTTTTTCAAATGAGTCTAATGTTAATAAATCTAATGATTTTTCTTGTGAATATTTTTTTAGTGAATCTAATTTTTCAAACACCTTTTTACCACCGCTAAAAGTTACTAAGTCGCTAGTCATTGATTTAATAGAGTTAAAACAATTTCCACTTAAGTTACTTACAGCAAGTATTGAACCAATCTCTATTTTACCTATAGTCACTAGATATATTGCTATAAAATAACATGAAAGTTGACATATAACATTTAATACCCCTATTATGAAACTAACATTATTTTTTAGATATGTGAGTCTAATTCGGCAACTCTCAAGTGAAAAACTCAATTTATTTGCTTTTAAATTAAATATATCTAATGAATTATAAACCTTTAATGTAGAAAAACCTGACAATATATCTTTTATATCTTTTGTAAATGTCTCTTGATTTAGAGACTGTTCAAATGATAACTTAGATATTTTCTTTGTAAACAACTTAGGTGCTGTTATAAGAATAGCCGCTGCTATAACCATAGTTATTGTTATCAAATAGTGAATATTTGTTACCGCTGTTACTACAAATACTAAATTAACTACCTTAAATATTATAGAATATACTGGTTTAAATGCAGTATTTTCAATTTCATTAATATCATTTGTATACCAAGATACATAATTACCTGTATCTTTTTTATTAAAATCTTCATAACTCATACAACCAATAGATTTAGTTACTTGATTTCTTAGGTCAGTATTCATCTTTGAAATACATTTAGCCTGTAGATTTCCATAGATTATCTCAAAGGCAGCATATAGCATCCACATAATAAAAACTAGAATGAAAGACTTAAATAGTAAATTTAGATCTTTAGATAAAGCTGTATTTAACAGATTACTTAGTGATAGTGCTGCAAGAACTTGCGCTAGACTTGTAAGACATATAAAAATAAGTATAAATAGATTTAACCATTTATACTTAAAAAACATTTTTCTCATATTTCTCCTCCTAAACATGAGAAAACCGAGATACGTATAAAAACCGGTCGCATCTTTCATAAAAGTATTGAAATTATCGTATTATAATATTGTACTATATCTAAAATAGTATGATAGTTATTGTCCAATTTCAATATAAATAAATTTTATCTATTTAGAATCTGAAATTATTCTATTTAATTGATTAACGCACATTCCATATTCCTTAGACAAATACATAGCATTCACACCGTTGTATTTACTAATAATTTCTCTATTTCTGCTATTTCTAATAACGCTAGCATAAGTTGGCACATATAAATTTGCCCCTCCATACATTTTTGCTATCTCTAAAAACTTTTCCTCACCTACAATTTCAAATAAAAGTTCTAACTTATCTCCTATATCTTCTCTTTTTAATTTCATAATATTTCCTCCATAAAATCATCTTTTAATATAATTTTATAGATAACTAAACAAAGTTTCTAACAAAAAACTTTACCAATTAATCTAAAGAGTATACATATGGTTTATATGATATATTAACTATATTTTCCTCTTCATCTCTGTTTATTACAGCATCTACCTCATATACATCTCTTATTAATTCTTTAGTTAAAACTTCTTTAGGCGCTCCGAAAGATACTATGTTTCCATCCTTTAAAACATAGATTTTATCGCAATACATTAAAGCTATATTTAAATCATGTATCGCTGCAATCACTTCGATATTTAGATTTTTAACGGTATTCATTAATTGTAATTGATACTTAATATCTAGATGATTAGTTGGTTCATCTAATATTAAACAATCTGTTTGTTGAGCCAATGCCCTTGCTAGTATTATACGTTGTTGCTCTCCTCCTGATAAAGTATTAAAATTTCTATTCTTTAACTTTATCATATCAACTTTTTCTAGTGCTTCATTTACAATATCATAATCTCTTTTAGAATCTCTCTCCATCATTTTTTTATGAGGAGACCTTCCCATCAACACAATATCCTCTACTTTAAAATCGAAATCATAGTAATTATGTTGAGCAACTACAGCCATTTTCTTAGCACTATTCTTTGCAGAAATATTTGACATATTAATATCATCTAATTTGATAATGCCGCTTGATGGCTTCAATGTTTTATATAAACATTTTAAAAATGTTGATTTACCACTTCCATTTGGACCTATTATACCTATAAACTCTTTGTTATCTACATCTATGTTTATGCCTTTTAAAATATTTTTTTCTCCTATATTTACTTTAATATCCTCAGCTTTTATATTCATTAACTTTTTCCTCCGAAACCATAAGTTTTCTTAATCATTAACCAAATAAAGCAAGGCGCTCCTACCATAGAAATTAATATTCCTATAGGTATCTCAGTTCCATCTATTAAAGTTCTAGATAATACATCTGCCCATATTATAAATATAGCTCCAACTATGGCAGCTATAGGTATTATTTTTTTATGATTTGTGCCAAATATCATTCTTACTATATGCGGTATAACTAAACCTACAAAGCCTATCATACCTGATGAATATACTAATAAACCTATTAGTAGTGATGTTACTATTAGATATAAATGTCTATATTTATGAAGGTCCGTACCTAATGTTATTGCAACTTCATCACCTAATAACATTAAATTTAATATCCTATATTGCGTTATGAAAAATATAGTTCCCATTAATACTATAGGTAAAATAAATTTAATTTGCTCCCATTTTGCTCCTGCTAAGCTTCCCATAAGCCAAAATGTTATCTTTTGCATTCCTTGTGCATCATCTGCAAAATAGACTATGAAACTAGAAAATGCACTACACATAGAACTTATAGCCATTCCACCTAGAAGTAGTTTTATAGAATTAGCCCTTCCACCGATATTTGCTACTAATAATACCAATATTGATACTGTCAATGCTCCTATAAATCCAGCTATTCCAACAGAGTTACTCCCAAACATAGCACCAACACCAAGCATTATAGCCATAGTTGCACCTAATGATGCCCCTGATGATATACCTAATATGTATGGATCTGCTATTGGATTTTTAACTACTGCTTGCATTACTATACCTACAACTGATAACCCTGCACCTACGCCAACAGCAAGTATAATCCTAGGTAACCTTATAAGCCAAATAACATCATGTACTGCTCCATTTTTTAGTGATTCATCTTGACTTATATTAAATATTTTATTCAATATGATGGTATACGTTTCTTTTATACTTATATCTACTGAGCCAATTGTAACAGCAAAGCCAATAGATAAAATTAACGCTACTAATAACACAACAAAAACACACATATATATATGTGTTTCTGTTAGTATATTAGTTTTTTTATTTGGTATGTTTAATTGTTTTTGCATACATTTACCTACTTATCTAACTTAGGATATAGTCCATTTGCAAATGTATTTATACCATCTATAGTTCTTATTCCACTACAATACATCTCTCCTAATGCTATAGAATTTACCCTTTTATTTTTTACTGCATTTAAACTATCAAGTGCTGGATTATTTAAAACTTTATTTATTTCACCTTGTGCAGCTTCTTTGTCATTTCTATCCATATATACAACAAATATAGAATCTGGATTTAATTTTATTAAATCTTCTTCACTGATCTTTCCACCATCTGGATTTAACAATTCTCCACCCACTATAGATACCATATCTCCACCTAATGTTTTAGCTCCATAAGTATTTATCTGACCATCCATATATTCAATTATTAAAGTAGTTTGCTTTTTTTGGTCTTTCACTTTGCTTTTAGCATCGTCAATTCCCTTTTTTATACCATCAACTATAGACTTTGATTTTTCTTCTACATCAAATATTTTTCCTAAATTTAATATATCTGTTATTTCATTTTCTACAGTTTTATTTTCTGACGCACCACTGTTTAAAGACATATATGTATTTATTCCGTTTTCATGCCAGTAATCTACATCTCCTAGTCTTTTTTCATCAAATATTGAATACCAAGATAATATAAAATCTGGTTTTTCCATTATTATAGTTTCTTTATCTGGTGTAAATTGTTTTTGATATTTTACTTTGCTAAAAGCTTTGCTATATTCTTCTTTTACACTATGGTCTAAACCAGCTGCCATCTTTATGTTATCTTCTAAACCTAAAGCTAACATAGTCTCGATTGAATTTTGATACACTGCCACTACGTTTTCTGGTTTTTTTTCAAAAGTTATTTCTACAGGTTTTTTTTCATAATTATATGTTGTGATAGTAACAGGATAGTGTGAATTTGAACTATTCCCTTCTTTTGATGTAGACTTTGTAGAATCCTTAGCTTGTGAACTACACGCAGTAAGACCTAAAACTAGCACACACCCTAAAAGCAGTACTATATTCTTTTTAAATTTTTTCATATATTTTTCTCCCCCTTATAAATAGATGATGATATATATAGTACCATCTATTTATGTCGTTTTCGTGTCGTTTCTATGTCATTTTTGTGTCAAAATTTAGTCTTTTAGTTTTTTTCACATAAAAAATATTGTACACCTTTGTTTTAACTACATATACACATCCCCTAGTACTATATAAGTATAAGCAATGCAAAGTTGCTTTAAAAAATTAAAAGGGGGAATTTACAAATGGCAGTAATAACTACTAAAAATCCATCAAGTTTAAAAATGAGGTTCGATTGCGGAAAAAATGACAACGGAAAAGTTATAGTAAAAAGTAAGAGCTTTTCAAATGTGCGACCTGATGCTACAAATGACAAGGTATACGAAGTTGCAGAGATAATTGCATCACTTCAAGATCATGATTTAATAGAAGCAATGAAAATAGACAACTGTACAATATCTAAATAATAAAAAAATAAAAATAAGAGGAGATAAAAACTATGGAAACTAAAAAAAGATTATTAATGACTTTTAAAACTAACAATGATAAAAAGGTGTCTATATCAATAGATAACCCAAGAACTGACTTAGCTGAAAGTGAAATAAAAACTGCTATGGATGTTATCCTAGCTAGTGATATATTTATACCTGATGGTTCAGCTTTGGTTGAATTAGTTGGAGCAAAAATTGTTCAAACTGATACTAACAACTATGATTTAGTTATATAGTAGGATTTGTATATGGACTTACAAACTCTAATAGCTAATGTGGGATTTCCTATTGCTATATCAATGTATTTGTTGGTAAGAATAGAAGGAAAACTATCAAGTCTAACAGATAGTATAAATGAATTATCCAAAAACATCCTACATATTAAGTAATATAAAGAGGAACTGAATTTTTCAGTTCCTCTTTGCATTCTTTAATATATTTTTAACTTGAGTTACGCTAATTCCAAACTCTCTAGCTAAGTACTTGTGATTGTATCCATTGTATAATTTTTCAATCTGTCTATTCCTACTCGGTCTTAATATACTATTTTTGCACGGAAAGTATAATCTCTCTCCTCCAAATTTTTCACAAAACTCTATAAATAAATTCTTCCCCATAAAATCTATTATAGCTATTAAATCCTCATCAACATCTTCTAATCTAAATTCTAAATCCAAATTAACTCCCCCTAGTATTTAATTTCTTGAAAATGAAGTCTCGGTCCATTGTACCAATAGTGTCTATAAGTAGTTTCCCCATCTCTACATTTTGCAATTATCAAATCAAGCAGTTTAATTCCTTCATTTTTCATTTGCATTACTCTAAATTTATCAAGTTTAGTTTTATCTATTGCTTTTTCAAAGTCATTTCCTAAAGGCTGATGAATATATACAACATTGTTGCTATCGTGAAATATTGCTTTACTATCTCTCATTGGTCTTTCTCCAAATGGTCTTAGATCTTTCATTTCATCATTTAATTGGCTAAGTTGGATTACTGGAATTTCAAAATCTAATGTTATGTTTTTTAATTCTCTAGATAAAGTGGCTACTTCTCTTTCTCTATTGTTTAACTTTTCTTCTATAGTTAATAGCTGTACATAATCTACTATCACTAAGTCTGGTTTTATTTCTCTAATTCTTTTTTTAATTCCACCAACTGTACTTATTTTGTCATTTATATAAATCAAGTTTTTGTTGGTAACCTCATTTATATAATCTATAATCGGTTTCCAATCGTTCTCTTCTAAGTTTTTGTATTTCATTTTATTGCTGCTTATCCCTGTTTTTTTAGTTATATTTCTCATAAACACTTGTACATTACTCATCTCTCTACTTATAAATAATACCCTTTTGTTTTGTGATACAGCATTTAACATTATTTGAAGTGCTAGAGCTGTTTTTCCAACTCCACTTCTAGCTGCAATGGTTGTAAGTTCCCCTTTGTACAATCCACCAATAATATCATCTAAAATTTCTATTCCAAATTTAAACCCTATCTCTGTATCATTTTCTAAATAATCTAGTGTTTTGCTTGCTATTTCTAATATAGAATCGTCATATTCTATTTTTTCTTTGAGTAATTTATCTATACAGCTTTCAAATTGGTGAAGAACTGATGATATGTTTTTTCCTTCGTTTAAGTTACAAGAAAAATCTATGGAAAGTTTAGTTAATGTATTTCGTATATATGTATCTTTTAAAATTTCAATGTGGCTATCAATAGCGTAACCTTGACTTATAGAGCATATTTGTGTTAAATATCTTAAATAACTATTTTGCTCTTCCTTTTTTATTTTGCTAAGTATTGAAGGTATATCAACGCTTTTGTTTTGTTTGTTTAAATTTTTCATAATGTTAAGTATTTCTATGTGTTGTTTTGTGGTAAAGATTTTTTCATTTACGTCATCAAGCTTGTATGAAAGCTTTGGCTCTACAATTATACTTCCTAAGATAGATTGTTCTACATGAGTGGCACTAAGATTTTCCATAAATATTATCCCCTTGTTTCTAATAATTAAAGTTTATTTCGTAAGGCTCTATTTCCTCTAATTTTTCATCATTAACTATACTTTTCTCGTTTAAGTATCCTTCAAATTTACTGCTAAATAATGTTTCTGGTCTTATAAACTTTTCCATTTCACTGTTTAACCATTGACTACACTTTATATCTATTACTTTGTAAAAATCCTCCTCTACAAATCCTTCGTCAAGGCGTGCATTTATAACGGTTTTAGTTTTTTTGGTGTTGCTTTTAAATCTTTTATTTGATTTGTTGTTTAAATAATCTATCACTCTAGTATATATATTATTTAATTCTTTTTTTGTATTCTCTCTTTTAGATGTCCCATGTTTTGAATCTTTTATTGTCTTTTCTTTTGGATAGTTTATACTACTTAAATCCTTGAAATCACTTATTTTAAATGTCCCATCTACTGTCTTATATATTGGCTCATTTAATGGCGCGTTAGTTTGCATAATTTTACCTTCTCTTTCTGTTATATATTTGTATATAGACGAACCCCTCCCAAGAGTTGATTTTTTTACTATATCAATTACCCCTATGTTTACAAATTCATCCATCATTCTGCTAATAGTACTCTTTGATAAGTTCAAGTCTTTTGCTGCACTTCTTGAAGTTATTTCAAAATATCCCTTTGGTAGGCTTCCATTCATTTTGTTGAAGTTTACTTTTTTCATTATGTAGTGATTTAAAATTATTTTGTTGCCTTCATTTTTACAGTCAAAGCTTAAAATATCTTTATTCATTTTATGAAAACTATAAGCCATGATTTTCATCCCCCTAGTTTTGTTTTATTCGAACAGTTTTTCGAACTATGTTCTCTTTATAGTTTAAGTTTAATATGTTTAATGTGATTTAGCAACATATTTTTGATATTTTGTTTTATTTTTACAACCATACGTTCTATTTTTGTTTTATTGATGAGATAATTTTAATCTTATAAATACTTTCTTATAATAAAAAAATGGAGAGCATCGCCCTCCATCTACAGTTTACTTATAATTAATTAAAAATATCCATTCTCAATACCTTCTTTGTACTTATTATCTCTATCTACTCTATTGTAAGCAGTATCTTTAAACTCATCAAGTTTATTAATATCAAAGAAATTCTCTCTAATACCATTCCCACCACTAATAGATATAATATCACAATATTTCACTTCATCAGAATCTGATAGCTCTACATAATAATACTTAAGCTCATCCTTAATATTTCTCATGTACTCTCTCACTCTTGGAATATAATATTTAAAATTATGCTTATCTAAAAATTCTACAGCTTCATCTCTGCTCTCAAAAGTATATGTCTTCATAAGTATCTCCTTTTCAAATTATGTATATATTTTGCTAAATTCTATAAGTTTATATACTCATTATCTCTTCTTTTAAATAATGATTAAACATATAAAAAACACTCATACCTTTAAATATGAGTGTTTTTACAAATATAATAAATTTATGAATTATAATTTACTGTTAGATAATACCTTCTCATAACAATAAAAAGGTGCTTCTTTACCTAAAAAACTCATCTCTCCAACAAGTACATAATTAAACTTTTTAAATAATGAATTCATTTTTATATTTATAGAATAAGTATCTGTTTTTAAGTAATTAACTCCATTTTTGATTGCTAACTCTTCAGCAAAATTCATTAATTTTACTCCTACTCCTCTATTTCTAAACTTACTATTAACTGCCATTCTATGAACTACTATACATTTATCATTAGATGACCATGGCAAACCATCATATTCTTTTGGTTGTATATAATTAACACATATCAAACCTAATAAATCATCTCCTTGGCTCTCAACATATAAGTCACCTAATTCAATATCTTCTACAAAATCTTTAGCTTGTGGATAATTTTCGTCCCATTGAGTATTGTTATAAGATTTCATTTCTTCAACTGTTGTATTTATTATTTCCATTATCTGCTCTATATCATTTAAATTAGCTTTACGTATCATCTATCTATCTCCTTTATTCTTTGTATTTGTCCAATCTAACTCTATATTTTTACGCATTTTTCTCATAAGTTCTAATGCTAAATCTTTATCTTCTTCACTAAATCCATCAAAACAAACATCTATGCTTCTATTTTCTTCTTCAATTATATGGACATATATCTCCAAACCCTTTGTAGTTGGCATTAGGTTATAGGCTCTTTTATCTAATTTATCGCATTCTTTGTATACATAACCTAAGTCAATCAACTTACTTACAGCTTTAGTTGTAGTTGTTTTATCAACTTTTAGCATATTAGATAACTCTATAAAGTTAATTCTAGGATTTTCACATATACGAGTTAAAAAAATAAATTGTCCTTTTTGTAAATTAAACTCTTTATACTTTACATCACTTATGTGGTGTATCGCTCTTGATAAAATGCCTAATTCCCTCAACACATCACTTTTTAATTTCTCGATATTTATCCCCCCTTTATCAATATATTAGTTGAATATTCAACTATATTTTTATATTACAATATTTTAGTTGAAAGTTCAACTATTTTTATAGCTTTATGTAAGTATATTAAAAGCACTCATACTTAAATATGAGTGCTTTTAATATACTTTTCAAATTTAATCTGAAAATAATCTTTGATTAATAGTTTTATCTAATATTTTTCTAAAAATTCTAATACCAATTACTAATATAATAGAGGCTACTATTAGATTTGTTTGGTTATTTGTTAAGTTGTTATTAATTAGTTCAATAACTAAAAAATAATAGCATAGCGATGTAAACACAAAATAATTGCAGTTTACCAATATATTTACAAGTTTTTGAATATGTCCATGATCGTATCTATTTTTAGATATAACTAAAGATTTACTTAAGTCCTTTATAGATATCATAAAATCTGTCAATCCGTATTTTACTAATATACACACTGTTAGGCTTATTATGTATGGTATGCCGTACATAATAGTTAATACTAAAGATATAAGTAATATAGATAAAAAAACCATAGTACTGGTTATGGTTTTGATAATTTTTTTACCAAATAAAGCTACTAATCCAATGCCTAGTATTAATTCCATAATAAAATTCCTTTCCTGCTAATACTTATAATACTTTCTTTAATACTTTTATTTTATCATAAATTGTTACTTTAATTAAAATTATATCCTTAATACCAAAAATTATGCTAACTGAACTCTCTATCAATATTGATTACACTAATTTATTTACTTAAAAATTGAATATATTGGTTAGTAAAACTTTTATTAGGGAATATATAATAATATAAATTTGCCTAAGGAGTTGATATTATGAAAAAACTTGCAACTTTTGCAGGTGGATGTTTTTGGTGTATGGTAAAGCCTTTTGATAAATATGATGGTGTAGAAAATGTTGTATCAGGATATACAGGAGGTGAAACTCCAAATCCGACTTATGAAGAAGTTTGTACAGATAAAACAGGTCATATAGAAGCAATACAAATAACTTATGACGATGAAGTAATAAGCTATAAACAACTTTTAGATATATTTTGGAATCAAATTGACCCAACTGATGAAGAAGGACAGTTTAATGATAGAGGTCATAAATATAAAAGTGCAATATTTTATCATGATGAAGAACAAAAGAATATAGCTATAAATTCAAAAGATGAATTAGAAAAAAATGGAATTTATACAAAGCCAATAGCTACAATGATAATACCTGCCACAACATTTTATGAAGCTGAGGAATATCATCAAGGATATTACAAAAAGAATAAAGAACACTATGAGAGATATTATAAGGGAAGCGGTAGATTTGAATTTGTAAAACGAAATTGGGCTAAGAAAAATTTAACTGATTTACAATTTCAAGTAACTCAAAATAATATGACAGAAAAACCTTTTGAAAATGAGTTTTATGATAATAAAGAAGAAGGAATATATGTTGATATTATAAGTGGCGAAGTACTATTTTCATCAAAAGATAAGTTTGATTCAGGATGTGGATGGCCAAGTTTTGCTAAAGCAATAGATAGTGAAAATGTAATAGGTAGATATGATTACTCTCATGGAATGAAAAGGGTCGAAGTTAGAAGTAAAGAAGGAGACAATCATCTAGGTCATGTATTTGAAGATGGACCTATGGAGCTAGGTGGTATAAGATTTTGTATAAACTCATCATCATTAAGATTTATACAAAGAGATAAAATGAAAGAAAATGGTTATGGTGAATATGAATATTTATTTAAATAATTATAGAGTTTTTTAATAAAAGCATGTAGATAAACTAATGAAAAAATTTATCTACATGCTTTTTATTTAATATATCTACATACCTATAAACATTAATCCCATAGATATAATAACACCTGAATACAACAAGTCTACTATGCAAAATCCCATAATATCTTTTGCTCCAAGTCCTGCTATTCCTAATGCTGGTAGAGCCCAAAATGGTTGTATCATATTAGTCCATGCATCTCCCCAAGCTATTGACATTGCAGTCTTTGCAGGGTCGACACCTAGTGCTGCTCCAGCTGGCATCATTATAGGAGCTTGAACTGCCCATTGCCCACCACCTGATGGTATGAAAAAGTTTACTATTCCAGCACTTAAAAATGAGAACATTGGGAATGTAAATTCATTTGCTATTGCTACAAAGAAATTTGATATTAATATTGCTAATGATACTCCTTGTGCATTTACACCTGTCATCATGCCTATTATCCCTGCATAAAACGGAAACTGTAACATTATAGGTCCCGCACCCTTAGCAGCAGCACTTAGTGCATGTAAAAATCTCTTTGGAGTTTTATGAAGTGAAATTGATAAAAATAAGAATATAAAGTTTACTATATCAAGGTTTAAGTTAAATCCATTATTTATAAAAAAGTATATTATATAAGAAAATCCCATTAAAGATATTATTGCAGTAATAATTTTACTATTTTCTAGCTTGTCTGCTGGAGTCATTTGATCTCTTGGCATTTCTACAAACACGTTATCATCTATTAATAATTTCTTATCTATTACAACTACTTTGTCACTTGCTGGGTGCATTGCTTTGTTTAATAATGGCAGTGTCAATACTAATACTGAAACTATAACAATATTTGATAATGAAAATATTGTGTCACTTGTTGGAACTCCTTGTTCTCCTATTACACCTGCCGTAGCACTTACGACTACATCTCCACCACTTGCTATTGTAAGTGGTATAGAACCAGATAACCCTGCATGCCACAATAAAAATCCTGAATAAGCTGAAGCTATCAATAACCTATAATCAACACCTTCAACTTCTTTTGCTAGTTCTTTTGCAAATATAGCTCCAATAACTAACCCAAATCCCCAGTTTATTAGGCAAGCTAATGAAGATATTAAAGTTACCATTAATATCGCTTTAGTTGGTGTTTTTGGTATTTTTGCTAATCTAGTTAGTACTTTTTTAAAAGATGGAGCACTTGCTAGAGTATGACCTAATACTAGTACTAATGCCATTTGCATAGCAAATGCTAGCAAACTCCAAAATCCTCCACTCCAATGAACTACCATATCCATTGGTCCTTGTCCTGTAAATATGATTCCTGATATGAATATTACTATTGTTATCATTATGCAAAATAAAAATGGATCTGGTAAATAGTTTTGGACTAATTTAACACACCCATTAGTGAATTTTTTAAACATAACATCCCCTCCCACATAGTTTTTAACCGTAAAAACCTAAAGTCATTATAATTTTAGGTTTCTACAGCTATAAAAAAAATATATCTTTTTCTATATGTCTATGAGAGTTTTGTTAATATATTACCAATAATAAATATTTACTAATATGTACTTGTTAATTGGTTGTCAAATAATTATATAGTTATATCTTTATTTTCACTATTTAATCATCGCTAACATTTTTCAATTTTGATTTTGCAACAAGATAAAAACTAACTCCCACGAAAATTGTACTACAAATCAATACAAAAATTTGAAATAATTCTATGTTAATTCTTTCTCCCAAAAGTGTTGGAAAAATATATTCCGTCATAACAAACATAGAAAATCCCCATAGTGTTGATACTATTATAATTTGTTTTCTTAATTTTTTTATCTGTGTAGAATAAGTAGCATTGTCATCAACTTCGGTTATATCAACACCACTTTTTCTCAATTTAATAAACATATAATAGCAATTAAATTGTTGAATAAACAATAAAGCTAACGTACCAAAAGTTAATGTATGATTTATAGTATCAAAAACAAAACTAACTAGCATACATAATGTAATTAAATAAAATGAATATATACCTGACGTTGTAAAAGTTTTATAGATTACACCTTGTTGATACTCATCTCTGTCTTCTAAATATCCTACGGTATGTTTTAAAAGTTTCTTTTCTAGTTTATTCATATTATTACTCCTCCCCATTAATCCAAAATAGTGTATTTAAATCAGTCCCTAAAGCCTTGGCTATCCTAATGCATAAATCTAAGGATGGGTTGTATTTTTGATTTTCGATTAAATTTATAGTTTGCCGTGCTACATCAACCTGTTTCGCTAATTCTAACTGAGACATCTTAGCTAGAATTCTATACTCTTTTATATTATTCATAATTTCACCTCTTTAAAAGTCATATATATGTGACTTTAGTAATGATTTTACTATCAGAAAGTATTTATGTCAACTATATATGACATAAAATATAAAAAATAGATTTATCAGATTAATTTAAAATTGTAAAATTGTAAAATTATAAATTAATATATATAATATAAACAAAGTTCTTAATTGTTATAATTTGGTAATATAAATATTGTCGGAGGTGATACAAATGAAGTTAATTTCATATGTAAGTTTATGTTTTGGTATATTATTGATTGGAATTTAATCTATTTTTAAATATAATGATATGTTAGGATATACAGTGACAACAATTGGCCTATTATCAATTTTAGTAGCAATATTTATAAACAAAAACATAAGAAAATTTTTTGGCAATTTATTTGAAATTTTCTTTTAGTGAATATTATTATATACATATTTGTTTATATATTTTGGGTTCCGATAATAGCACGTCTACATGAGTTAGTTCATTATTTTGTAGCATTTATGTTTTCAGATGAAACTATTTATTTAACATTATGAGATGGATATAATGCTATCCTAGAATTGAGAAAGCTTAAACATAATAAATAATGGCTATGTTTTAATATAGTTTTGATATTATAGACAATTTTAATAACAAAAGTAGTGGTATATCTATTGATATACTCCTACTTTTTGTTCGCATTATATTAATATTATGAACTAAAACCTACAAAAAAAATTTGTGAACTTCAAAAAAATATTATTACTTTTTATCTTCAAAAAAAGGTTTAGTTATATGGAATAGATAAATACTACACCCTATCATAATAGTTGAAATAATTATAACCATTATATTATTAAAGCCAAATATCTCTAGTTTATATCCGTTTCCTATGATACCTGGCAATATTCCTCTTACCAGATGCTGTGCTGGTAATACTAACAATATTATTGCTAAAATTCTTAAAAATAATTTCACTTTTATTCCTCCAATTAATTATAGTTTTGTTGCTAATTCAAAAATAGTTTTTACCTCTCTTATAGCCTCCTCTACATTATCAATTTCATTTTTTGCAATTGAAAGACTCACAGAATCTATAATACTTCTAATACATTTTGACATAAATTCTGGTGAGAAATTTCTATAAACTTTTTCAACCTCTTGACCATATTCGAATATTTCAATTAGAGGCTTATATATACTAGTATCATCCTCTTTAAAAAGTAGTTCTCCATCTTCATTACGACTGTTTAGTACAATATCTACTATAGCTATTGTTTGTTTCTTATTTTCATATGAAAAATATAAGCATGACTCAATATAGCTATTTAAAGTGTCAACAGCATCTTTATCCAGTCTTATATGTTGTTCCATATATTTAGATGCATTCTCATAATAGCTCACTACAACAGATTGCAGTAAAGATTCTTTTGTTGGAAAGTGGTATGTAATAACCCCCTTGCTTACATTAATTTTATTTGCTACTTTCCCTACTGAAAAGTTTGCAAATCCAAACTTATTAATCAATTCAATTGTGGCATCAATGATGAGTTTTTTCTTTTCCATTTTTTTAATCCTTTCATTATTTAGTACGAACGTACTACATTTCAATTTTAGTACTAGCGTACTAAAAAGTCAATATATTTTTGATTTCTTTATAAAAAAAATAAAAATCCATTTCCTTGATTTAAAAAGAAAACGGATTTATATTTCTTAAAATATTAAGTAGTTCGCATTGTATATCAATTGTGTACTTATTTTTATTATGGCATTCTCTCAAATCGTTTATTACCATTTGCATAAACTGCGGTGTTCTTAGTTTAAATCCCATAATATATTTTAAAGTCTTTCTATTACTAATGCTAGTAGAGTACCTAGTTCATATAAAAGTCTATTTGTAGTTTTTTGAATATACTATTGATAATAATATTTATGTCAAAAAATGGTATAATAAGATTGAAAATTTTTATATTTTACTTGGAGGAGAATTTATGAACAAGAATAGTAATAAAAAAATGTTGATAATTAGTGCATTGATAATAATAGCATTGTCAATATATAACATTGTAAGGATATTTTCTAATGCTTCTGTTGGTGTATTTGGATACATAAGTTATGTTGCTAATGCATTGGCAATCATTTGTTTCTTATTTGATTTGAAAAAACATATTCAAATCAAACAAGAAACTAGATAAAAAATACCCAAAAGTAAGCATAACTATCATAAAAGGAGTACTACAATGAAAAAAAAGATATCTGATGAATACTCATTAGAAGAAATCGAAAAAATACTGAAACCAAAGCTTAGTTTGTATGTTTGTTGCGGACTTATATATATAGCACCTTACCTTCATTTATTTAGAATAATAATTGACAAAAGCTATGATGAGTTGCTTAAAGTAGTTATTTTTACTGGGATAAGTTTGCCTCTATTCACCTTAAACTGTGTTTGGTATATTAATAAATTAAAACAATATAAAATTCTTTCAAAAAAACTTTATGATGAAATATCATACTCTAGAGAACAATAATTTCCAATAATTATACAATAAAAGCCAGCAAATACTTTGCTGGCTTTTATTGTATAATTATTTTTTAATTCTATAAAAAATTCCAACTATTATCATTAATGCTCCTGCAATTAATAAATACTTTTTATCTAAAATATCGCCTTTCATCATTGAAAATAAATAAAACTTTCCTAAGTATTGTTTCCCTGATCCGTAACATAAAATATAGTATAACATAGGAAGCATATATCCTACAGCTATATTATCAACTATAGAATATAACAAGATACCCAATCCTCCAAGAAAAATACAAGTTGACATAGTTCCATAAAAATATGGTAAAAAATCAAACGTGCAATTTCCACTCTTAAGATAAGCTAAAAATCCTAACACCATAATTACTAAAAACATTATTGCTTGTGTTATTCTTATTAAATAATTTATAGCTATAGATTCTTTTTTAGATTTTATCAAATCTTTTATATCCTCATCTTCTTCTGGCATAAATATTGGTACTAATACTATTATCCCTAATAAGGATATATACATATCTAATAT
>CAMTIM010000040.1 GCA_947072565.1 uncultured Peptostreptococcaceae bacterium | reverse complement strand
CTTACATATTTCATTTTAATTGATATAAACTTTAATAAATAATTCATCAACCAAAATGTAGCTATATAATAACATGCAAAAAGACTTATACTGTTAATAGCCATTAAGCTCTCAAAAACTAGTAAAATACAAATAATTATACAAAATAATAATTGTAAATTATAATAAGAATTCTTTGTAACCTTCATCTTCTCATTATTTATAGTATAAATAACGACTTTCTTTTTATATGATATTAAACCATATGTAAAAAAAATTAATGGCGTTATAATCGCAGAAACCAAAAACACTATATATTGCATTTTTCCCCCTTAAATTATTGTTTATTTAATTGTAGCAGAAATCACAGTAAAAAAATAAGCACTATTATCAAATAATTAAGTTAAAGCTTTCCTACTTTACGTTGTAACATAATTTACTACATCATTATTTATCATAGCTTAATCAAGTTCAACATCTAGTTTCCAATCACCTTTTAAGTTTCCAATTGTTATATCTCTTGCTTATATTTCAGGTTCATCTAAAATACTTAATCCATTTGTAGGGCTTAAAGGTATTGTTCTATTGACTGTAGGTGATGAGAAAGTTGAAAAAATTTCAGACAAACCTTTAAGATATATAAGCAGATCTTATGAGGATTTTACAAATTATATGGAGTCTGAAGGGTATGTAGTAGAACAACTTGGGAGAGGATTTGATTTGCAAAAGGAAAATTATAGAAACCTTGTAGTGGCAGAAGGTATGGGGTCATACAATATTTTTAGCGAATAAAAATTTGTCTCTAAATAATCCATCCACGAAAAGATATGTTTTAGTGGACATAAAAAAGAGCATATTAAATTGCTCCCTTTATATATTCAATATATAGTTTTATAAGAATTTTGAAAATCGTATCATATAAGCCCAATTTTATTCTGTAAGTTACATTTTATTATCAAAATATTTTAGTCCAGCTAGTTCTATCGCATTTCGTAATCCAAGGTAACATGCACCATAGGTACAAAGACGATTCAATGTAAAAGTTATGCTAATATCAGAATTAAGTGATATCATTCCTCCAATAAAGAAAAATAGCATAAATATTGTAGAGCTTAACTGATTTACTGTATTATTAGCTTTATTTTGAATTAATTGCCAACGTTCGTCTTTTTTATAAGCAATTTCTTTTTTTGCCTTCCAAAATGGAAGAAATATAGTAATTCCAGCACCTGGAATTAAGAAACATAAAAAAATAATTTGTTCATTCATTACGTTAATCCCCCTTATATTCAAAAACTTTATTTATTGAAATATCAAAAACAGTTGCAATTTTAAAAGCTAATTCTAAAGATGGAGTATACTTATATTTCTCAATTGATATAATCGCTTGACGAGAAATGCCTACTTTTCCAGCTAAATCAGCTTGTGTCCAATCACGCTCAGCTCTTAAAACTTTAATTCGATTATGTATCAAATTGGTACCTCCTTGATAAAATATAGTTTGCTATTTATATTTTAAATTGTAATGACTTAGTTACATTTTGTCAATTACTAATTACTTTTTATATAGCTTATATCCAATTTATAAATTAACAGAATGTACACAATAACAGATGTTTTCGTGAACACTTATTTTTATATCTTCTTATCACTTTTATATTTTTAAAATATATTGATATTACTTTGATTCACAGCTTACCCACATATTTTAAAGTATTATAATTTCCTTGTAATAAAAAAAGAGAGGTAACCACACCTCTCTTTTAAACACACACATCCAAATACCATAAAAAGGTAAATGAGAATATATATTATTATATCATGTTATCACTAAATATCACTATTATTTTTTATACTATGTATTTTATCTTTAACTTTTAATGGTATTACATAATCTCTTTTATAATAGGAATAAATACTTAATAATATTAATAATAAAATCATTATTACTGTTGCAATTCCACAATTGTAAACAGGTAAGCTCACATTAAGATTTTTAAAATACCCCATAAAACATGAAGATATAAAAGTAATACTATTCCATAAAATATGTGAAATAAAAGTATAGACTACACTTTTTGTTATTACATATATAATTGCTAAAAAGATACCTATAATTAGAGTTTCAAGTATTCTAGATACACTGTAACCATGATAACATCCAAATATTATAGATGATAATATAATAAATATTATTACATCTTCTCTTTTCTTAACAAAAACTTTGTACAAAGTAAATCTAAAGAAAATTTCCTCAGCTAAAACCCCAATAGTAAATGCAATTGGAGAAAGCAAAATATCATAATTATTTGTACAAGTATTATCATTGCTAATACCTTTCATAAAATTACTAATTAATAGTGTTTTGTCAGGATTAATCGTAAAGTCAATTTGATATATGAGCACACAAATAACTGCATAAACACAAGAAAAAAATATTGAATATAATAATTTATTCATGCAATCATCTTTACTAAGTTTAATTTCTGTAAATAACTCATTGTAGTTAACATTGAAAATCACTTTTCCTACTAACATAAACAATACCAATAACGTAATTGCCGAAAGAAAAGTACCTAGTGAATTCATCTTAAAGAAAATTTGTATAGACACCGTCATAAGTAATATTGAGATACATATAAACGCTAGAAAAACAGCTACAATTATAGGTTTACTTTTCTCTTTAACATTACTTATAAAATCATTTGTTTTCATTTTATCCCCGCCCCAATATAATTTCATTTTGTATTACAATCATACACATTAATTATATTACATTAAAAACAAAATAATCTAATTTTTTAAACTTATAATCTATAAAAATATAATCTTTTCAATATAACTTAATTAATTCACACGCTATCGGCTTTCTTTAGCTTATTTTTTTGCTTTATCACTAGCTTTTTTTATCGCCTTATCAACTTTTTTATGAGAAGATTCTTGGTAAATATCAGCATAAGTTTTTGAATCTTTAATTAACTCATCACAAAAAGCTGCTACATCATTTCCTGTCACTTCCAATACACCTTTTCCTGATGCTACACCTTCTTCAAAGAAATCAGCAATTCCCGAAAGTAAATCTATACCATCACTTAACTCAACAGGGCCTACCTTAAAAAGATATTTTTGAATTTCTTTATAAACAATTTGATAATCTTTTGGAAGTGCTTTTATACGTGCTACGTGCGCTTTCCATTCTTTTTTACCTTTGATTATATCTTTTATTCCCATTGTGTCCTCCTATTTACCTAATTTTTTCGCTATATTATTATTTAATTGCTTACGCCACTTGTCACGGAAAGTATTTGAACCTTCTTCACCAACTAGAGCCAAACAAAAACTTTGGATATCATCACCTAAAGCACTTTGTACACTCTGACCATCTAAAGCTGTTTCTTCAAGAATATAAAGAGCACTATCCATAATTGGCATTAAGTTACGACCAGTAAAATCAGAATGATACCAAAGATTTCCCTTAATTTTTTCCCATGCTTCTTGATAATCTGCTGGTAACTCTTTTGCTCTAGCTTCAAAACTTTTAAATTCTTTTGTCATATCATTACCTGTTATTTTATCCCAAAATGTCATTACTTCATCTCCTTTAATTCATTAATCTTTGTTGAAACAAATTCCCATTTTCCCCAAAACTTCTTCAGTTCCTCATGTCCCGCATCATTTAGTGTGAAAAACTTTCGTGGCGGTCCCATATCAGATTTCTTTTTTGTAGTTTCTACCAACTTATTTTTCTCAAGTCTTACCAATATAGTATAAACTGTTCCATCTACAACATCTGAAAATCCAAGTTTATTTAATCTTCTAGTAATTTCATATCCGTATGTTTCCTCATGACTAATAATCTCAAGAACACAACCTTCCAATACACCTTTTAACATTTCTGTTATATTTTCCAAATAATTCACCTCTTCACTATATAGTAATACTTGTATTCAGTATTACTTACTACCACTATATAGTATCACCGAGTAGCGGTGATGTCAATATAGTTTATTAATTTTCAACGTGTGATGTATCTGCTTCTAATATAAATTAGTAATTATCTTCATAATCTCTTACAACATCCTCACTATGCATACCTTCCCATACTCCAAAATTCATTTCTTTTAAGTTTTCATATATTTCTACATCTATCTCTCTATCACTTTTTATAAGTAGTGCTGTGTCATATGCTCTTGTTAGTGGGCTAGTATATATATAATCTATTTTAATTTACTAATCACCTATATTAAGTTCCATAGGCGTATATCTAATCCCATTTTTAACTTGTTCTATATCTGTATCAACAAAACCTATTTTCTTATAAAAAGATCTCGCATAAGGAGATGAATTAAGTTTTACTTTATATATGTTTTTTAATTTTAGTACTCTAGCAATTTCATTAACTAAACTACTTGCAATACCCATTCGATGATATTTTTTATCTACAAAAAGAAGTGATATATGATTTCTTTTACTAATAGCTAACACCCCTATAATTTTATCATCATCAAAAGCCCCTATCATTATTTGTTCATATGTTTTAAATTTATCAATAAATTCTTGATTTTCAATTATATTTTCTATAAATTCATTTATTCCTTCTTGGCTATAATCTGGAGCATCAAACTCCATAAATACATTTTTCACTAATTTAAATGCTTCTCCTATATCATCAAATTCAATATTTTTGATAACATAATTACTCATTGTAGCTACCCCCTTACACATTTAACACTTATGTAAGTTAATTATAGCAGAATTCAAATTTTCACAAACATACACTAAAATATATGTTTTAAAACACAAAAATGGGCGTATAAACCACCCATTTTTTTATATATTACTAGTTTTTTCTTTATATAACTTTATTCTAAATGCATAACTAGTTAATTTCATATTATTTTATTTTTTTATGAAATATAACTACTCTATCTCTTTATATTTCATAAAAAATGATAGTATAAAAAATACTATGAAAGACCAAACAATAACTATAGCTAGACCTCTTATCATTGAAACTAAAAAAGTAGTATTAGGCCAAAGTAATTTTAATCTAGGTGAAATCATACAAATTAAAAATATATTAATAGATATAAGTAACCTTGAATATTTCATTTCATATCTAGTTTTACATTTGTTGCATTCTATTACTGACTTGTTTACAGATTTTAACCTAGATGAAAAGCTAAATGTGTTGTTACATTTAGGACAAGATATCATACCATTTCTCCTTCTTAATTTTTAATAATTATTAACTTTATTAACTTGCTCTGCCAAAGTCACAGCATCACATACAGGACACTTTAATTTGCGATATTTACCTGCATGAAAAGATATGATTTGATGAAACTTTATGCTAAATCTATGTTTACAGTTATTGAAAATATATTCATGCGTCTTTATATCAATAATAATGGCTAATACCAATGAAATCATAACTGTAACAAATAAAATATTTTCTCCTAAGTAAATGTAAACTAATATATTACTCAGTATTAATGCAATATATTTCCATGTATTTCTCAATATAGTCCCCCTACTTTGCTATATATTACTAACTGTTTAATAAAAAATATTGATATACTGCCCAAGCTTGATGTTCTAAAAATAGATTTTCATAGCAATCTTTTTTATTTAACCATACTAATTCATGATCTTTTTCTATTGGTTTTGATACATTTTCTAATACTTTCGCAAAGTAAAAATATCCAATTCCATGCATATAGTACTCTAAAGTATCCGACCAATGATACTTATCCCCTTTGCATATAAATTCGTTTACAACAACAGATAATCCAGCTTCTTCTAAGCACTCCCTTTTAATACAATCTTCATGTGTTTCATCATCCTCTAAACCACCACCAGGTAGAAAGTATCCAGTTGGCGTTTTTATAACAGCAACGTTATATTTATCATCTAATATAATCGCGTATGCACCTACTCTATCTTTATACTCTATCCCTCTTATTTTTTCTCCAAATGATTTTTCTAATACCATCCTCAACGCCCCCTCTTTTAATTATATAAACTTTCATACATTATTATGTATCCATAAAAAAAGAGCAATATTTATAATATTGCTATCCTGTTACTACTTATTTGTATATCCTCTCATAGTACGTTTTTCTCTGATATTTACAAAAAAAATCATACTGTTTATCATTATGTATAAGTATATTATAATCTTAAATCACACAACATAATCAAATATACCACAACATAATAGTTATTGTTTTGTGAAGAAGGTATGGCAAAAAGGTATATATTTATTCTTGAAAGGGTGATTAGGCATGAATAGTATATTTAGTAGAACTAGCGTTAGAAATTATTTAGACAAAGTTGTTGAAGATGAAAAAATTGAAAAGATTTTGAGAGCAGCAATGGCTGCACCGTCAACAGGAAATCAACAGCCCTGGGAATTCATTGTAGTAAAAAATAAAGCAGTCCTAGAAGAATTAGCTTTATCTAGTCCCTATTCAAAATGTGCAAAGGATGCACCTTTTGCAATAATTCCTTGTCATAGAAAAAATGGTTTAAAATATGAAATGTATATTGATATGGATATGAGTGCTGCCTGTGAAAATATACTTTTAGAAGCAGTAGAACTAGGATTAGGTGCAGTTTGGATAGGTGTAGCTCCTCTACAAGATAGAGTAGAAGAAGTAGCAAGGATACTGAATGTATCTGAAAATTTAGTACCCTTTGCAATTATTCCATGTGGATATCCCGCAAATGAAGTGAATCATAAAGACAGATTTGATAAAAGTCGTATTCATTATATAGAGTAAGTATTCTATCATCTAAAAATAGTATCTTGAGCTGATAGTAAGTGAGTTTGGAATAATCATAGGTTCTTAACAAAAGCTTTATACAAAGTAAATCTAAGTTTTTTCCTCAGCTATCCCTCCAATAATTTTTAACACTATAAGGTTGTTTTAATTTTACTTAACAGAAAAAAGGGCAGTAAATTTACTGCCCTTTACTATTAAATATAGTCTAAATTTACATATTACTATAAATTATAACTTAGCTCTTAGAATAAATTTATTTGTCAGTCATAAATGGATTTACCTTAATTGAAACAAAACAATATATTATAAAAGCAAGTAGTAATAACATTATTACTGCTCCAGAATTTTCATAGTTATTAATTTTACATAATGCATATATTCCTAATATCATTGATAAAAAGAAATATATACTAGAGATATGTCTATACATTTTTTTAGTCTTAGCTTTCTCATAATCTTCTTTGCTTGAGAAATAGCCAGATATAAGTAGTGGTCCCTTTTGATTAAATGCAAATATTGAGTAAATCAAGCTTGCAAGTGATAAACATAAAATTAAGATTATTTCTAGTGTCATAAATTCCACCTCCTATATACTACTATTTATATATTCAGATTTTAAAATATTATAATAAAGTGTCCTAACTTCTTTGTTGTCTAGCAATCTTAAATTTTCATCTTTTGTAAATTTATATTTAAATCCGCACTTCTCATTTACCCTTTTAGAATTATTGTTAAAATCAAAATGTCCACACCATATTAAATCTAAATTAAGTTCATTAAATCCATAATTTAATAAACAATTTACAGCCTCTGGAGCATACCCATTTCCCCAATAAACTGGATTTAATACATATCCAATTTCTCTTTGCTCTAAATCACAAAGTTTTTGATCTGGTTTTCTATTATGTAATCCTATACTACCTATAACTTTATTTTCAGACTTTAGAACTATTGCATAAGTATCATCATTGCTAGTAAACATTTTAATTATCTCTTTACTTTCATTCTCATTTTTATGAGGTTTCCATCCAGCATTCGGTCCAACTAAACCACTTTTAGCGTATTCATATAAATCAGAGCTGTCACTTTCTCTCCACTCTCTCAAAATCAGTCTTTCGCTGCTTAGCATCTCCATAAAATGTTCTCCACCCTTCTTTAATATCCTATTTGCAATAAATTATAGCTCAATATACGAATTGTAGTCTACAAACTAAAACATATTTTTTTAAAACACAAACAAGGAGCATTTGCCCCTTGTTTTATTTGATATTCCTAATTTTCTTTTAACCCATATTTATTAGCGCAATAAATCATTTTAACAATTAAAGAAATCGTAGAAATGCTTTGTGCCGCATCAATTATATCTGCATACTCTACTGCAACCGCTCTAATTATTGAGAAAAATATAAGAAGCAAACTTAAAAGAAATACATTATCTCCTACTATTTTTCCCATCTTTTCCCCATCATGTTTTTTAGGATCAAATCCTGCTATTAAACTTGTCATTTTATATTTTTTTACACAAATACTTAATATTATTCCTAGTAAACCAACTAAAACACCTATTATTAACCCAGCCATTTTTCTCCCCCCATATCTTATGTATTACCCTCCAACTACTTTTTAACCATTAATAAGTATACTACAATAGCTATGTCATATTTTGTAAATTGATGTAGTCTATATAATTAATACCCCCTATTAAATCTAGTTAGTAAATGTAGTTATTGTGGTATATGCGAAAGCAAATGCCCAATAGATGCAATTAAAGTTGATTCAATTTTATCACAGTGGAAGGTTAATGATGAGAAGTGTGTTCGTTGTCGCAAATGTCTAAAGCATTGTCCTAAAAAATCTATATCTCTAAATAAATAATCACCTTATAAAGTCTTACTTATAAGGTGATATTTTCATTAAATACTGTCACTAGAAGTATTTAATTTATTAGAGTTCTTTTTAATCAGAATTAATATCAGTATAGATACAATAGCCATCAGAAATCCACTTAAATAAAAAGGTGCTTTTGGTGACACATTATCATAAAGAATACCTCCTATTAAAGGTCCAATCATCAATCCAAAATCACAAACAATACTATATATACTATACATAACTCCAACACCTGAGTTATCTATCATACTTGTATATATATTTTTCTCAGATACACTATATAAAGTACCACCTAATGTTGATACAACCCATAACAGCGCTAAAATGTAAAGAGAATTAGCACTTGGTGTTACAATAGCTATAACTGCACAGATTAATATACCTAAAATCATAGCGTATCTATAGCCACATTTATCTGAAAATGCACCAATTCGCTTTGAAAGCAAGCTTTCTGCAATAAGAGATGGGAAAAAAGCATAAGCTAGCAATAAAATATTATTTGTGAATTTGTCCTGCATGTATATCATTAATATAGGTCCTAGTATAGATGAGGATACACATGTCATAAATACAATTATCAATAACTTTATTGTATTTTTTGACTTATTTTTATTTATATCATACTTAACTGGCACTGTTTTCTTGCTCTCTGGGATATTCTTGACTACTTCTATTACTGAATAAATAGCTCCGATAGAAAATATTAAGAATAACATTTTCCACCCCTGTATAAATGACATAAATGATAATATAATAGCTGCTATAATACATCCATATAAAGAACCAGTTGATTTATACGAATTTATACTACCAAATGCTTTAGAGAAGTCATTTTCCTTAATAGTATCTGAAATGATTGAATATGTTGAAATTGTCATTGTAGCTGTTGCTATTCCTTGAAAAATTCTTGCAGTATATATTAATGCTGATGTAGTTGCAATAGAAAATATAAGATAGGAGGCTGCGAATAAAATACATGAAGCTATTAGAATAGGCTTTCTTCCAAATTTATCTGTGAGTTTACCAATAATAGGTCTTGCTATAATTAGAACTAATGAAAGTATTGAAAATAATCCTGTTATCTCCACTGCATTCATACCAAGTTTTTTGCTATAAATTGGGAGCAAAAATGACATTACTCCCAATGGTAATGATGTTAGTAGTAGTGGTTTTCTTAAAATATTACTTTTTTTATTCATCCCAAAATCCTCCTATATAATCAGTTATTATACTATATGGATTTAGGCTTATCCGGTTTCTTAAATTGAGATTATTTCGAACTAATATAGACCTCTTGCAAATCCTTATTTATATATTAAATATCACTACAAAAACAGTTCCTACTATTAAGCTCTCTAATACCTAACCCAAATGAAAATATGCCTAAAGCCATAGGGCTTACTACTAAAATATTTGTATCCATAAACAAATTAAACATTAAGCTAATAAGAAATATAAGACCATCAATAATAGTTGCTGTTTTTGTACTTCTATCCCATTCACTTATTTCAACTTTCATATTGAATCCCCTTTTCCAATGATAAAATAACTTTTTAATCTACTATCCAAATTGGAATTTAACTATCTCTTGTAGGCATCAATAATAATTGATACCATGCCTAATTTTCCATCATTATTTCTAGTATCAAACCTTAATGACCTTCCTATCATGCCTTGTTCAGGATTCCAATAATTGAAATGAAATCTTCCATTCTCATCGCAATATTCAAGTAAATCTACTACAAATCCCGCATCTTCAAAAACTTTTGTTAAAGTCTTGTAGTCATAAAAAACTTTATGAGTGTATGCTGGATGGTCTATATTACCAGGTCCACCCGGTTTACACATATTTCTATACCATTCATTATCAAAATTAACATCTGGAACTGCAACTCTAACATATCCATTTTGTTTTAGGAACTTATATAAATTCTTCCCTGCTTCCACACCTTCATCATAACTTAAGTGCTCAAATACATGTTCAGCTAGAAATACATCTATATTTTCATCTTGTTCAAATAGTTTATAATAATCATTAATATTTAATAAATTTAGTTCTTCTTCCTGTGTCTCTATCCAGCCTTCATAAGAAGTCTTTCCTGCTCCAATAATAATTTTCTTTGTATCCATAATTTTTCCCCACCTCAAATTCCTATTTATCAAGTATATCAACTTGATATTTTATCAATATCATTCAACTTCAATTTTTTCATTATTAGTAAACCAATTAAACTTATAAAAATTATTGCAACTGCATACATAATCATTAAATTTTGAGTTCCTAAAAAGTTCCCAGTAAAAGTAACAAATACTATAGAGGTTACCATTGTAAAATTACTAAGACTCATGTCAAGGCTAAATACCCTACCAATATACTCCTTATCTACATTCTTTTGAAGGAATATACCGTAGCTTACATTAATAAAAGAAACAATGAATCCTATAGAAAAATATATAACCACAGAGTACGGAATCCATCTCCAAGCTGAAAATAAAATAAATAAGCCACCATAAATTCCAGTTCCTAATATCATCATCGGTAATTCTTTTATTCTATTTAATGCTTTTGGGAGTAGGAATGCTCCAATCATTGAACCAATACTTTTTATGCTCATAAAAATCCCATAAACTTGGTCTGAAGCACCTAATTCATTAACAATATAATTAGAACATAGTATTGGAAATCCTCCAAATACAGCAGATGCAGCAGCAAAAAATAGTATTATAAATACGATAGTAGTATGTTTTTTTGCATAAATAAATCCCTGTCTCATTTCAAGAAAAGCCGAAATTTTTTCATCTTTTCCTTTCTTTATATATCCATTTGATACTATAAACAGCTCTGATATTCCAGATAAAATATATGAAATCGCATTTACTACAAACACCATTGTAACTCCAAATGAAGCTACTAAAATTCCACCTATTGCTGGACCAATTAAATATGCTAATTGACCAGAACCTGAATAAATAGAATTAGCACTTTCTAACTCATCCTTGTCTACTACAAAAGGTAAAAAACCACTTATAGCTGGAGAGAATATTACATCAAATATAGTCATTAAAAATACTATCAAATAAAATAAAACTATATCTTGGGTAAAAAATAATGCTAAGCTCAATAGTCCTCTTATAATATCACAAACTATTATGGTTTGCTTTTTTGAATAACGGTCTGCAAATACTCCAGCAATAGGACCAAATATAATCCAAGGTATTGTTAATAATAAAGATAATGTCCCCATACCTAAAACAGGATTATCAAATTTAAGTACGCATAAAGATAGCCCTATCGTATTAATTGCTGAACCCATCTTTGATATAAATTGCCCTAGAAATAATATCGAAAAATCCTTTTTCTTAAAAAGGCTTAATAATTGATTTGTCATAAGTCTCCTCCTTAAATAAAAAAATCTGCTTTCAGATAAAAACCCGAAAACAGACATTACTTAAAGAAACTTGACATATTATATCAAGTGATGCTAAGCAATATAATCTATAATTCGGTAACAGAAATAAACCTACTACATAACAATAGTAGAACCCTAAAAGCATTTCTGTTATTTCTAAAATATAGATTATATGCTCACCACCATCACTCCTTACAATTTTAATTAATAGTATAGTAGCATACATTATTATCAAATTCAACTATATTTATCCACATAAATAGCTAAATAATCGATACTTTAAATTCTAATTTATTTATACTCTAAATTATAATAATAATTGCGTACAACCTTCAATCTGCATAATACCGATATATAAACATATTGAAAAGATTACTATAAAAGCAGTTCCAGCTATTAAGCTTCTCTTTTTTTCATCATTTTCTTTAAATAAATTAAGCTCTCTAAGTCCTAACCCAAATGAAAATATGCCTAAAGCCATAGGACTTACTACTAGTGTATTTGTATCCATAAACAAATTAAACATTAAGCTAATAAGAAATATAAGACCAGCAATAATAGTCACTGTTTTATTACCTAATTATTTACGATACTTTGTTAGTAATTCTTTAGGAATATGACAGTAATCATTCGGGTGTTTACTTAATCTATCTTGATGTTCATCCGCACTTTTTACATAATTAGTAAGCGGTTCAACTTCAACAACTATTTTATTACTATCATTTCGGCTAGATATATAATTTATTGCTTCCTCAAGGTGGTTATTATTTCCACTATAAATACCTGTTCTGTATTTTAGACCAATGTCATTACCTTGTTTATTAATGCTATACGGGTCAATTATTTCAAAAAAGAATTCTATTAGTTGAGTAACTGAAATAACACTTCCATCAAAAGTTGTTTTGACACACTCTGCATAACCGTCATAATCACTATTTAAAGAATTAGTTTTACCATTCGCCCTTCCTGCTTCAGTAGCTACTACTCCTGGTAATGTTTTAATAAATGCTTGTACACCCCATAAGCATCCACCAGCAAAATAAATAATATTCTTATCCATATATTCTTTCTCCTCTATATCTAAGGTTTATTCCAAAAACTATTATTTAGCTTTAATCTCATAACTTGCAGTCTTATAAGTTATAGCATTTCCTTTTGAATCATCATTTTCATATTGAACAACTTCAACCTTATGAATTCCTTCTTTTAACGCATCCTTTTCTAATGTTAAAGTTATTTGAGTCATTTCCCCAAGTTGTTCTTTTGCATTAAGCATCCCGTCTACATATATGTATGATAATTTACTTCCATCAAAAGTTTCTGCATCTAGCCCTATTTGGCTCATCATTAAATCTTTATCAGCAAATAAAACTGGAACATTCCCATCTTTAGAAGTTCCGCCTTCTGTTGATAGTACTATTGTCCCATTTCCTAATTCTACACTAAGTCCTTCTGGTATATCTTTTTTAGCTACAGTTTCTTGTTTTGTAGTAGTTTCTTTCTTGCTAGAATCTTCTTTAGATGTAGAATTTGTTTTGTTTGAACACCCCATCAAGCTCATTGATAATATAGCACATAATGCTAAACCAGTTATTTTACTATTAATTTTCATAATTACACTCCTTAATTTATATTTATTATCTATAGTATAGGCTATTCACTTATTTCAATTTTCATATTGAATCCCCTTTTGCAATGATATAATCACTTTTTAATCTACTCGAATAATTTCCCAACTGTGTCATTTACCTTTTCTACTACTATTATTAATTCCAAGTGAAATGAAGCCTACGGTAACAGCAAGAGCAAGTATAATCTCATGTTCACCTAATGGGTTTGATACTATAGAATATACCAAATATGCTGTGCAAATTAATAATATACAAACTATAATACCACGCACATTTTTTCTATTTCTAGACACTTAGATTACCTCCTCTACAAATTCTAATTTACGGTGTAACTATATCTTTATAATTGAATCCAATATCGCTGTTTTATATTTTCATCCTCTATAACTTCATTTTCTAAAATACCACCATTTTTAATAATAGTATTAGCTGAAGCAATATTACTTTTAAAACAAGTAATCAAAACTCTAGATATGCCTATTTCTTTACATTTTTCTAAAGCCAAAGCTAACATTTGTGTTGCATATCCTTTTTTCCGTTCGCTCGCTCTAATCCCATAACCAATATTCCCACCATATTGTAATAAATATTTATTAAGATAATGCCTAATATCTATTGCACCTATTAAATATTTTGAGTTATCATCAACCAAAAAGTAAACATCTGAAGGAACAATTCCATCTTTCAAATTTATACCTTTTGAGTTATTGTTAGATTCAATCAAAAAATCTTCAAATGTATTAGCGTTACCTTTCATTGAAAGTGGAGTTAATTTTTCATTATTCTTTTCAAATTCACCAATTAAGCTTTTCCATTCGCATTTATAATCTCTCGTTAATTTAATAAGTTTCATTTATCACACTCCTCAATTTATATTTATTATCTATAGTATAGGTTATTTGTTGTGTCTGATTTTGTAGAAATATGTATTTTCTTAAAAATATAAGTAACGAAAAAACCTCTTTCATCCTCATTTTCTATATATTTAATTAAATCAAATGATTTTTTTAAATTCTCAAAATCACTAGGTTGAATCAAATCTTCCTCTCTAATTTTGCAATCAACTTTATGTTTATGCCCAAAACCACAAATAAACAAAATTCCATCATCAAATAAATGTCTTTCAATCTCATCAAGTTGATCCTTGCTTAATCTATAATGATTGATTAATATATTATCAAACACACCAATATCCTTTAATGAGTTTTGTTTGCTTAAATCAATTAATTTAGTATCCACTAAATAATTATTTCTTTTAGCAAATATATTTAAACGCTCAATAGCTTTGGCACTAAAATCAACACCTGTTACTTTAAAATTATTTTCAAGTAAAAATAAAGTGTTTCGACCATCTCCACAAGCTACATCAAGGATAGAACCTTCTTTAAAATACATACTGTTTTCAACTATTGATTTTTCTGCGCTAAGTGGACTATCTTTCCTATTGATGAATTTATCATCCCAAAACGCCTTATTCCCCATATATTCCATTTCTCAACCTCCATTTATAGAATGTCTTGATTTACATAATAAACCTTTATTAGATTTTTTAAAATTAGTGATGATTAAATGCTAGAAGCTAGTGTTCAAACATTTAATCTAGAGTCTGCGTTTATGAGTAAGCTTTTATTAAGAGCACTTAGTATAAAGAAATAATAAGATTTTAAAAATGCCATTAGAGTTGTTGAATTAAACTTTAATGGCATTTATATTAATAAATATTGTAGATATGAATGGTAGTGTAAATTAATTTGTAAATCTTAATAAATAACCATTGGGATCTTGTAGTAAAAATTCTTTTTGTTCAATTATTTTACTCCCCTGCTTATAATTACTAATCATTAGTTCTCTAAAAAGAGTAACATTATGACTAGTAACTTTATAATACAAACTATCAATATCTTTAACTTTAATAGAAAAGTTAATTCCTCTTCCTAAAGGATATTTCAGCTCACCTATATTCCATCCATCATCATGCAATTGTTCAAACATAAATTGGCTGTTTTCAAAAGATATAAAAATAAAACTATCTTCTATCCTTTCATACTCCAATTTAAATCCTAAAATATTCAAATAAAAATCTCTTGTTTGTTCTATGTTAAATACGGTTAATTCAGGTATTAACTTATTAAATTTCAAATATATCACCTCTACAAATTGGAATTTATCGAACTTATTTTTTGACTTTCCTAATTTAATATAAATGAGTTAATCATTCCAACAAACAATAAGCCAAACATAAAAATCGCACAACTCACACAAATTATTCCAGGAACAAATATAATTATCCTATTCCTTTTAGGATGGTCACTATTTTTAATTTCATAAACCTTATACACTACATAACATGCTATTACCATTGGAATAGATCCAAATACAAGTAACATAAACGCTTGTTCATATAGTTCAAAAGGAAGCATTGTATCTGGATTAATAATAATATCTGAGCGTGATAAATATATAATACTTAGAAGTAACGTAATGCAAGTACCTATAGAATAAATAACTCCAAATATTATTTTTGATATTTTCTTCATATACACCTCTTCTATCAATTTCTGTCTAATTTATATAATAATACAATTCTTCTAAATTAAAAATGTTAGTCTTACAAATTCTAATTTACGGTGTAACTATCTCTTTATAATTGAATCCAATATCGTTGTTTTATATTTTCATCCTCTATAACTTCATTTTCTAAAATACCACCATTTTTAATAATAGTATTAGCTTAAGGAACAATTACATCTTTCAAATTTATGCCTTTTGAGTTATTGTTAGATTCAAATAAAAACTCCTCAAACGTATTAGCATTACCTTTCATTGAAAGTGGAGTTTATTTTGCTCTAAATAATTTTATGGTGAAAAATATAATTGAACCAAACATTAAAATTAAAAATACAGGTAGAAACCATATAGGTAAATTCTTGCCTAACGCTGAAGTTATTGTTAAATATACAAAATTTATTACAACTAATAGCTTAACTGTAACAAGCATATTTTTTAGAATTAAATATACACGTTCTTTATTTTCTGCTGTAACTGTAACTCCTGTATTCCAAGCCTGTGGAAACTGTTCTAGGGTTGTCATTCCTAGATACGTTATCCAGCCAACTATAGGAAGAATCAGTAATTCTCCTTTATTTCCCCATCTATCTACTACCCCCATAGAATTGTAGTGCCCTGGTATCTTATCTGGGATGTTATTCCAATTTATCCCTAGGTATATTATTATTCCCAGTAATAATATTAAACAAATAAGATTTGCCACAATATGATATTTACTTCTTTTTATTTGCATAAATATCATCTCCTTTCAACTTACATTTTTAAAGCTTTTATAAATTTCTATTTATCAATCAGTAAATTGAGATAAGTATAATCTAATAAAAAAGTCACGTTATTTTATAATATATTACCTATCCATTCTATCCTTTACATTTTGATAGTCCTCAACTGTATTAGATGGATAAATAAATTCTTTATTTCCTAATGTTACATAAATTTTACTTTTATCATGGGTTATATTAAGCGTAATATATTCATCATCTAAAATATCATGTTTATCAGAATCTAATGAACATCTATATATTCCTTTATCCGTATAATTTCCATCTTCATCTGGGAACATATATAAATCATAAGGCTGTAGATTGTATTCTTCTTCACCTATAGTTACAGTTCCTTCTAACACTTCACTAAACATGAGTCTTTGCCAAACAAAATTAGATTTATGTATTTTCCCGTCTAGCTCAATATCAATTGTACTCACCTTATTACCATTTTCATAAACTTGCACATCTTTATATGTTTCCTTAAATGATTTAGGATATATAAATAAAACTACACCTATTACGCCTATAACTATCAATTTCTTTAATGTCTTCATTTTTATCTCCCATATCAAAATATTAACTTTTCCAATTTATAATAATTCTAAGCTTAATTATAGAACCGCTTAGAACTTAACTATGCGTCTACTAAAACAGATGTTTTATTGAACAGTAAATGAAGTTACTAATTTTCAAATATATATTATCATTAGCAATTTCATATTATTTCTAAATACTTCTTAATAACTAATTCATGTCTTTTTAATAACTTATCTGGGATTTGTGATATATCAAAAAATCTACAATCTAGTGTTTCATCTCCATCTGCGCATAAAGTTCCTGTAAAACACTTAGTATAATAAGCAACTAGTACTACATAATATTCATCACCGTTTTGTAATTTTATATAATTATCTTCCTCTCCTGAAAATACACCTATCAGCTTTAAATCTTCTACTACTACACCAGTTTCTTCAAATACTTCTCTTTTTCCAGCTGATTCAGTTGATTCACCTAACTCTATTAATCCACCTGGTATTCCCCATGAACCATAAGGCTCACTTCGTTTCTGAAGCAATATTTCATTTAATTCATTTACTACTATTACGGCTGTTGCAACTAAATTAATAGCTTTATTTCCGATTAATAATCGTAAATCTCCTACATATCCCATAAAATTCCCCTTTTTTAATATTTTAATTTGTTCTCACTATTACTAAATTAATTATAACAAAATTCTTAAATTACTAAGTGTCCACTAAAACAGATGTTTTATTGAATATTTCTTTTAAGTCAAATATTGTTTTTTAGATTTATCTTTACATATAATATCTATAGTACAAACATTCAGCTACTAAGAAATAAAAAATCAGCGATAATATTCACTATTTTTGTACTTCTATCCCATTAACTTATTTCAACCTTGATATTGAATCATCTTTCTCAATAATAAAATCACTTTTTAGTATACTATCCAAATTGAAATTTGTTGAGTTGATTATAACGTTTACACTATATACTAACAAGGAATATTGTTACATATTACACTAAAATAGTTTGTCTTATTTGCTTAACTAAATTTCTTAGAATTTCATACAGTTCCACCTTTGTAGTTAGATAGTCTTTTCCAAAAGCTTTATTGGTTAATCCTTTTAGCATATCGCCTGAAATGATTTCAGTCTCACTTATGTACTGCCCCAAACCATAATGAGCTAGGCAGTTACGGAAATTTCTATCACATAAACAATCATCTATATAAAAATTAGTATTCTTTTGAGTGTTCACCTCTTTAATAAAATCACAAAGATAGTAATACTGTAAATATGCAAATTTAAACTTTTGAGGAATCTCATCTATAAAATAATTTTCAATAAACTCTATTGCATAATTAATACTGCAAAGTATAGAGAAAAGTAGAAATCCAAACTCGTCACTCATCTTTAGTGGTGAATTTTTATAAAAATGGTAATCTTTATATTGAACAATGAGATTATCATTATATCTATATATAGGAAACTCCTTACAACCCAAAGAACTCGCTAACTTTCCAGAAACGATACTCATATCTCTTATCCACATCCCAATATCTTTATTCTCTAATATGTTGATAGGAATATACATTGAACACAAGATTGTATTACCACAAAACTCACCATTACACAAATCAGTACCTACATTGTAATATCCAAATATCTTTTCACGTAATCTACGTATACTATAAAAGTAATTTTCGCTTTCTGTGAACTTTTCAAAAATCAGAGTAGCATAATCTTCATAACTTTTTTCAAAAAGCTTGTGTCCCTGCCTTAATTGTGTATAAAATACTTTCTCAGTTGAGTTAAAATGAGGAGCATTTAATCCAATTTTTTTGCACCATTGCTCTGCACCGTCTGTAAAAAGTCCGATATAAGGTAGACTCATACAAATATAATTGCAATTAATATTTTGAGCATTTTTTTCAATTTCAGTTAATGTATATAAAAACCTTGCATCTGATTGTATTAATTCATAGGCAGTTTTCTGTACTTTATTCAAATCATGTCTCCTCCAAGTTCTAATATAATCAATTTCTAATTTGTATCATTTATTCTCCATTAAGTTCTTATTTTAGATATGGTCTACTATAGAAACTTTATTTGTTTTTATTACTATCTAATACTACCCCAATAAGTAACCCAAAGGATAAACCCATAGCTAAATTTTTAAATACTAAACCGAAAACAACACCAAAGCATAATCCTAACCCCAAATAACTTATATTTTCATTTTTCATATATTATACTCCTTAATTTCTATAGATTATCTATAGTATATTCTATTCGTTATGTCTAACTTTGTAGAAATTTGTTTTAAATGCATATATGCTAAAAAATCAGCTATCCATTATATGAGATAGCTGATTTATATATTAATTAATGCTTAATTTATTTTTCTGTTTAACATAAATTCTAAAACAAACATCTTCAATTAATGAATACATACTACTTGTTATAAAGTATAGCCCTATTGATACAGGAGTTTTCGCTGTTAATATAAAGCTCATTATAACTGTAGTTATAGCCATTTGTTTATTAAATGCTATTTGAGTACTTGCCTTAAAATATGGTATAAAGCTTATCAAATTTGGTGCTAACATAGTTAAAGCGTATATACAAGGTATTATAAATAAATTATCAGATACATTTAAACTACTTATCCACGGAATTAACGCACTTGAAGATACTTGTGTCATATTTAAAAATGTATTATAAAGCGCATAAACCACTGGCATTTGTAGTATAAGTGTTGAACATCCTAGCATACTTTTCATACTTTCTGCTGAATGTTTTTGTAGTTGCTTTTCAAGTTCCTTAGTATTATTTTTGTATTTTTCTTTTATATGGCTCATCTGTCCTACCAAGTCTTGTTGTTTTCTCATAGCAAACCTTTGTTTTAAAGATAGTGGCATTAATAGTAGCTTTACCATTAAAGTTATAAGCACTATAGCTATACCTAAATCTCCTGTGAAACTGAATAATGTATTTAATAAATCTTGTAATATACTTGAAATGAAATCCATTTTATTTTCTCCTTTAAGTTTTAGTTTTTGGGTTATAAAAGGTTCATTTCAATTTAAAATAAGCTACAATATCTCCAAACATCATACTTTTGAAAACCAAAGTATTGCTTAGGCTCTAGTATTTCAGAATACTTAAATCTGTTTAGAAATATATTCTTTATTAAGATATATTCAATTTTATGAGATATTCTTCTTTTACAAAAGTAAGCTAGACATCCAATTACTGATAGTACGAAAGTCATATAAATTAATATGTATATCATACTGTCTAGATCTAACTTCATTTGTTCACCTCATTAAAAATTCATAAATATTAATCTAAGTATAGTATATCAATCCTATGTTGTAAATATTAATCCATCATTGTAACCATTTTTATCCAAAATGTAACTATTTCTATTTTTAATTATATTAAACAATTCTAACTATTGCACAAGCCCTAACTAATAAACTAATAAAAATAATATGTGCAATCAAAAAAGGTAATAATAAAACTAAAATTCAAAATTGATATTCTTTACTACGAAATTTAAGTTTTTCAATTTTAGATATTATTTTTCAAATAAAGAAATTATTAATTATTATAAAAAAAACTTGAGCTTAGCATTATACCTAACCTTAGAATGTATATATATTAAATTAAGGAGTAAATTAAAAATGAAAAAGTTTAGCAATACAGAATTATTAAAGGTATACAAAGAAAGATTAGTAAATGAATTTCACAATGAAGAAATAAAACCTTACGAATTAATAAAAAGATTGTTGGAAGAAGATAAATATATGGGCTATGGACTTTATGAAGATGACAAACTCGTAGCATATGCATTCTTATGCAAATGTGAAGATAGTGAGTACATAATGTTAGACTATTATGTTGTAGAATCTGAATTTAGAGGATCAGGATATGGAAGTAAATTTTTAAATGAACTACACAAAGTTACAAAGTCATATAAAGGTATAATAGGTGAGATAGAAGATCCAAATTATGCAGTTGATAAAGATGACTTAGAATACAGAGAAAAAAGAATTAAATTCTACGAAAAAAATAAGTTATATCACACAAATATTAGAAGTTCTGTATTTGGAGTAAAATATATCGTTATGATTATGACTAATAATAAATTAATTGAAGAAGAAGTTATAAAAAGTTTAAAAAATATATACAAAGAATTATTTGGTATACAAAAATTGGACAAGCAAATTGAAATAAGTATCATCTAATAAAAAAGCCCTTAAAATCCATTTATTTGGATTATAAGGACTTTTTATCATTTTTAAATATACACAAACATAAATTTAGTTATTATTTATAATAAACTAGTAAAGCTATATTCTTTGGGAAATAATTATACAAATCAATTCATCTTATTACTCTCTTTAATTATCTCTTTGAAATATTCCTGTAAATCTGTTTCCTCGTTACATCGCCCTAAATTCAACTCTTTTGACATAGTTTTAATTTCTTCAAGCACATCATAAATTTGAACTTCAATGGTCAATTTGTTCCAATCTCCAATGAGTTCTTGTACTTTAGAATCAGTAATAGGTAATTGTTTTTGATAGCAATATTTCAGATTTCTTTTGAATTTTTTAGCATTCTTTATAATAGCTATACATCTAAATAACTATTTTCTAATTAAGCACAAAAAAATATTACTGAATTTATTATCCAGTAATATCAAACATGCATTAAACAGTTTTAACTATTACACAAGTTCCCATTCCACCACCTATACAAAGTGATGCTAAACCATTATGAACATCTCTTTTTTTCATTTCATGTAAAAGTGTTGTAATTATTCTAGCACCAGATGCTCCAAGTGGATGACCAAGCGCTATTGCCCCTCCATTTACATTAGTTCTCTCCTCAAACCAATCATCACTTACTCCATGATTTTCCTTTAACTCTTTTATAACTCCAAGAGATTGAACTGCAAAGGCTTCATTTAATTCAATCAAATCCATTTGTTCTAACTTCATATCAGCTCTATCTAATGCATTTTTAACAGCAACAACTGGTCCTAATCCCATCACTGAAGGATCTACTCCACCTTGACCTACTGCTACTATTTCTGCTATTACATTCAAATTATGTTCTTTTACAGCTTTCTCTGAAGCTACAATAATTACACTAGCACCATCATTTATACCAGATGCATTCCCTGCACTTACAGTACCATCTTTTTTAAATGCTGGTCTTAATTTTAAAAGCTTCTCTAAGCTTGTATTTCTATTTGGATACTCATCTGTATCTACAAATATACTTCCCTTTTTATTTTTAACTTCTATTGGAACTATCTCATCTTTAAATCTTCCTTCATCAACTGCTCTTATCGCTTTCAATTGAGATTTTATAGAAAACTCATCTTGTTTTTCTCTACTTATATTATGTTTTTGAGCTATATTTTCAGCAGTCATCCCCATATGATAATCATTAAATGAATCAGTAAGTCCATCAACAACTAAGCTATCTCTAAAATTCATTCCTCCCATTTTACTACCTGTTCTTATACTAACATCACTTACATATGGAGCTTGTGACATAACTTCAACTCCACCTGCTACTATTAAATCTGCCATATCAGATTTTATTTGTGAATACGCACTCATTACACTTTTCATTCCGCTTCCACAAATCATATTTATTGTATATGCTGGAACTTCACATGGAATATCTGCATATATTGCAGCTTGCCTTGCAATACCTTGTCCTTGACCCGCTGGCAAAACATTACCTAATATTACTTCATCTATTTTACTTGCATCTATATTGTTATTTTTTATTACACTTTTAATTACTTGTCCTGCCAATTCAGATGGCGAAACTGTTGATAAATTTCCTAAAAACTTACCTATTGGACTTCTCTTTGCTTCTACTATGTATACTTTTGACATCTTTTTTCCCCCTAGTTTTATGTTTTATATTTTTTAAATGTTTCCTTTTTATATAAATGTATGAAATTTCAGAGAATATATGCTTAGATTTTCTATTTATATCCATTTGTAAAGTTTGCTTATGCTATAATATTAAAGACTTTAAAACATAGGAGGAATTTATGATGAAAAATTTAAAGCATTATTTTATAATAGCATCTATATTAGTTTTTCTATCAGCTATAATGTTTTTTATACATTATTTAGTATTTGGTCAAGCTTTAAACACAGCTTATTACTCTTTCATGAACTTATGCTTTATACCTATAAACAGCTTAGTTGTGACTATAATACTTGAAAAATTAATAGATTCAAAAGCTAAAAAGCAAAGGATGGACAAGCTAAATATGCTAGTTGGGATATTCTTTACAGAGGTCGGTTGCAAGCTTATGCACTTAATGATAAGTGCTGATAAAGAAGCAAAAAACGCGATAAAGTCTTTTAGTGATTTAGATAAAATCAAAACTATTGTACTAAATCATGACTATAAAATTGATATGGATTGTATAGATTTAGATATTTTAGAAAAGCTGCTGGTCGATAATAGTAATTTCTTTATAAATTTAATAAGTAATGAAAGTCTTCACCAACACGAGATTTTCACTGATTTGCTTATGTCTGTTGTACATTTAAAAGATGAGATTGTATTTTTTAAAAACGATAGTAAGGATGAAATAGGTATAAGCCATTTGGAAAATGATATATTAAGAGCTTACAAAAACATTGCTATTCAATGGGTTTATTATCTTGAATATTTAAACAAGTCTTACCCATTTTTATATAACAATGCTATAAGAATTAATCCTTTTAAGTTTGATTAAATAATCAAAACCTATAAATAGCTAACTCTAAAAACTTAAAAACTAAAGTAGAGCAATAGTTTTCGCTTCTATTGCTCTACTTAATTTACAATATAATAAAATCACAAATTAATCTTAAAAAGTTAATTATTTTCCCTAACCACTCTACAAGGATTTCCTAATGCTACTGAGTTATTTGGAATGGATTTAGTAACTATACTTCCAGCCCCTATAACTACATTATCTCCAATCGTAACTCCTGGAAGAATAATAGCTCCCCCTCCTATCCATACATTATCTCCAATTATTACAGGAGCCGTAATTGTCTTACAGAATTCAAAAGAACCATCAGCTTTAGGCTCTCCAAATCTATCTTTTGCATTGGTTGGATGAAAAGCTGTATATATTTGAACGTTAGGTGCAATTAAAGCATTGTCACCCACTACTATTTTGTTATCATCTAAGAAAGTACAGTTCATGTTTACTTCACAATTATTTCCAAAATAAATATTATTTCCATAATCAACGTAAAACGGTGATGTAATCCAAATATTTTCACCTACCCCACCTAGAAGTTCATTTAAAATACGATCTTTATTTTCTAAGTCATTCGAATTTAGCGAATTGTAATTTCTTATTAAGTCTTTCGCTTTATGCCATTGTTCTAACAGTTCAGCATCTGAACAGTCATATAATTCCCCCGCTAACATCTTTTCTCTTTCAGTCATAATATTTTCTCCTTCAAATAAAATTTATATTCTTAACTAAAATATACAATAATTATGAATTATAGTTAAACTTTAATCTACAGACTATGCACATATTTTACACTATTCTAATAGTAAACTTTAACTAAATTTAAATCTAGTTAATAATTAAATTCTTGTTTTATTAATCCATTCTATAATCGTAATTCTTTAACTGTATTTATCATTGGGTTTTTGCTAAGTAGATACTATAGTTATAAAATTTTCAGTTGGTAAATTATTCAATAAAGTTTATAATATAATAAGTTAACAATCACTATAATTACAAAATAATAGGAGTAATCAAAATGAAAAATCAAGCAGCTACTTTAGAACAAGCAAAAGAAATTCTTAATACTGTAAAAAATAATACACTAAAAGAAGTATTACCTATTAATGCAATTAATAAAAAGACGTCTTTATATGACAGTAAATTTGGAGGGGTTCCTTATTTACCTAAATGTGACAAATTGCCAACAAATAAAGATGGTCAGCAATTAAGATTACTATCTCAAATAAATTTTGGGGATTTACCTCAAAATAGCCTTTTACCTAAAGATGGTATTTTACAATTTTATGTAAACGATATCTATAATAGAGACTTTGATAATCCAACTGAACAAAATGATTTTAGAGTAGTTTATTATGAAAATATAGATTTATCAATAAAAGAAGAAGATGTTATAAATAAAATAGATGATTTTCAATCATGGGATGAAGATGAGGATTTCCCAGTTCAAGTTGAATATAAATTAGAATTTGAGTCTGCCAAAGAAGGTATTTCTATTCAAGATTATAATTTTGATAAACTATTTTGCGATGAATATAACAAATCATTCACAAATAACACAGATGACGATATGATGGATGATTTATTTGATGAGGAAGATGAAAAAAGAGATGACTGCCCTCAGCATAAAATAGGTGGATATCCTGTCTTTACTCAAGATGACCCAAGAGTTTATGAGAAGCATCTAAGAAGATTTGATACGATTTTACTTCAAATTGATACACAAGAAGATGAAGATGAGGAAGGTATTGTCTGGGGCGATTGTGGTGTTTGCAATTTCTTTATAAATAGTGAAGATTTAAAAAATAAAGATTTTAGTAATGTATTATTTAACTGGGATTGTTTTTAAGAATTTTAATTAATAAAAATTAATAAAAGTACCATTTTGCGTTATCTAAGACAAATGTCTTAGTGAACACAAAATGGTACTTTTTTAAGTAAATTTAATTTAAAAGCTAAAAACAAATAGTTTCTCTATTGATGTGTCAAGCTCCTTTGATATCCTAACCGCTAATTCAAGTGAAGGATTATACTTAGCATTTTCTAAACGGGCTATAGTTTCTCTTCTAACATTAACCCTATTAGCTAATTCTTCTTGGGTTAATCCATTAAACTGGCGATATTTTTTTAAATTACTAATAAAAGTTGTCATATTATCTATTCTTTCATATCGAATCTATAAGTTAAAAATGCCCATAAATTGGCTGATATTGCAACAGCAAGTACAACTATTAATAATTGTGTTCTGTAAAGTACCTCAAAGTTTAAATTTGGTTGCAACAAACTTAATATACTTAATGCAAATGCTACTGTAAAACATGTTCTAAATGCTATTAAACCAGCTTTACGTTTATTAGAAATTAAACGTTCATCCTCAAGTTTGCTCAATTTAGACCACCAAAAATAAGAAAAATTTCCAAAACAAGCAAACCAGAATAAATCAGTAGCATCCCCTTTTATACCTGAAAATCCTTTAAAGCCGTAAAATCCAAATAATATAAATAGAATTAAAAATTTGTTTGAATCTCTTTTTTTCATAAATAACATCTCCCCTTTCAACGTGATATATTTGTATCCTTATATTACATATATATCACGTTAAGTTTAATATTATTACTTAAAATCAAGAAATTTCATATCTAAAATATTCTCAAGAAAAGCTATCAAATACTATATTTAAAATGTATTTTTAAAATATAGTGTTTTATTTACTATAATTATTGCTAATGTTATTATAATAGTAATACAGATGTTGGGGGTAATATAATGATACAAAAGAAAAAATTGATAATATTAAGTTTAGTTGGTGTAATAACTATGTCAGCTACGATTATAGCAAGTGCTTACTTTAATAAAAATTATAGTGAAAATATTAAATATAGCTATGAACTAGTAAAAAATAAGGATGGGATTGAACATATAAAGAAAACCTATGATAATGGGTATATGGACATATATAGAGATACTAAAAATCTCTTAGAACAAGTAGATGAGTATGATAAAGATGGTATTTTAATAACTAGGAGTATATACCAAAATGATGATGAAAATACGTTAACTATAGCAAAAGATCCTGATGGAACTTATTTAGGAAGTGACCTAAAGGTTTCAAAAGCTATAGCATTAGATAACAAAGAGTTGCTAAAAAAACCTACTATAGAAAATTTTTCACATGATGATATTGAATTAGATAAGAATATTGAGTGGAAAAAATCTATAAGTAATGATAGAAAAATCATAAAATACTCAAGTGATAATGTTAATTTATACATAGATAAAAAGTCAAACGAATTTATAAAAAGGGAAATGTTTATGGATGGTAAGCTAAATGAAACTATTGATTACAATGTGATTGATAGAAATTCAAAAAAGGGTATGCAATTATTTAAAGTAAACAGTAAATTTTCATCTTCTAAGATGAGTTCTATAAATTTTGATAATATAAAAATAACAAAGTTTAGATAACATTAAATACATATAAATAATTTAATTCTTTATTATGTAAAATACCATCATATATTCACTAAGACAAATGTTTTAGTGAGTACGTGATGGTATTTTTATATATATCTATTTACTTTTTAGAGTTGCCACTACTAACTCTGGCTTATTAAAAAGCCTAAGTGGGAATAAACTATTTCCAAGACCTCTACTTACAATCATATGAGTATTGTCTTTATTATACATTCCACTAGTGTATTTTGGGAATAAACCTTGATTTGGTGCTAAAATGCCTCCAATAAATGGAATCCTAACTTGACCACCATGTGCATGACCACTAAACACTAAATCTATATTTTCTTTAGCATATAAGTCTATAAGGTCAGGTCTGTGCGATAATAAAATACTTAACTTATTGTCATCTTTGTTTTTAAGATTACTTATTATATTTGAAAGTTCTTCTCTACGGTCTTCTTTTTGTATAAACGAAATATCCCTAACACCTATTAAATCTATACTATCGTTGTTTATTTTTATGCTTTTACTTTTATCATTTAATATATTTACACCTTGCTTAGCTAATCTATTTTCAAAATCTTTATATTCTTTAATTCTACTTTCATGATTTCCCGGTGAATAATATATAGGTGCTACTTTTTTAATTTGATTGATATATCTAATTGCAACGTCTGTGTTAGTTCTTCTGCTATCTATTATATCTCCAGTTATAACTATTATATCTGGCTTTATTTCTTTTGTTAATTCAACTAATTTTTTATTATCATTTCCAAATTCTTTATTGTGAAGGTCTGATATCTGTAGTATCTTGTAACCGTCAATCTCTTTTGATATTTTATCATTTTTAAAGTCTATATTTGTAATTTGTATATCGTTGTTTTGATAATAGCAAAATAGCCCTAAAATTATTAATACCCCTATACCTATGGCTATTTTCTTATTCATAAAACTTCCTCCAGTAAAACATTTAATTTCTTTAAACTTTAAGTTCCTCAACTGCTTTTCTTGTTACTATAAGTTTTTCTTCTATTTCCTTAAGGTTATTTTTAACCATCCCTATAAATAACATGTCTATTACTGCTAATTGAGATATTCTAGAACTCATAGCGCCTTCTCTTAATGACTTTTCAACAAAAGGTATCTTAAGTGTTATATCAGATAAATTTTCAAGTTCATTGTTCATACTAGCTTTTGTAATTGATATTACAGGTACATTAAGTTTTTTAGCATTTTCAACACATTTTAAAACTTCTCTTGTGCTACCAGAATATGAGATTGCCACAGCTACATCTCCGCTTTGCATAAGTGCAGATGATGTTACTTGAAGATGCGTATCAGTATGCGCTATACATCTTTTATTTATTCTACTTAATTTATAATAAAAGTCAAGCCCAACAAGACCAGATACCCCTACACTATAAATATATATATCCTTCGCACCAATAAGTAACTCTGTAGCTTTTTCAAGTTCTTCTTCTTTTATAAGTTTAACTGTCTTTTCCATAACTACATCTATTGAATTTTTTATTCCATAGATTATATCCTTAGTTTCTAAATCTTTGTCTAAGTATTTAAAATTAGAAGTTTCTTCGTTATTATTTAAGCTCATAGATAACTTTAGCTTCATTTCATTTAAACTATCAAATCCTAATTTTTTAGAAAATCTTACTACTGTTGCAGCTGATGTATTTGTTATATCCCCTATTTCCTTTGCCGATAAGTTTATTATGCTTTCTTTATTTGAAAGCAAATAATTAGCAATTAATTTTTCCCCATCCGTAAAGTTTTCATAACTTTGCTTTATATACTCTAAAGTATTCATTTATTTCACATCCTAAATATATCTAAACTTTTAAATTTAGTTTATTTTCCTAAAGTAAAACTTTTTACCATTATTTATATATTTTAATAGATAAAAGTCATTCTGTAAAATAAATCCTACAACATTTGTTCTATCATCAGCTTTTTGATTAGTTGTTAGAATTTGAAGTTCGCCCATATATCTCATATAGCCTTCATTATCTATACTTATATCTCCATATTTTTTATCTACAGTATTTATTGCTTTTATTTTATCATTATTAAGAATCAATCTACTTTCAGCTGCCCTTATAGCATCTCTTGCAGAGTCTACTCTTGAACTATAAGTTTCTCTAAGTAATCTTAAACAAACTTCATCATCAACTAATGTATTTATTCTTAGTTCTACTGCATCAGGGTTTAGTGATGCTAAGTCTTTTAATTCATCTTCACTTGGAAGAGAATCTCCAATAAATACAGACTGATTTTCAAGTGCAAATAAATGATTAGAAGCTTGTCTAACATCTACACCTCTATGGTCTTCAAGCGTTGGAAGTCCATCTTTCATTGGGCTTCTTTTTCTATTATTTGATTGAACAAACGCAGCTACTTTTATATTTTTCTCATGTAACAGATTGTTCTTTTGTACCATAAGTTCTTCACTAATACCAGTTCCTACTCTTGGATAGAAGTTATGAAGTGCATCTATGTTTTCATAATTTGGTGAAAATCTATCTAAGTTATCTAAAAACTCTTTAGTTATAGTTGAGGCATTTAACTGTATTTGTATTCCATATTTATTTTTACTCATCTTAACTATTTCTTCTTCACTATAACCAAAATCTATTCTTATAGTTTTTACCCCCATATCTCTTAATCCTTTTAAGTCCATATCATCTAAATCTAGGAAACTAAAAGTATTTGGAGATATATCACTTATTATGTCCATATTGTATTGTTTAGCTAACTTAAAAAACTCTGCTACTTCTACTTTTAATACATCATAGTTTGCCTCTGGAATATGAAGTGATGTAAATATCCTTGTAAATCCTAATTTGTGTGCATCATTTAATAACTTTATATTTTCTTCCTTTGTATTATCTAATCCAAAATAAACTGAAAATCCAAAACTCATGTCTTTATCCTCCAAATTTTTATTTTAATAGTTATATTCTTAGTTAATTTTTATTTAAAAAGGATGATACTAACATTAAATATAATGCACATATCACCCTTTTATTTTACTATATTATTCTATCGGATCTTCAAACCCTATCATTAGTGTAAAGAAATATCCTGCTACATATGATGCTAAAACTCCTACTAAAAATACTAACATCTTTCCATCTGCTATTAATAGTGCAAGTGGAAGTCCTGATACTCCAAGTGCAACTGCTCCAACTTTGAAAAATGCCATTACAGCTCCACCTACTCCAGCTCCTAAACAAGCACCAACAAATGGTTTTCCAAGAGGTAGTGTTACTCCATATATTAACGGTTCTCCAATTCCTAAAAACCCTGGTACTAATCCATTTTTAGCTGTTTTCTTTAAACGTTCATTCTTTGTCTTTTTAAGTACTGCTATTGTTGCTCCAACTTGTGCCATACCTGCTGTTGCTAATATTGGAAGTAATACTGTAGAACCAACAGTAGCTATTAAATCAGCATGTATTGGTGTTAATGCTTGATGCATTCCTGTCATAACAAGAGGTAGGAAAAGTGCTCCTGATATTGTTCCCGATACTACAGAAACTATCATATTGTCTGATGCTACAGTTTGTGCAACTATTATTCCGATTGAATCTGATATAAATCCACCTACTGGTTGAAGTATAAATAGTGCTGCTAATACTGAAAGTGTAAGTGTAACTAAAGGTGTTATAAATAAATCAAGTACATCTGGTACAACTTTTTTACACATTTTTTCTATAAAACAAGCTAGTAATACAACTAATATTACTGATATAATCCCGCCTCTACCTGGAGTTAATTTTCCTCCAAATAAAGTTATATCTGCAAGTGCTGGTGAGGATAAAATACCACCAAGTACTCCACCCATCATAGGCATTTGTGAACCAAATTCTTTAGCGGCGTTTACACCTACTAAAACTGATAATATAGCGAATACTCCATTACCTACAAGTGATATAATTTGAGCCATTGTTGTAGTTTTGTAAACATCTCCAAAATACACACCTGCTATATTGTTTACAGCAAGAACAAGACCACAAGATACAAATAAAGGTATTAGAGGAATAAATATACTACCTATTTTTTTAAGTGCATTTTTAAGTTTTGTATCATTTTTTTCTTGTAACTTTGCTTTAGTTTCTCTTACTGCATCTTCTCCTAGTGCTACTTTTTTTCCTAATAACTTATTTAACTCATCAGTTATCTTGTTAACTTTTCCTGGTCCATAAATAACTTGTAACTGTCCTTGTGCTTTAACAACTCCTAAAGCACCTTCTGACTTTTTTATTTCGTCCATATCCACTTTTGAATAATCTATAATTTCTAGCCTACAGCGTGTCATACAATTTTGTGCAGATGCTATGTTTTCTTTTCCTCCAACTAACTGTATTAGGTTTTTAGCAATTTCTTGATTTGACATTTTGATACCCCCAATCAATTTTTTGTTTAAACTTAATTTTTTAAAGCTTTAGCTATATATCCTCTAGACTCTTGTAACTTAACTTTTGCTTCTTCTTTTTCTAAATTTGATAAAATCATAAATATAGCTAACTTAACATCAAAATCTGTTTCATCTAAAACTAAAGTTGCTTCACTTATACTAACACCTGTTGCATCTGACACTATCTTTTTAGCTCTTTCTACTAGCTTTTCATTTGATGACTTTACATCTACCATTAGGTTTCCATAAACCTTACCAAGTTTTATCATAACTCCTGTTGATAGCGTATTTAAAACTAGCTTTTGTGCAGTTCCTGACTTTAATCTAGTAGAACCTGTTATTGCTTCTGCTCCAACTACTGGTGCTATTTTTATACTAGCTACTTTTGATACATCTGAATCTTTGTTGCATGTAAGAGAAACTGTAAGTGCGCCTATTTCATTTGCATATTCAAGACCTCCTATAACGTATGGTGTTCTTCCTGATGCTGCAAGTCCTACTACTGTATCATTTTCATTTAAACTTTTTTCTTTTAAATCTATAACTGCTAGTTCTTTGCTATCCTCTGCACCTTCTTTAGCTCTAAATATTGCTTCTTTACCTCCAGCTATAATACCTTGAACTAATTCTTCACTAACTCCATATGTTGGTGGACACTCTGATGCATCTAGTATTCCAAGTCTTCCAGAAGTACCTGCACCTATATATATTAGTCTTCCACCTCTTTGAATTCTCTCAACTATTTCATCTATTGCTTTTGCTATTTGTGGTATTTCTTTTTCTACAGCTAGTGCTACCTTTTTATCTTCATTGTTTATTTTTTTTACCATTTCTATTGTTGAGATTTTATCTATATCTAAAGTGTCTTGATTTCTGCTTTCTGTTGTAAGTTTTCCTAAATTTAATTTATCCATGTCTGTCTTCCTCCATTTTTTTGAATACGTTTTCAATTGATGATTTTATATTATCATATTTAAAATGACATTTCAATACTTTTTTGTATTTATGAAATATCATTTCATAAAATTGCAAAGATACTACCTTAGACTATATACTTGTATTTATTTTCCAATTTTTATGTTATGATTTATCATATAATTTAATGGACGTTATGGTATTAATGTCATAAAAAAGGGGGGCTTAATTTGAAAAAAGTTATATCTTCTTTCATCATAATTTTAATAGTATTTTCTGTAGTTGGTTGTAACAGAATGGGTAAAACTAAGGATGCTTCAATAACTATTGGAAAATCCGTAAAGTTTAGCGAAAAAGAAATAGATGATGCAGTAGAATGTGTAAAAGAGAGTTTTAAAAATTACAGAGAATGTACTCTTACTGACTTATGGTATGATGAAAATAAATCCAACACTTATGTTGAAGATTATCTTAAATATGGTGGTGGAAATGAAAATGGCTCTACTAAGGAAAATTCAATTGTTTTAATGTGTAATTTTGATGTAAACTCTTCAGGAGTAAACGGCAGCTTTGAGCCTAACTCAACTAGCTATGACTACCAATGGGTACTAACAAGAGATAGTAAAACGTCAAAATGGGAAGTTACCGATTGCGGTTATTAAAAACAAGAAATATTATAATTAGTTTAGATTATTGCTAATTATAATATTTCTTATTTTATTTACCAAAGTATTTTATCAATCCAGTAATGTTTTAATACTCTCCCCTCCTAAAAAAAGACCTCTTCCAACTACTATAGAAAATCCTAATAATATAAAATGTATAAAAAATTTTAAATTAAGTGATAATAAATACTTTTTTGTTCGTTATATATAGTGTAAAAGCTTTTACTTGCAATTATTCAATACTAGAAATAAATACAGGAGGTTTATATGGGTTGTAATGAAACAAATTATATAAAAAGATTAAAAAAGAAGAAAGAAGATGCTTTAGACTTTATTGTAGATATTTACTTGCCTTTGGTAAAAGGCGTAACGTACAAGGTACTCTCACCTCTTAAAAATGAAGGGATAATAGAGGAATGTATTAATGACGTATTTCTTTCAGTGTGGAACAACTCAGAAAAATTCACAGGAGATACTAATGACTTTAAAAAGTGGATATGTGCGATTGCTAAGTTTAAGGCGATAGATTATTACAGAAAAGAGATAAAAAAATCAGAAGTTATCTTAGAAGAAACTGATCTATTAGGTAATAATTTAGTTGAAGATGAGATACTTGCTACCGAAGAAAGAAATGAGTTAATAAGAGTTATTAATTTATTAGAGCCTATGGATAGAGAAATATTTATTATGAAGTTTTTTTTAGGAATGAAATCAGAACTCATAGCTTCAAAGCTTGGCGTTACAAAGGCTAGTGTAGACAATAAAATATACAGAGGTAATAGAAAACTCAAAACAAAATTAGTAAATTTGAGATTGGGGGTAATGTAGCATGAAGGATATCTATGAATTATTAAATGATATTGATATAGATGAAAGTGAGTTTGATGAAATGGATGTTAATGATATTGAAAAAACTAAAGTTAAAAGAAAGTTAAAAGACTCTATAAAAAAAGATTCTATAAAAAAGAAAAATAATTGGAAGAAAAAAGCTATTGTTGCAGCTAGTATAGGGGTTATTGCTACAGCAACTTTTGGAACAATATTTCCTTCATATGCAAAAAACATTCCTATAATAGGAGATATATTTAGAGCATTAGATAATGATAAAAATGGATTATATGATAATTACAAAGAAAATGCCAATGAAATTAATGTTACTAAGGAAAGCAAAGGAATTAGCATAACAGTAAATGATGCAGTCTTTGATGGAAAGACAATAAACTTAACTTATACTATAGAAAGTGATAAAGACTTAGGAGATAAAATTTCCTTTGTTGGTAGTCCGATTGTAATAAAAGGAGATGAATACACAGGTAGCACGGGAAATTCAAATGTTGTAAAAGTTGCTAAAAATACTTATGTAGGTCAAGATAATCTGACTATATCTAATTTTGTTGATAGCCCAAGGGATTCAGTACATCTTCAATTAAATATTAAAAAACTTATCTCATCAGATAAAGATTTTTTATATGAAAAAGATATAAAAGGACATTGGAAATTTGATATTACTTTAGATGCTATAAAAGGGAATACTCAAGTTATTAACCAAAGTGTTCAAAAAGAAGGTGCAACAGCTACTATAAAAGAATTGAATATAAGCCCTATGTCTATGAGTATGATATACTCACAAAAAATTTCAAAAGATATATTAGATAAATGGGATAGTGCATATTTAGATATAAAAGTAAAAGATGATTTAGGAAATAACTATTCTGGCGAAGGTAATGGTGGTTCTGGAGATATATATGGTAATATGACTTGGAGCAAGACTTTAGAAAAACCAAAAGAAAATGCAACTAAGCTTATAATAACTCCGATTGTAGAACTTAGCATTAATACAAAAGATAATTCTGGTGGAGTTGAATATGATGCTAATGGAAAAGAAAAACCTATAGTTTCTGATCTAAGTAATAATGGTTCTAAAAAAGAAATAGTATTAGATGATATTATTGTTGAATTAAATAAGTAGTTAAATTTTAAATATCTTAAAATAAAACCCAGTAAATAAAATATTTACTGGGCTTTTACATATTAATATGCTCAATTAAATCATCTAAAGAATTCATATATAAGTCTAATGATGTGCCTTGTATATTGCTACTACCATCTTTATTTAATCCTTTTTGTGATGTACTTCTTATAACTAAACCACTATTTGGTAGCGAAAACAGTATTGGGTCAACTCCTATTCCATCACCACCACTATTCTCATTTCCTACAACAGTTGCCCAACCACTATTTTTACAGAATACAGCAAACCCTTCAGATGATGAAAATGAACCTTTATCCACTAGTAAATATATATTTCCATTGTAAGCTTTTTTGTTTTTTCATCTTAATTCCTCCTTGATGTAATTAGCTAAAATACAAAAAGGATATATTATAAAATTCAATATTTTATAATATATCCTCTACTAACTTTCAATAACTAATTTAAACTATACTCAAGAATGCGTTTAAATTATAAGGAATATTCGTGATTTTAAAACTATATCATTTTTTTATTACTTTATTTACCAAGGTCTTTTTTTATCAAGCCAACCACTTTCTTTCCAATAATTTTTATCAACCATATTCCAATCATTTGATTTTTGCATCATTTTCATCATGGTAAATATAAATTTCAACTTAATACTTGGACTTACTTTGCCTACTTTATCTTTTGCTTTTATAGAAATCTTAGAAGTGTCCTTTTCAATAGATTCTTTAATTTTTTTAGGAATTATTTCCCAACTTGAAGCATTTACATTCTTACTATATCTAAATACCTTAGATGTTCCAAGCCAAAACAGTTGTTGTTCTAATGCTTTAGTGACTTTATTCGCTCCTGCTCCTGAAGCTGTTGAAACAACAATTCCCACTTTATTAAACATAGCTTCTTTTGGTCTATGAGAAAGCCACATATACCCAAGATGGTCAAAGAAAGTTTTCAGTTGTCCTGTCATTGCATAGCAATAGGTTGGCGAATCAATAACAATAATATCAGACAACTCCATGCAACTAACAATCTTTTGAACTTTTTGTGATCGTGGACAATCGTTCTCGCTTTCATTGAAGCACTTATAACACCCTATACAAAATTCAGGGGTATCTCTTGGCATAAAAAACTCATAAATTTCTTTATCATCACTTAGTATTTTATTAATTATTTGGTTAGTTATATGGTAACTACTCCCCTTGTGCGATTGCCCATGTATTACAGTTATTTTCATAATCTTGCTCTCCCCAAACTTAACTATATCTTTAAATTGTTCTCTCCATTATATACTCTTTATGATTAGAATCTTCATTAACTTGTTCTTTTGTTATTTTAAATCCTCTGTTTATGTAAAACTCTACTGATTTTTTGTTTTCTTTATATACTGCTAAATTTAATTTCTTGTATTTATTCATTGCATAATCTATTAAACGTTTCCCTATAGCATTATTTTGAGCATCTACATCCACAAATATTGCTCCTATAAATTCATTGTTTATGATACTTATAAATCCTTTTATATCCTCATTATCTTCATATACAAATGTTTTTGCTATTGGTATGTATACATCTTTTACAGTATTGTAGCTACTTTCCCAATATTCTTTAGATATAAAATCATGAGCTTTTATAGTGCTTTTTAACCATATATCCATTATTTTATCTATGTCTTTATTCTCTAGATTTCTTATCATATTAATAAACTTCTCCTTGTTGTATTTTGGATTTGATTTAATCATTAATGTATTTTTGTAATTTTTTAACTATGCTTTTAATTGTATTTGAGTTATCTTCTGCAAATATATTTTTAAAATCATCTCCTAAAGATGACATTTCATCTTGTGAAAGTGATGAGTGTATTGAAGGTTCAATATTTAATATTAAATCTACTAAATCATAGTCAATAAAATTAGATACATCTTCAAAATTATTAATTATAAATTTTGCATTTTCATATGATCTAAAATCAGAATTTCTCCCATGTTTTAATAGATATTCACTAAGTTGGTAATCCTCATTTGCATATTTAATAAAACTTCCAGAACAATCTATTATCTCTTCTTTAGAATTTAGGTATTCAATAATTTTAATTTCTTTTATTAACCTATCTTTTTGTGATAAATTTTTGTAATGGTAATCAATAAAAGCAACTAATCCATGATCAGATTTTAACATTTCGTCTTTATAATCTTTACGCTCTTGAGCTGTCTCTTTCCCATATTTACTAAGGTCTTCTAAATTTTTATCAATATCACGCTCTCTAATTTTTGTTAATTGTTTAATACTTAAATCCTCTAATTTTTTAGGATTAATATTTTTATTAAATACTACTAATATAGAAATTACTAAAAATAGAATTATTATTAAGCTAATTGAAATTATCTTTTTTTTATTAAACATATATTTTCTTTGGTTCCCCTTTTCTTTATTAATAGTCACATTTAAATGTCTATTAAATAATTATTCCTCATTATAGTCCTCAGCTATTAATCCATACATAGCACAATCACAAATTCCTTGATTGTTTATGTCTGCTCTTCTCATTGTGCCTTCATATTTCATTTTACATTTTATCATTACTTTCCCAGAACCAGGATTAAGTGGATCATGTCTTGATTCAACACGATTTACTTTAATCTCCTTTATAAAATATTTAATTACAGCATTTAGTGCTTCTGTAGTAACACCTTTATTCCACCATTTTCGCCCTATGCAATAACCAATATGAACCATGCCTATTTCTTCATCTTGACGAACAGTACTTATAGTTCCTATCGGTTCTTTTCCATTTGACTTTAATACAATAGCCCATTGATAGAAATTTCCTTTTTCATATTCATCCACCCAACTTTTTAAAATAACCTTTGAAACATCAACACTTTTCATAGGTCCCCAAGTTAAAAACTTTGTAACTTCTGAATCACTTGCCCAGTTTTTATACACAGCGTCTGCATCTGACATTTCAAATTTTCTTAAAATCAAATTCTCAGTCTCTATTACTTTTGTTCCATTATGATTCATAACATACCTCCTATATATTTAATACTAATTATTTATTTAATTATAACAGAACTTACAGCTTCTCATATTTCAACTAAATTTCTACCTTACAGATATGTAATCTTATTTACATGTAAATCAATATTACATATTCACAAAATTTTATATAATTAAGCTACTGAAAAGACAATAAGGAGGTATTCAATATGAAAAAAATACTTGAAGTTAAAAACTTAAAAAAATCATATGGAACTAAAAATAATACACAAGTTGTATTAAACAACATAGACTTTGAAATAAACAAAGGAGAATTTGTAGGTGTAATGGGTCCTTCAGGGGCTGGTAAAAGTACTCTTTTAAACATAGTTTCTACTATAGATACAGCATCTAGTGGAGAAATTAAGATAGAAGGTAAAAACATAACGAACTTAGACAACAAACAAATATCTAAGTTTAGAAGAGAAAGCTTAGGATTTATATTCCAAGATTTCAACTTATTAGATACTTTATCTGTAAAGGATAATATAGCATTACCATTAGCTCTTGCTCGTGTTGATGCAGATAAAATAAATCAAACTGTAAAATCAATAGCTACTACATTAGGGATTGAATCTCTACTTAATAAGTACCCTTATGAAATATCAGGTGGGCAAAAACAAAGAACTGCTTGTGCTAGAGCTATAATCACAAATCCTTCATTAATATTAGCAGATGAGCCTACAGGTGCACTTGATTCTAAATCATCTGAGGATTTATTAAATGCTATGAATAACTTAAATCAAGAAAAAGATGCAACTATAATGATGGTTACTCATGATGCATTTGCAGCTAGTTATTGCAAAAGAGTTTTATTTATAAAGGATGGATTAATATTTAAAGAAATTATAAGACAAGGATCTAGAAAAGAATTCTTCAAAGAAATTTTAGATGTTTTATCATTGATAGGTGGTGGTGATAGTGGTCTTATTTAATATAGCTAAAAAGAACATACAAAAAAACTTAAAGGGATATTTCTTATACTTTTTCTCTATAGTTTTTACGGTATGTATATACTACTCATTTAAAAGTTTACAATATAATCCAAGTATAGACAGTGTATTGTCATCAGGTGGCAAGGTCTCTACTGCATTTAACGCTGCTTCAATTGTAATTGCACTATTTTCTATCTTATTTATATGGTACTCAAACAGCTTCTTTATAAAGAAGAGGAAAAAAGAAATAGGTTTATATGCTCTTTTAGGAATAGAAAACAAAGAGATAGGGCTTCTTTTATTCTTTGAAACATTAATGATAGGAGTTGTCGCACTAGTAATAGGACTAATAATCGGGATTTTATTTTCAAAGATTATGTTAGGTGTACTTTTAAAGCTTATTGGATTAAATTTAAGTATTGCTTTTGCAATATCATTTAAAGGTATGTTTGATACATTCATACTCTTCATGCTAGTATTTTTAGTTATTGCTTATCAAAGTAATAGAATAATATATAAATTTAAACTTATAGAGTTATTTAAAGCTTCAAGCGTATCAGAAAAATGTGGAAAAAGTTCTAAATTATTAGCTTTAATGTCAATTGTGTTTATAGCAATTGGTTACGCTACTTACTTCTCTGTTTTAAAAGGTGGTAATTTAGGATTTTCAGCTTCAGTTACTTTATTTATGGTTGTAATTGGTACATTTTTATTCTTTAGCTCATTTATATATTTTGTAATTAAAAAGAAAAAAAATAATGAATCAAGCTATTACAAAGGTTTAAACATGATAGCTACATCTCAATTACTTTATAGAATTAAGAGTAATGCAAAGATGTTATCTGTAATATCAATATTAAGTGCTACTACTTTGACTGCTATTGGTATGTCTATGACAACTTATTTTATGAGTTCTCAAGTTGTAGATAAAAATGCTCCATATTCTTACACTTTAAAAGTTGACAATAAAGAATATATAAAAGAGTTTGAAGATATCTTAAGCAAATCTGATAACCATAAGTTAGAGGACAAAGTAAAGTATACTTATATAACATTACCATCTATGCAAAATGATCCAAACTCTAAGTATACTGAAGAATTTGAGATAATACCTGTATCAAAGTTAAATGAAATATTAAAAGTAAATGGTGATAAAGAAATAGATTTGATAAAGGATAATGAATTTGTTCATGTATATCCTAGTGACCGTAATTTTGACTTTAAATCATCAGTTGATATAAATAATAATGGTTCACAACTTAAATTAAAACTTAAATCAGATTTAGATAAAAAATTATACACAGACAGATTCCCTCTAAATATCGTAGTCGTATCTGATAATGTTTTTGATAATTTAAAATCAAATAACAAAGTAAATAACTACTATCTATACAATGTATCTAATGCAAAGAATGGTGAAGAATTTACTAATAAAGTCTTGAAATTAACTGACAAATATGCAAATGGAGAATACAAAAAACCTGCTGATAGCTTAGTAAGTTCTTATTATTCAATGTTTAAAGCTGAATTTACATCTTCTGGAATAATAGTATTTATAGGAGCGTTTGTAGGATTGGTATTTTTAGTTTGCACAGGAAGTGTAATATTCTTCAAATTATTATCTGAAGCTCAAGATGAAGCACCTAGATACAATGTATTAGAAAAAATTGGTGTAGATGATAGTGATATCAAATCATCTGTTTATAAGCAAGTTGGATTCAACTTCTTTTTACCATTATTAATTGGAAGTATCCATAGTATCGTGGCAAACTATGTTATTTGTGATATGCTTGGTCAAAATATAATGTTTGTAATGGCATGCACACTTATACCTTATTCAATAATATATGTGATTTATTACTTGATTACATCTAAGTTTTATTTTGAAATAGTTACTAAAAAAAATTAAGGAGAAATTAATATGAAAAAAATAATACCTATTATGTTAGGAATACTGATAGTAGTTACAGGAATATTTTTCACTGTAAGAACACTTTTATTCCCAGTTAAATATCAGTCTGATATAAAAAACATTTCTAGTGAATACAATATAGATCCATATGTGTTAGCAGCAATTGGTCACTTTGAATCGAGATTTGATGATAAAAAATATGAGAAAAACTCAAATAACGGAATTTTAAGATTTAGCGATGATTCTTCAATAACATTAGCAGAAGAATTAGATATAAAAGGATTTGAACCTAATGACTTAACTGATGAAAAAACTAGTTTAAAATTAGGTGCGTATTATCTATCTAAATTTAATAGTACAAATTTAAGCGAAATAGTACAAAATTGGGCTATTAGAAATGGAGAAGAGAAAGGCTTTGATAAAAAAGAATATGCTAAAAAATATTATGCTCCTAAGATAGAAAAGAATATGAAAATACTTAAAGTATTATATCCAGGACTAAAAAAATAAATATAGATTATAAAAACACCCACTTTTACTGATTGTAGTCAGTAAAATGGGTGTTTTTTAATATTGGTGGATAATTCTATATCAAAGGATACTTTGTTTATTGACTTAATAGTATGATTTATTTGTTAAATATACTATCAATCCTATTTCTATCATAATCTAAAATCCAATTATTGTATTTATAGTATAAATCTTTAAGTGAAGTATAATTATTAGATACAATATCCACTCCTCTATCATCATATAAATGAAATATAGTTTGATTTTCTATATTAATAAAATAGCATTCATCATGTATTTGAGCTTTAATATCCATATCTTGATTTGAAATTGCCTTTAACAATGCCTTGTATCTCAAATCCGATATTTTACATTTAGCTATAAATTCATATGTTTTAGAATTTTCATCATCCTCAAGAGGTTTGACAGTTCCTGTGATTTTCATATTTTTAATATTTGTATATTTTTTTAATATTTGTGTTGATTTATAATAATTTGAAGAATCTTTATGTATACGAATTACAAGATATATATCATCATTAATTGTGTGTAATTCTTCAAATAAAGTTATTGCACGATAATAAACTTGTTTCATATAATCTGGCTCATAAACTACATCAGGATTTCCTAATTCAAAACGTAGCCCTATATTAGCGTTATAAAATAGAGGCTTACAAATATCAATATCTCTAAACATTTTTCCAATGTGATTTGTGAAATCTTGATTTAACATAAAAAGTGCACACCTTTCCTCTTTCAGATCATTTATTCATTACAATTGTTGATTTGAAAAATCGTTCTTGAAATTCTACTAATACTTTAATTTGTTCTTTATTATATTTATCTAATTGCTTGCATACAACTAACTTATCTTCAATATCAATATTAACATTTATTTACCATATAATTTAATAAATACTTTAGTATACATAAAATAAGAGTAATAATATATTATTACTCTTATTTTATAATTTTTAAACTAGCGTTTAATTAATTTTAATGCTCTGGAACAACTGCAAAGAAAATCAAATCTTCATTACCATCATTAATCAAACTATGTGCATGACCTTTAGGACAATAATGGCATGAATTTTCTCTAACTTCTTCATATTCCCCGTTATATAAAACCTTACCTTCTCCGCTTAAAATATAAATAATTTCACTATTATTTTCATGTGTATGTAATCCGATAGACGCTCCAGGAACTAACTTCCCACGCATAATCTTATTATTTTCATCAATATACATTTTAGTTACTAGCTCTTTTTCACCCTTATGAAAATTTGGCATTACCTTTTCATCAATCTTATTAAAGTCTATTATCATCTCCGCTACCTCCACTATTTCATAGTATAATATTTTGATCATATGTATAAACAATTTTAAGTACACAATTATAACTATCTTAAACTCTAATTAAATTATAACCCTAGTGATAATCATAGTAAATAAAATACTATGCTATAAGTACTTAAACTTATTTAAGTGTTAATGCTAATATATCTACATTATGGTTTTCATTTCCCATACATATAGTTGTTGATTTGATTTTTTGGTATCCTAATGAATCCCAAAATCTTCTTCCCTTAATATTTTCTTCTACTACTCCTATTCGTAGTGTGTCAGCTCCTTGGCTTAGAGCATATTTTTTTATTTCTTCGTGGATTACTTTACCTAATTTTTTATTTCTTTCATTTGGTGAAAGTAAAAGTAAACCTATCATCCAAGTTCCGTTGTTGGGATAGTTTTTAAATATGTCTACAATACCAATTAATAAATCATTATATACTCCAAGTGTTAACGAATCATCTAATGTCTTTTTATCAGTGTATTTGAAAATATTATCTATATCTTCATCGGTTGCATTTGTGCCATTACACATTATATGATAGTCAGAACATAAATCATATAGATGTTTAATTTCCCTATGGTTAGAAGATGTTATTGGTTTAATTAAATACTCGTTTTCTAATATTGCTTTTATCATGCTATGCCCCCTAATATTTGTTAACTAAATTATAGCAGAATCTATATTTTAATTACTAAAAAAGTATGGGTATTCCAATTGTATTAATTTTTAGAACTAATAAATATTCTCTTTTTCTGATTTTTTATTAATGAATTTATTTAGTATATGAAACATTAAATACATTAGCAATATATTTAATACAAATCCACCTATATTAAAAAGTGTTGAGTCTAATATGGTACCTCCGACATTTATCTCTGTATTATACATAGTAAAAAAACCAAATGGATAACCATAATTAAATGCAAACCCATCAGTTGACCTACCTGGAGTAATATAAGCAATTAATAATGTTATCATAATTGACCAGTTTAAAACTTTCCTATTCAAGTTCATCTACTTCCCCCCTTTTGTTTTCAATATATAATAGTTGCATACTTATTTTTTTATTATAGCATTCTTTTAACCCATTTATTACCATTTACATAAACTGTGGTTTTCTTAATTTAAAATTTCTTATCTTGATGTAAACAATTGCATCCTACAATAAAATTCTTAGTTTTAATAACTCTCATACATTTAAAAACTATAAGTATATAAAGGAGTTAGCTTATAAAATATAGTATCTTTAATATATATGTTTAGGCTTATCTATTAGAAAAATCAGATACTAAGATGCCTTCTATGTAAAAAAATATATGTAAGAAAGGGTTCATATGAATAAAAATTTAAACTGTACAAAGATTTCTATTTTAGCTTTACTTATTGTTTGTATATTTAGTATGTTTGGATGTTCTAAAGAAAATATTAAATATACTAATTTACAAAAATCATATTTTGATATATCTACACAAGCTAAAAATAAAAACTCTTTTACTAAAGATAATTTAGAGAATATTATAGGATCAAAAGTATCAACATATTTGGCTGGACCATCAGAAGAAGATTTAAACGTATATTTATTTGAGGTTAATGATGAAAAAATGAGAGTTTATACTGATAAGAAAAGCAATGAACTTTACTTATTAAAATATAAGGGTGACGTAGATATGATAAACTCATTAAAAGAAGGAATAGACTTGGGCTATGCTCAAGGATTAACAATTCAATACAAAACAGACTCTATAGATCAACAAAAGGCAGAACTAAGTAGACACCTAAACAAAAAGTAAAAGAGCTATAATTAAACTATAAACATTAAAATGGGGTGTAAAAGTGGTAGAGTACAAAGATAGAGAAGAATTAATTTTAGAAATTTCAAATCGTGCAAAATTATTTATCAAAGAGTTTGATGACGTAAATGAAAAAGATAAAGATAAATTAATTGATGGAGTTGACAGAACCCCCTCTCAAATGATTTCTTATCAGTTGGGATGGATGAATCTCCTACTTGATTGGGAGAAAGAAGAACAACAAGGACATACTGTTATCACTCCAACTAAAAACTATAAATGGAACAACCTCGGTGGTTTGTATGAAAGTTTTTATAATGAGTACGATAAGTATACTCTTAAAGAGTTACGTGATTTGTTTATAAAAAAAGAACAGCAAATTATTGAACTAATTAATAGTTATACAGATGTTGAGTTGTTTGAACAAGGTGGAAGAGATTGGTCATCATCAACTCCATCTAATTGGCCAATCTGGAAATGGATTCATATCAATACTGTTGCACCGTTTAAGTCATTTAGGACTAAAATACGAAAGTGGAAAAAACTACAGCAACAATAAAAATCTCAAACTATAAAATAGCTTAATTATATAATTAAGTTATTTTATAGTTTTTAAATGTAATGTTCAAAAATATTTATGTTATTAAACACTAAAAAGACCTATAAATAGGTCAATTAATATTACTTATATATTCTCTTTTTAATAAAGATAAAACCACAGTATCTCTTTTTATATTATTTTGTATAATATATTCTCTAAAGATTCCTTCTTTTGTAAATCCAACCTTTTCAAGTAAACTTAAAGAAGGTATATTTTCAGGAAATACTACTGCTCCTATCCTATTTAAACCTAAATTTTCAAATCCTAATCTTATCACTTCATTTATAGCCTCTGTTGCAAATCCTTGTCTCCAATATTTAATATTTAAATCGTATCCTATGTCTGCTCTTTTGTTTTTTATTTGAATTGCATCGTAGCCTATAGTTCCTATTAACTGTCCTGTTCCTTTATGTATTATCCCCCACCTTATACCTCTTTTATCGATATAATTTGTTTCAATTTTTTTAATTAGATCATAAGATTCTCCTATATCGTTTAATGATTCTTTACCTAAATATTTGGTTACCTCATCATTTGATAAATATTCAAATATATCATCTGCATCTTTTGTGGTTATTTTTCTTAAATACAATCTGCTTGTTTCAGATACTAAAAAATCCATAGGCATATCTCCCTTTTATTTTTATATTGTTATTATTATATATATTAATTTCTATATCCTATCAAATATGCTCTTTCTTAAAAACTCATTTAAACAAGGTTCAAAAAATATTTATAATTAAATTAACCCTTAATATTTTTTCAGAAAAAAGTTAACTTTCATTCAAAATGTTTAATATATTTAATACTAAAATAGCCGAATTATTAGCAGCTATTTTTTCAAAATCTATATAATTATTAGAATTATCATCTGCGTTATCTGATATGCTCCTAATAATTAAAAATGGTATGTTATTTATACATGCAACATGACCAATTGCAGAACCTTCCATCTCAACGCAATAAGGAGAATGTTCCTTTATTATTAAATCTCTTAAATTACAATCTGAAATGAACGCTTCCCCACTAACAATCCTCCCAACATGGTAGTTGAATTTATTAGAATCTATTTTTTTATATGCTTTTATTGCTGTCTCTATTAAAAATTTATCTGACTCAAAATATTCTTTAAAAGGAAACCATCTTTTCATTTGTTCTTTACGCACATCATGATGAGTAACATTATTAGAAATAACAATATCGCAAATCTTCACATCTTCATTTAAACTCCCAGCTATTCCTGTGTTTATTATATGTGTAACTTCAAATCTATCAATTAATATTTGTGTACAACTCGCCGCATTTACCTTTCCAATACTGCAAGAAGTCAGTACTATTTTTATGTTTTCTTTCTTGCCAATATAAAATTTAAATCCTGCATATTCTTTTTCTTCTATTATATTTATATTTTTCCTTATAAGATTTATTTCAATAGGCATTGCCCCTATTATACCAATTATATTCATTAGCTCATCCCCATTCTTTTAATACATATTGTATCACTATTCCATGATAATTACTGAATATTCAGTTATTTTTATTTTTAATTTATAATAAACAGGGTTAATATAATCTAAATTTCAAATATTTTAATTACCTAAATTACTCTTTTTAAAATGCTGTAATATCTTATAACCATCACTTGTATGCCCAACATAAGGCTTGTGAAAATACTTCATCGGCAAAATAGTTATTAAAAATTGAATTGCACTAAATATAAACAAAGCATTAAGTGATACCATCAGAACATATGGTAACTTCACATTTATTATATAAATATATAGTAAAATAGAAACTATTAGTGATGTTATTGGACCGCCTAAAATAATAAAAATTGCTTTAATTTTATTATCTACTGGTGTTCTATTGACATATCCATACGCCACATCTAATAAAGACTTATATCCATTTAAATTAATTACCAATCTATTTAGGTTTATTTGCTTATTCAAATCAGAATTGCCTATATTAACACTTACCTTATCATTTGTAAATATCAATGCAACAATTGCGTGACCTAATTCATGAAGTATAGTTAGTACAGGCATGAAAATAATATAAACTAATGTATATACTACAAAATCCATAAAATCCCCCTTTAAAAATAAGTGTAGTAACTTTATATAAGTATTCATTAAAACATTAAAAAATTTATAATTCTTTGATTATAAAAAATATAATTAAACAGCATCTCTTAATCTTTAATATATATAAATGAACATAAAAGAAAGTAATAATTTTTAATATTATTACTTTCTTTTGGTTACTAATTTAATAAAATCACATACTCTATATTTAAAATATTTTTTATTTAAATTCATTTTGCATACACTTAAATTCTTCGATATACTTATTTAATTTAATTTCATCAAGTTTAGAATTTAAAAATGGTTTTCTTTTTCCAATTACCATAATATCTTTTCCATCAATCTCTTGCTCTAACTTCACATATGGTGCAAAATAATCACATTGTGTATGTTTTAATTTCATAGATAGCATTGCATAATCTTTAGTTGGAAATTGATTTGACAATTCAAGTTTTTCTAAATTTATTAAAGTAGAGATTGGAATAAGACTTTCTTTAAATACCCTAATATTTGATAACGAAAGCTTTTTTAGTCTTATCAAACTACTCAAAGGTTCAAGGCTTTCAACTTTAAGTGGATTACACATACCTCCTCTTAAATATAGTTTTTGTATAGTTTCTGAGTTTCTTAAATCCTCAAGAGTACTTACCTTATAAAAATCTGATATATATAATTCCAAAAGATTAGTATTCTTTGCTATATCCCATAGTCTGTTTGTTTTGGTATTCCATTCTAAAGCTAAAAATTTTATATTTTTTAACATTGAAAGTTTTGATAAATCAGTAACTCTCATATTGTAAAAATATATAAATTCAAAACAAGAATTATAGTTTTCAATCAAATATTCAAACTCAAGTTGTTTAATATTAATTATATATAGATGTTTAATGCCTTCTATTTCTTTTAAATTCTTTATACTTTTCATGTCACCATAAATAGTTAATTTTGTACCCTCTTGTACATTAATTTCAGGCTTATTTTTAATAAAATGAAAAATCATTTGTTATATTCCTCTCTGATTAAATAGCTAGCTGTATTTACATATTTTTGTAAATTTATAATACCTTTTTATGTACAATAAAATATATATTTAAATTTTTTGTATATATTTTTTAACCTTAAATCCAACATATTCATCTTTATTTATATAGTTATAATATTCATTCCAATAACTTGCTATTCTAGCTTCTGTTATTTTAATGAAATACTTATTTTCATTAATAAATGCTTTTAAACTTTCTACATCAATCACGTCTATATTTATGTATATATCATTAATAATTTCTATAATATATTCCCCTAAAAGTCTCATTATGTATGGCATTATCCACTTTTCAACGGCTCCTCTACTAAGAATATTTCTAAGTCTTTCTTGTCTTACATATCCATTATGGTGCCTAGTGAGAAAACAATCTAATATTTGTTTTTGTAATTGTGTTAATTCCATTTCTTCAGTAATATTTGGTTCGTTAACATAAATTCGTTCAGGAATACATATTGTTTCATTATTAATTTCAATATTAAATTTACAATTACTAATATATGGCTTTGTCTTTTTTAATATCCTAAACACTACTTTAACATCATCTTCTAACTCACTTGGAAAAGCATCCAAAAGTATTTTTAAATCTTCGTTCATTTTTATTCCCCTTAATATTTTTTGTAATATAACAATTTTAAATTATAATTATATTATAACTTTTGTACTAATTTGAGTAAATTAAAAGCTATAAATCTTTTTTCATAACAACAGATGGCACTAGTACCTGTTTTATTGAACACTAAAAAACATCAATAGTTTCTATTTGATGTTTTTATTAGTAAGTACTTTGTAATTATCATACTATAGTTGAACAATCATTCTAAACTCTTTATAAGTTACTCCATCAACTTCATATTCAAATACTTCTTTTTTTTCAAATCCCATGCTTTCATACAAATTAACAGCAATAGTATTATCAACTTCTGCACTTGTATATAGCTTTTTATGACCATATTGTTCAATAAAAAACTTTATAAATTTATTTAATGCTGCTTTTCCTATTCCTTGATTTTGAAACTTTTCATCAATCATAAATCTGCTCATTGACCATCCATTAATCTCATCATCAAAATCATACAAAATAAAACCGACCATCTTATCATTTTTATAAACACCTAATGGGTAAAGATTCGGTTCATAGGCTGATTGAACTAAAGAAAAAATATTTGTAGCAACAAATCTTTTTTGTTCTTCACTAATTTTTAATTTTATACATTGATTATAGTTGCTTTTATCTATTACTCTAAACTCTATATTCATACTTATCCCCCCTAATGATCTTTAGCTTTTTATTATACTTTTTAATTTAATTATAGTAGAACTTTATTTAACAAATTCCAACTAAAACAACTGTTTTGAACATATTTGATAACAATAACTATAGCACTTCTTTGATTTAAAGTTTTTAAATAATTATTTATTTCTATAAAATATATAATCATATTCAATGATCGGCTTCTTTATCCCAGAAAACCAACTCTCATCACATTTAAGATTTAATTTACGACCTACTTCTATTCCAAATTCTCTATATGCCAAGCCTAACGCTGTGATAATATTTCCATCTACTACTATAGGTTGCCTTATTATTGAGCTTCTTTCAATAAAGCCATATTTATCAATGTCCTCTTCAAATAAGCCTGCACAAAATTTTCTACCCTCAAGTACTCCAGCTTTTGCAAGTAATATAGGTGAACTTGATATACTTGCAATGATAATATCTTTATTATTTTTAAAATTACTTAAAAATGATATATACCTATCATCATTTAGAACTTTAGGAAAAGACCACATACCTGGCAATATTAAACATTCATACTCTTTTATATTAAATTCACTAAATGTTTTATCTGGGATGAAATGTAATCCTTCTTCACTATCAACAATAGTTTTTTCTGCTGAAAATACTATTACCTTTTTTTCAAAACTTCTTAAAATAGCTAATACAATACTTATTTCATAACTACTAAATTCTGGATAAATAATTACCGCAACTTTTTTTTCTATCATAAATAGCCCCCTATCCTATCCTATTCATAATTTATATACAATAAATAAATTGACCCTTATTATAACCATATACTTTTATAGAATTGTTTAAAATTTCTCCAGGAACATGGATTTTTCTTAATCGATTGCTAGTTAGATATACTATAACTTTTGTACTAATTTGAGTAAATTAAAAGCTATAAATCTTTTCTCATAACAACAGCAGGTAATACTTTTTCATTCCAATTTAAAGTTATATTCTCTATACTTTTAAATCCATTTTTAATCCAAAAATCAAGAACATGTCTATCATAATTTGTGACAACATCTATCCTTATGCTACTGCTCTTACAAGACTTTGTATACATTTCAAATAATTCATATATTCTAAGCCCTATCCCCTGACCTCTAAAACTATTATCAATCATAAGCAAAGATAAATAAGCTTCTTTATCTACTTTAAAATCAATCAATCCTACTATCTTATTTGATTTCTTTTGAACAACTTTACATGAATAAAAACCTTCATTTTTCATAATTTCTAATTCACCACATACCCAATTTCTATTTATGCTTTTTTTACCTATATGACTTTTTAGAAAAAACTCATTTGAATTATATATATTCACAATATAATCTAAATCTTCACTATCAATTAAATCTATATAAAAACCATTAAATTCAAAGTAAATAGCAATTCCCCTCCTTAATAATTACACAGATGTTATATATTCTAATTGTATTAAATTAATATTTTTTAATCTACTAACATTCTATAAAAACATATTTAACATCGTAAATTGTATTTTTTTACCAATTAATGTGTTATTATTTTATCATACAGTTTAAATTAGGGGGGTATTACCATGTGTACTGACGTTAAAGTTATAAAAAAAGAAGTGAATACTTTCTTGTTAATTAACTTTGGGCTTATTGCCTTTATATCTATTTTTGTGTTTATTTCTAGCACAAAGCCACATAGCGCTGATTTAGGAGGAGGTTTTGCTGGATTATTTATGTATATTCCTGCTTTTTCGGCTATTGTTGTTCTAAAGAAAGTTTCTAATTATAGTTTTCCTCCATCAGTAGATAAATTTTTCAATGTATTTACTATATCTACACTTGTAAGAATATTTATATCTATAATTGAGCTATTTTTTATAGGAAATATTACTATCTCTTCAATAATAGATACGGCTATATCTTGTTATCTTGTCTGTGTTATTTTTGTAAATGAGTTTGATTTTGAAATACTAAATTTATCTTTAAATAAAAATTTCAAAAAAGTTTTATTTGTAGTACTAATATTCTCAATAATAGCTATAGTTAGCAGCATTCCTAATTTCTTATCTGTTAAAGATAATTCAATAAATATTATTGGTGGTGTTTTTACAATTTTAATGAGTTTGTTTACTAATATCTTTTTTGGATTTGTTTTATTTTTTGGTGAAGAGTTTGGATGGAGATATTTCTTACAACCTAGACTGCAAAAGCTTTATGGCAAAAGATATGGTGTAATAATTTTAGGACTTATATGGGGTATTTGGCATCTACCACTTTGCATGACACTTTATAGTCCTAAAACACCAATTTATTGCATAGTTTTCCATTTAGCTGGCTGTGCAAGTTTAGGGGTATTTTTAGGATACGCTTATATGAAAAGTGAAAATCTTTGGGCTCCTATACTAATACACTTGCTAAATAATTGTATTGCTTTTATAGCTAGCGGTGGTTCATATGAGTCTGAATTCACATTAGAATCATTATTGGTGGGTATTCTTATTAATGCTATATTCTTCTTACCATTTTTATTTGCTAAAGAGTATAAAAAAGCTTATGAAACAGCATCGCTTGATATCTAATATAAATTAAGTAGAGTAATAATATTATTACTCTACTTAATTTTAAATTTAATAAAATATTATATATTAATTTCCATATCATCGTATGCAAATTTTATTCCATCATAGTGATTTTCTAATTCTAAATAATCATTGTATGATTTGCCCCAATCCTCTTCTAAATGTGTAATTATCACATCTTCTATATCGTATTTTATTTTTATATTTTGAATTTCATCCATAGTAAACAAATCATCTCTAAGTGGATTATTTTCTTTCAAAACAAATTCATCTTTTAATATATTACCAACAATAGTATTTCCTATTATTAATAGATCTGCATCTTTTAATATCTCCTCATTAGGGAAAGGTTTCACATCACAAGGAGCATATATAGCCTTCTTTTCATTTTCCTCAAATACAAATATTGTTGCATGGTTTACTTTTATACAACTTATCTTTATTCCATCTATATGTATGAATTTATTTATAACATTTCTCTTAATCAAGTTTCTAGTCTTTTCATAATAATCTAAATAACAACCAAATACAAATTGTATAGAATTCATATCTGACATTACGTGTTCCATAGCCAATACATTTATAGGATTATTACACTCTCTTCCCTCAGAAACCTCAAGCCAGTTTAATCTAAGCTGCTCAAAAACTCGAATTCCAAGCGTATGATCTGGGTCAACATGGCTAAACAACACGTTGTTAATCTCATTAATATTTGAATAGTTAATTGCGTGTACTATATCTTCAGGAGTATCAACCAATAAATTTATATCTTCTAAAAACAAGCTACACCCAAATCTTGAATAAGGCTTCCCCTTAGTTCTTGCTTCCATACAAATTTTACATGTGCATAAGGGCTTAGGAGTTGCAACACAACCACCACTGCCTATTATTTTAAATCTCATATAAATATATCCCCCTTTTATCCTAAATATATAGCAATTGTAAAAAATAATAAATTATAAGCTTAATAATAATTCATTATTTTTCATCAACAAATTCAAATAAATGTTCAACTGTAGTATCAAAAACTTTTGCAATGTCCATCGCCAATTTTAGAGAAGGATTATATCTCCCATTTTCTAAATGTACAATAGTCTCACGTCTTACACCTACTAATTTTGCCAATTCATTTTGCTTCATAAGATTTTTTTCTCTATGTTCTTTGATACTTGTTTTTAAGATAGGCACTTATTCATATATCCCCTTTCTATCAAAGTATATAAATAAGCTCAATCTTAATATTGCTAACAATAATAATATAGTAACAATAACTATACCAACATCTAAGTTTGATATATCTATATGTTGTGTAAATGGAGTTGCAAAGCATACCCCAACTAATCCAAATGAGTATAAAACGAATTTAATTCCTATACTATTAACTTTTGATAATATAGTCTTTGAAGATTCATCAATTATATCATTGAATTTCTTATTATAAATTGAAAATCCAATCAAAACTATACTCCAAACTACTAAGCCTGGCATCCCTGAACTATTAATTCCAGGCACAAATTTATTAGATAGAACTGCAATAAAAAAAGATGTAAACAATAAAAATTCAAAAATAAGTTTAGATTTAACACCATATGCTGAGTTTGACATATAAAATCACTCCTTTTAAAAGTTACATATTTATAACACTTCATATCATAAGTATATTACTTCCTATAATTAAATGTAACTAAAACATTATAAAATATAAAAAAAAGCACTGATTTGATAGCCTAAGCCTTCAAATTCAGTGCTTTTCTAAGGAGTAATATTAACTACATCCTTAATCCTCTTTGACTCTTATTAAATATAGTTTGCAAATTAGCTGAAACTCTAAGCTTTTGGAATTAGACTAAGGCTAATTGCTCTCTAGTAAATAGAGGTTATCTACTAGATATGTTATATTTAATATGATATTTTTTCAAATATCTAGCCACCACCACTTCAAAAGATACTACCAAAAGGTAAGATATTATCTAGCTTTTAAATAGTAAGTGTTGGTTGATAGTTAACGTTGATTAACTATCTGATTATATATTAACCATTACTAAAATTAATATTCATATATTTAATTTTTTTATTATAAATTTTATTTAATAAAAAAAATCTATATCCTAATTTTAGGATATAGACCTTTTACTAATTTAATTATTCTTTTTTATAAGCTGTTATAAAAACATCTTTCATTCCTAAGTCTTTTAATTCTTCTACTTTTTCTTCTGCATAAACTTTATTATTATAAGAACCACAAACTACTCTATAAAAAGTTTCACTATCAGTTACTGGTGGCTTTGGAGTTTCTGTTGAGTTTGATGCTGGCTTGTATTCAACATTTAAATATCTGCATATTCCTTTTGCTATTCCAAGTGCTAGTTCATCTTGATTTTGTGTTAGGAATTTAGCATCTGCCTTATTGTCAATAAAACCTAACTCTACAAGACTTGCTCTCATACTAGTATTTCTTAATACATAATAATTAGCAGTCTTAGTTCCTCTGTTTGCACTATATGCTTTTGTCTTTAATAATTCATAGTGAATTCTATTTGCTAAATCATTTGTAGCTGAAGTATGTGAATAAGTTTCTACTCCATTTGCTTTTTCATTAAAAGCATTACAGTGTATAGATATAAAACAGTCTGCTTTCCATGCATTTGCATTATTAGTTCTTGAACCTAGAGAAACTGTTTCATCTGAATATCTGCTTAATTTAACATCTAAACCTTGTTTTTTTAGTAATTCTTCAACTTTTCTAGCTACTTGCAAGTTGATATTTTTTTCTAATAAGTTATCAACACCTACAGCTCCACTGTCTGTGCCTCCATGACCAGGATCAATAAATACCTTCTTAGCCAAATTTATCGCCTCCTATAACTAAATGTTGAGGATGATTTTTATACTTACAGGACATCCTCTTTTGTATAGTATGATTTATTGTTGTTTTTTGACATTATTTTTATAAAAATATGTACAATTTTTTCTAAGTCTATAATTTAAATATAGTCTACGATTATTTTGAGTTTTTTTTAAGATTTTATAAAGACAATTCATAATATTTTTATGAATCTAAGAAGATAGTAATATTAAAAATCATTACTTTTTTGTTAAGTAAAATATTTCTAGTTACGTCTGCATAGATTCATAATAGATGAAACTGCAAACCCAGCTGAAACTCCTAATATTATTTTCCCAGTCATATATACATGGTATTTATTCAATAAAATAAATATAATTAATATAATACAAACTAACAACAATATAGAATACATTTTTTTCATATTAATAACCACCTTTCATATCTTAGTTTTCTGTATATGCAAGAATGCTTTTATAATAGCATAATTTCACTATAAATTTGTATAATTGGACTAAGATGGATGAAAACCGGACTGAAATGTTAAAATTTTTCAAACATATGTTTTAAGTATAATATTGTATTTACAATTAGTTAAATTATTTAATCCAATAAAATAGCTATCATCCCAAATATAGTACCTATAATACTCAACCAAATCATTTTAGAAGAAGATTTTAAACTTTTATCTTTTAATATTGTTTCTCTAAAATAATACGCTTACAAAATCTAAGATTGCATGTATCATAATTGGGATTATTAAAGATTTACTCTTTTTATATATTAAAATAAATAATCCACCAGCTAAAATTCCGCTTCCAAGTTCCGAACAAATGGCATTAAGTGACCCTATAACAGAATAGTTATTTATAATAATTGGAATAAAAGCATGCATAGCACCCCACATCATACCACTAATTATAACTGATAAATATATAGGCAATTCTCTATCTAATGATGTAAATAAGTACCCCCTAAAAATAAGTTCCTCCGAAAAAGCTACAACTATTAAATAGTAAAAACATTTATATATGCCGATTAATGAAAAATCTCCCTTGATAAAAAATATTCCAAAATATATAGATAGTAATGCAAAAACAAGCATACTATTATTTTTTGTTATTCCTATATGGCTTAATGATTGTTTTCTTATTAAAGTAACAGATATAATAATAATTACTATAAATAAACTAGTTAAAAAATCATCCAATAACTTTATTGAAACATTTGATGGAGTAATACTATTAAGTTTTATTAATAAATTATTATTATATAAGTATTTCGTTATACAAAAGAAATACACCATATACATAACTATAAAAATCATTGGATTTACAATTTTCTTATTTATTTTCATTTGTTGCCCCCGATATTTTTTCTTTTTAATACTTTTTAAATGTTGGTACGTTACTTAAATTATAGCCGTTTTAATAATCTAAGTAAATCACCTTCTAACTAAAAATATTTGACTAGTCCTCAAGACCATTGTTTTATGTGTCATTCTTTCAATAATTAATAACCACTTTATATAAAGGGGTTGTTGCCTTAACAATAAACTTATTATTAAAAATAATATTCATGCATTAAACGTATTTTTTTAGAATACTCTTATAAGTTACTTTAGTTACTACTAAAATTATAACAAGGGGGATATAAAATGAAAAACTACAAGAATTTTTTAATGGGTATTGTAAGTGGAATATCATTAATGATACTAAAAATATTAGGAACAGCAATAATATCTGATATTCAATTTAGGATTTATCCTGAAGAAACTACAAAAACTGGTTTAATTATATTTAAAACTTTATATGATACAATTTCAGTTCTTTCTATAATAGGTATAATAATTACTGCTATATTTTCTTTGATGTTACTAAAAGCAACTATTAAATCAATTTTACAAAAGTAAAATATTTTAGTGAACACAAAAAGCACTTAGTCATTCTAAGTGCTTAGTATTTTCCTATATTTTTTGCATTAACACAAATAAATTAATTATTATTTATTTTAAATAAAGATATTATACCTATAAAAAATATCAATCCCATTTGTATCCAACTAACGCTATTCCATAACTCTCCACCATATACAACATCAGGAGATGTATTAAAATTATCTGTATAAATTGCAACATTAATAAACAACTTAACTGAAATCATTAAGCAGATAAAACTTAATATAAATATTGTTATATATATTTTTTTATTACTAATTTTAAATTTATTGTACATATTTGATTAATTCCTTTCATATTCTTTTTTGATTAATTCCTTTCGCATTCTTTCATTTTATAATAATTTTACAATAATTACCATGAAAACAATCTTTCAATTTAATCCAAAGTTCGACAAATACTAATTAGAATTTTAAGCCTTAATATTTTACTTATTATTTAACACATCTATAAACCACTCATCAAGTTCTTCTCTTATGTAATACACTTCTCCAGCAATAGTTATACTTGGTATATTAGGATATTTAGCAGTAAAAGTTTCAACTTTCTTTTTTGGTATTCCAAGCCATTTAGCAATATATTGCTTTTTTACAAATTTTCTTTTTACTATATCTTCATATTGCATATGCATTAAATCTAATAAGCCTCTTTCCTCTTTAGGAACATATTCTTTATTAGAACAAGCCATTCCATTTCTAATGCCCTTTCCTATAAAATATCCCGCTACAATTATTGCAAACCCTATTGTAGATGCTGATGCACTATCCATAATATTTTCCTCCTAAATTTACGCACTATTTTAATTATAGCCTCAGCATTAATTAAAGTAAATTAAATAAGCTGCATTAGAAATACATCCAACACATAAAACATTCCTTATGCTAATTATTTACAATAAAGTATACATAATGTTATACTAATTAGATATGAAAATATATTCAATCACATTAGGAGGCAGTTTAAATGACGTTTTTAATATTAATACTAGGATTTGTATTCCTTATAAAGGGTGCCGATTTGTTCGTAGAGGGAGCAGCATCTATAGCTAGAAAATTCAATGTTCCATCTATGATTATAGGTCTTACTATAGTAGCAATGGGTACTAGTGCCCCAGAAGCTGCGGTAAGTATTACCTCATCTCTAGCAGGTCAAAACGATATGAGTGTTGCTAACATTGTCGGGTCTAATTTCTTTAATATACTTATAGTTCTTGGAGTTTCATCTATAATCGCAAAATTACCAGTTGAAAAAAATACTCTAAAAAAAGATTCTCCTTTTTTAATAATCGTAAGTGCAATGCTATTATTCTTTGCAATAGACTTTAAAATAAGTAGAATAGAGGGAATTTTATTCTTAGTAGTATTTACTTATTTCTTAGTATCTACTATAAAAAGTGCTAAAAAATCTACTAACGAAGAACAAGTATCAGGCGGAGAAACAGCTGTAGCTATAGAGGTTACACCAGCTAAAGAAGTTCCTATGGTAACTACTATAATATTAAGTATAGTTGGAATCGTTGGTATAGTACTTGGTGGTGATATGGTTGTTAAATCAGCTACTACTATTGCTACTTCATTTGGTATGAGTCCTAACTTAGTTGGATTAACTATAGTTGCAGTAGGTACTTCACTACCTGAATTTGTAACATCAGTTATCGCTACTAAAAAAGGTGAAACTGAAATAGCAATTGGTAATGTTATAGGTTCAAATATATTTAATATACTTTTAATTTTAGGACTAGCAAGTACTATAAGCCCTATAACTATAAGTGCATTCGCTATATTTGACATAATCTTTATGTTAGCTATAACTATTCTTTTACATATATTTATGAGAAGAGATAGATCTCTTGTTAAAAGTGAAGGTATTATTTTAATAATACTTTATGTATTATATATGGCTTACACTATAATGAGATAATTATAAACAAAAAGACCTAAGAATATTCTTAGGTCTTTTTTATTGCACAGGAAATTTTTTTAATATTTTATAATTCATTTTTTTATATTATATGTTTTATATAATTTATAAAATCTTTGAAATCACTGCTTTTGATTAGTTTAGTTGTAGTTTGTATATCAACTATATTTCTATAAAGCTTTTCTAAACTTAGCTTCCACTCTTTTTGTTCATGATTTGCCATACCTATTAATATCACAATCTGTACTTGTTTTTTATCCCATAAAATACTTTTTTTCAAAATCAAAACACATATAAATGATTCTTTTATATCACTGTGCATAGTATGAGGTATTGCAACTAAATCACCGATTTCAGTACTAGATATTTCTTCTCTTTTGAAAAATTCTCTTTGAATTTCACTATTTATATATCCTCTATCTACAAGTTTATCAGTCATAAACTTTATAGCTTCTGATTTATTTGTTATATTTGAATCCATAAAAAACAAATCTTCTTTAAATCTTTTATCAAGTGAGATTTCACTACTTTGTACATCATTAATTTTACTTTTTATATTTTGTATTTCTTCTTCGTCTAATAGATTTTTAACATAAACAATTCTATCCTTATTTATGCTATCTAGCTTCATAGTACTTATAACAAAATCTAGTACACTTAATAGTTTTTCATCAAACTCATACCAAGGAATAGTATCTACAATTATAAGTTGATTTCCAAATTGTTTTTGTAATTTTACTTTTAATAAAAGGGATGTTCCAGCCCCTGTTGAGCATATGATTATTACTTTTTTGACTTTTCTTTCTTTGTTTATTTCAAGCCTTCTCATAGATGCTTCAAGGTGTAGAGATAAAAATCCTACATCATCTTCGCATAATCTTATTCCTATATTTTTCTTGATAATATCATTTGCTAATATTCCCATTCCAAATGAAAATGGATAATTAGACTTTATATTGTTTAACATTTCATTTTCGACTTTTATATTATATTTAGCTCTATTTATTGCGCCTTTAATGTGAGATACTAAAAAATCCTTTAAGATATCGTCACTATCTAAATTAACACCAAAATTTATATCTATAGCATTTATAATTTCTTCTACTAGCTTATAATTCATTAGGTCTTGTGTATTTAACATAGATAAAATTTCGTATTTACTTTTAACAATTGTATTGCTTGATAAAATATGTTTTGTGATAAACACTATATCTGATTCTATCAATGAAATATCGAATCTATCTTTTATGTCACTACATATTTTTTCACTAATATATGAACTAGATTCATTCTTTATTTTATCCATATATTCTCTTTGATATTGTATTTTTTTGTTGTATGATTTTCTTAATATACAGATTTGTATACAGTTCATTAGATTTTTATAAGAAACATCTGTTAACCTTAGTTTAAATTTTATAATATTTTCTCTTATTATTACAGATATATCATCTTTACTTATTGAGCTTACTTTGTTTTGGTATATGCTATTGAATGTTTGCTTAAATAATTGAGATTTTTGTAATTGTTTATTTATATAATACCTGATATATTCTTCTTCTCCATCTAACATTATTCCTTTGTTAGAGACTTTAGCTATTGATAATTTGTATTTTTCAAGTTTTTCTTTTACGATTTTTAAATCATTTTTTAGAGATGATATGCTTATAAACAAGCTATCTGCTAATTCTATTTGAGTTATATACTCTGTGTTTTCTAAATTATTTTTAAGAAGTATAAAAATTATAAAGTTGTATCTTTCCTCTTTAGTTAAATAGTCACTTTCAAGATTGTTTACTTTCTTTTTTATAAGTTTATTAAAGAGTTCTATATCTTCTATATTTAATCTGTATCCTTTTCCTTTTTGGGAAGATATATTTATTCCTTTATCTTTAAAGGTTTTATTAATTTCCTTAATATCATTTCTTACCGTCCGAGATGATACATTTATAGCAGAGCATAGTTTATCAGATGTAATAACATCTTTTTTATTAAATAAAATCTCTAGTATCTCCTGTTGCCTATTATTGATGACCATAATTAATAACACCCACTTCTTCATTAGTTTATCTTTTTGAAATTTATTAATACACTTATTTTAAACTAATTTTAGGTATGTTAATATACTAAAAGGATTTAGGTTTAGCATTTTTTTAAATACTTTACCTAAATCCTAAAAATATACTAATTCTTAACCAACTATTCTTTCTAAAAGTAGCTTTTCTGCTTCTTCATTAGTTTCTACTTTTAATAATTCTTCTTTAAAATCGTCGTCCATTAAAGAAATAGCTAACATTTTTAATATTTGTAGATGCTCATTGTTTCCTCCATCTGGTACAGCTATTAAAAATATTAAGTTTGCAGGCTCATCATCTAAACTCTCCCAGTCTATTGGGTTAGACATCTTTGCAAATGCTACTGTTGGAACTCTTACTCCACTAGACTTTCCATGTGGAATAGCTACTCCTTCTCCTATACCTGTTGTAGACATTGCTTCTCTAGCCATTACTGCACTTATATATTCATCTTTATCATTTAAATTCTCTGCTATTAATGAAGCTAGATATTTTATTGTTTCCTCTTTTGTAGTTGTTTTTGCATCTAAATCTATAAATTTAGCATTAAATAATTGATTTGACATTTCTTTGCCTCCTGGTTTTTATATGTTAATTTTGAACTTTTTTCATTTTTCTAGCTTTTAAGAAGTTAACCATAAGTGCTGTTACTATTGAACCTGCTGCTATAGCAACCATAAACATTAACACACCATCTACAGCTCCCATTAACGCTACTATTGGTCCACAGTGAGGCACCATATTTGTAACTCCAGCAAACATTGCTATATTACCTGCTACTACTGCTCCTACCATTATTGAAGGTATAACTCTTAGTGGGTCAACTGATGCAAAAGGTATTGCACCTTCTCCTATCCCACAAAATCCCATAAGCAGTGCTGCTTTTCCTGCATCTATTTCATCTTGAGAATATAATTTTTTATTTATAAATGTTGCTAATGCCATCCCTAATGGAGGTATTACTCCTGAAGCTCCTATTGAACCCATTATCAATGCGTTACCTGATGTTAACATAGATACACCGAATAAAAATGCTACTTTATTTACAGGTCCACCCATATCAAATGCCATCATTGCACCTAATAAACTTGCTATTACTATTGTTTGAGAACCTGAAAGACTTGTTAATAAATCTGTTAATCCTGAGAATATTGAAGCTATAGGTTGTCCTAATACTAATATAAATGCTAATCCAACTATTAATGTTGATATTATTGGAATAACTATTATTGGCATTATTGGTTTAAACATTTGAGGTACTTTTAAGTTCTTTAACCATTTTGCTATATATCCTGCTAAAAATCCTGTTATAATTCCACCTAAGAAACCTGCATTAACTTCTGATCCATAAAAATGGCCATTTGCTGCTATATATCCACCTATCATACCTGGTACTAATCCTGGTCTGTCAGCTATTGAGTATGCGATATATCCTGATAGTATAGGTACCATAAACGTAAATCCTGCAGCTCCAATAGCTTCTATATGTTTCCAAAAGCTACCATCTGGTATTACTAATCCTGCATCAGTTGGCTTTCCACCAAGTGCTAGGGCTATTGCTATTAACAGACCACCTACCACTACAAATGGTATCATAAACGATACTCCACCCATTAAGTGCTTGTAAAATCCTGGTTGTTTAGAATTCATTTTATTATCATTGCTTGATTTTATTGATTTATTTACTGAAACTTTTCCATCTATAAACATTTGTATTAAATTTTCTGGTTCTTTTATTGCTTTACTTATTGGACATTCTAGAATTTTTTTACCTGCAAATCTGTCTAAGTTAACAGTTTTATCAGCTGCTATTATTATTCCATCAGCTTCTTTTATTTCTTTTTCTGTTAATTCATTTTCCACACCTGTTGATCCTTGTGTCTCTACTTTAATGTCTATACCCATTTTTTTTCCCATTTTCATAAGCTTCTCAGCTGCTATATAAGTATGGGCAATTCCAACAGGACAAGATGTTATTGCTAAAAGTTTCATAGTTTGCCTCCTGATTTAATGTAGTTTTTTTAAATGATTGCTTTGTTATATCTTTATTGTATAATTTTGCAAACGTTTTTCACAGTCAATCTTTTTCCTCTTTAAGGGGATATATTAACCCCTTACATATGCCTTTAATGTTGCTATTTCTTTTCCTTGTGATTTTCCATAAGGTGTTATTGTATATTCATCTACACAAGCTGGTATTATAAATGTTTCTGCATAATGTACTACAAACTCTTCAAACTCATTAGTTGGACTCTTAACTATTGCTTCTTCGCCTTCTACTAAATTAAGCATGTTTACACTACCATGTGTTTTGTGTTTAACTTCTTTTGAGAACCAATGTCTTCTAGTTTCAATAAATTCTCTTTCGTGTAATCCTGTTTTTTCTTCTTTTAACCCATCTATATCTTGTAATACAGTTATATCATTTACTAAGTTTTCCTCTACCCACTTTGTAGTTCTATCCCATTGAATATTCTTTTCTCCATGGTTTAGATGTATTGGTCTAGGTAATCCGTCTAAGCCTACTCTATCCCAGTCCCAAAGCTTAAAAGTAAATATATAAGGAGTTGAACTTATCTCTAGTATCATAGTGTTTTTTCCTGAACAATGAACTGTTCCTGCTGGTATTAAGAAATGGTCGTGCTTTTTAGCTTTAAACTTATTTATATATTTTTCATCAGGGAAAGTTATTTCGCCACTTTCAGCTTTTCTTAAATCACAAATCATTTCTTCTTTTTCAATTCCCTCTTTTAATCCAAGATACACAACACCATCATCTAAACCGTCTAATATATAGTAACTTTCATCTTGTGTATAGTGCATTCCAAATTTCTCTTGTATATATTCTGTAAGAGGATGTACTTGTAAAGATAAATTTTGCCCTCCTATTGTATCTAAAAAGTCAAATCTAATAGGAAACTCTGCTCCAAATCTTGCATGTACTTTATCTCCTAAAAGGTTTCTTGGTTTAGTTAATACTAAGTCAATAGCTGGTATTTCAACGTTTATTCCTTCAAAATCAAGATATAAACTATTTTCCTCTGGCACTCCATCAAAGCTCCATGCAAAGTTTTCTTTTTCCTTATCTAACCCGCATACTGACTTCATCCATTGTCCACCCCATACACCTGGGTCAAAGTATGGAACAACTCTAAATGGTTCTTTTGATATTTTTTCTAAAGCTCCTTTAAATGCATCTTTTGTTATCATTTTTGGGTCGTCTTTTTTGTTTGTATCTAATAAATAATCCATTTTTTCAAACACACATTTTTTATGTCTATCCATAGCTCTCCACTCTAAGAAAAATCCTCTTTTATACTTTCTTAGTATGTCTTCACTACCGTTATTTGATTTCCAATTTCCCATTCCCATTCTGTATCTAGTTTGAATTTCCCATCTTGCTAAATCTGCAAATAAAATTATATCACCATCATATATTAGTGATGCTCCTACTCCATAAACCAAAACTATTCCAGAGTTTATATTTTCTATTTCTAATTTTGCTTTTTCAATATCTTCTTCTTTGAAAAAGTCTGATAATACTTTAGTGTTCATTATTCCAAATACTCTATCATCTGTTAAAAAATCTTTTGCTATATTATCTATTTCTTCACTACTCATAGATATATCATCAGACTTTATTGTAAGAATTGGATTTAATTTAGAAAATGCATTATTTATCTCTTCTAAATCAACCCCCATATAGCAGTCAATTACTACTACCGACTTTTTATTGTTACTACATTTTAGTTTTACTTCTTCTAAAATATTTTCATATCCTTTGAATGATTGATCTTTATATCCTTTTATATGTTTAGTTGGGTACTTATCATAATTATTATATTTATTAAACATAACTTAATCTCCCTCCATGTCATTTATTTGCTATCTTTTACAGCTTTATTATATATTTTTTTATGTATTTTATCATAGATAGACTTTTTCCTCTTTAACTGGAAAGATTTTATTAACACTAAAAAAAGCAGAATCATATGATCCTACTTTTTTAGTGTTAGCACAATTACAAAGTATTGTCACTTTCTAACAATCTCTTAACTTTATCAAAATCTTCTATTTTAACTATCATCTTTCGATCTGTAAATCCCTTGCCAAGAACTATAATCTTTTTATTTTTGTATAATAAAGGTTCTTCGTATATTATTTCCTCAATCTCATCGATTTTAAAAACTAAATTATCATAAAAGATAACTTTATTATCAGTTATTATGTTAGAGCTAAATAGCACTTGAGCTAATGTCAAAATAAGAGAAACAGCTAACATTATATAAGTAAAAATAAGCAAATACTCTATATACTCAAATCCACTTATATAACTTATTATATCTGTAGGGTTATAATTTTGCATTTCATATCTTATAAATACAGACTTTATTCCTAGTAATGAAATGAAAATTAAAGCTACCGAGCCTATAATCGCTGCTTTGCTATTTTCTTTCAATTTAATATAGCTCATATTTTCACTATTTATTTGTTTTATAAGCTTCTTTCTATAAATATAATCAGTAAGCTTTGTAAAAATAACAAATATAAACATACCTGCTACTAATAAAGTCTGCATACTTTGATTTTCTGTAAATAATGTTATTATTGCAAACAAAATTATAATAATTAATAAAATAATATCCCTTTTTCTCATTGTTCCCCCTAAATTTCTAAGTCAAGTAATTTTATCTAACGAAAAAAGATGTAGATTAGGTTATCTACATCTTAATTTTTAGTATACAGATCCACTATTAACTATAGGCTGTGCATCTTTATTTCCACAAAGTACAACCAACAAGTTGCTAACCATAGCAGCTTTTCTCTCATCATCAAGAGTTACTATATTGTTTTCACTTAAATTAGTTAAAGCCATATCTACCATACTTACAGCACCTTCAACAATTTTCTTTCTTGCTGCTATTATAGCCTCTGCTTGTTGACGTTGTAGCATAGCTGCTGCAATCTCTGGTGCATAAGATAGGTGAGTAATTCTAACTTCACTAACTTCAATCCCTGCAATATCAACTCTAGTTTGTAATTCTTCTTTTAACTTATCAGCTATTTCTTGGCTACTTCCACGAAGAGATTTTTCTTCTCCATCTTCAGATGCATCATATGGATAAAGTCTTGAAATATTTCTAAGAGTTGAATCACATTGAATTGATAAAAATGTATTATAATTATCAACGTTAAATACAGCTTTAGTTGCATCTAATACTTTCCAAATTACAACTACTCCTATTATAATAGGATTTCCTAACTGGTCATTAACCTTTTGTTTTTCATTATTAAGAGTCATAGTTTTTAATGATACTTTTTTACCATTAGCATAAACTATTATCTCAGTTTTATCATTAGGCGAATGTTTTGAAACGTTTGAAGGAAGTGCTGTTGGATTTACTGCACTGCAAAATGGATTTACCCAATAAAATCCTTCTTTTTTTATAGTTCCATAATATTTACCAAATAAAACTAAAACTAATGCTTCCTTAGGATTAAGTACTTTAAGTCCAAATAAAGCTATAAAGTTTCCAAGAATACCTAATATACCTAAAATTGCTGCATATATATTCATTGGTCCAATTATAAGCCATACTGATACTATAAAAAGTAAAAGCATTGATATTAAAGCCATAAAGCCATTAACTGACTTTGCGTCCTTTTCTTTATAAATGGTCTCTTCTTTAATCATATCTATCTACCCCCTAATTTATTATTGTTAAATTTATGTTTATATAATAATACTGCTCTTTGGTAAATTTTACAAATGTATTTATTGTAACTATTTACTACATACAGGGTTTAAGCTAGCACCATATCCATATATATCTTTATATTTTTTAATATATCCTATCGATATAGTCATAGTAATAAATTCTGCAACAGCTACTGATAACCAGATACCATCTACCCCTAAAAACTTAGGTAATATAATTATTCCAAGTACTGTAAATACAAAAGTTCTTAAAAACGATATAGTAGCTGAAACTTTTCCATTTGAAAAAGCTGTAAACTTAGCTGATGCAAATATATTTATTCCTGTTACCAAAAAGCTTGTAGAAAATAACATAAATCCTTTATAACCAATTTTAAAAACATTGCTTCCTTTATCTGCAAATATTCCAACTATGCTATCTGCCCCTATTAAAGAAATAACGAATAAACTTATAGAACTAACTAATATAAAAATCAAACTGTATCTTATGATTTTTTTAAGCTCATCAGTATTTTCATCTCCATAATTGTAACTTATAATTGGAGCTACACCTGATGAGAATCCTATATACGCCGAAGTTATTAAAAACTGGCCATATAGTACTATCGTTATCGCAGCAACTCCATCTGACCCTAAATACTCCATCATAGCAAGATTAAATAAAAGAGTAGTTACGCCTGTTGATAAGTTTGTAACCATTTCAGATGAACCATTTGAGCAACTTTTAAGTATTACAGATAAATCAAACTTTGGCTTTATAAAATACAAACTTCCACTCTTTTTTAAAAAATATATTATTCCTAAAATTGCAGGTATTAAAACACCTATTCCTGTTGCATAAGCTGCTCCACCTATTCCCATATTCATCAAAACTATAAACACATAATCAAGTATTATATTTGTAAATCCACCGATTAAAGTTAATATTAAACCTACATTTGGCTTTCCTGCTGTAATTGTTAAGAATTGAAATATTAGATTTACAATAAACGCTGGTATAAATATAAGAGATGCTAAAAAATAATCCATACAATATTCATATAAATTTTCGCTTCCTCCCAATATACCTATTATATCTTTTGAGAAAATATAACCTAATAAAGCTATAACTACCCCTAATAAAATTCCTACTAATACTACTAAAGTAAAGTTTTCTCTAGCTTCCTTGTCTCTGCCTTCCCCAAGCTTTTTAGCTATAAGTGCACTACTACCACTTCCTAGCATTACACCTACTGCTATTACTATATTTATAAATGGGTAAACTATATTAACTGCTGATAGTGCATCCGTATTTATAAATCTCGATACAAAAACTCCATCAACTATTGTATATAAAGACATGAACACCATCATTATTATTGAGGGTATTGTAAACTTTATAAGTGATGAAAATGTAAAACTTTTAGATATTGAATTGTCCATTAATTTCCTCCTAATATAAACTGCTTCTTCTATAATAAACTATGGTATTGTACTAAGGTCAATAAAGAAATAAAAATAAGACTACAACAGTGTCATAGTCTTATTTTTATAAGTTTGATCTTATCTATATAAAATTGAATATATTAAGCTATATCTTTTGAATAATCTAATGATTTATAGAAATTAGTTACAGTCATTTGTAAATATGGAATAAACCATAATAATCCTATTACTGTAACTGTAGCTAATAATCCCCATCCAATAAAACTAAGTTGAAGTACAAAGAATTTCCATTTATTTCCCTTCATCATTTTTATACTAAGACCTATTGACTCAAATAATTTGAGCTCTTCTTTATCAACAAATATATATGGTGCTAAACCTACTGCCAAATTAAATACAACTAAGGCAACTGATATTAATGCTACTACTATAATAGCACCCCAAGTTAATCCACTTATACTTGCACTACTGAAAAGTGCAACTCCAATTGAACCAATTAATATAAAACTTATTATTCCTCCTGCTATAGCTCCTACTATAGAAACAATAACTGTAAATCCTAATGATTTTAAAATTGCACTCTTTGAAACCTTAAGGTCACTATATGTTGCTTCGCTAGATTTTTTTATAAATTCCAAATAAAATTTAGGTAATCCTACGCATGCCCATACTTCTAAACATAATATTACTGCTAAAGATATAAGCATAAAAAATGTTGAATCGCTTGGAATAAATTCAAACGCAAAAATTAAAGCACAATAAATTAAAGTTATTATTACTGGTACTTTCCAATGACCTTTTAATTGTTGTTTTGATAAGTTTTTTAATCCTTTTCTATCCATAATATTGACCCCCTTTGAGCTATTTATTTATTGACCTTAATATAGTATATTCATGTAAAACATATTTGTTCTATAATAATTTTAAAAGGAGCTATCTTAATTTTAAGATAACTCCCATTTATTATTTATCAGATGTTCTCTTTGCTGGTTTTTTTCTATTGTTAGATCCCCAGCTTTTATTGTTACTTCTAGAAGAACTACTTCTTTGATTGTTGCTGTTTCCTCTATTGTTACCTCTATTATTGCTTCTAGGATTTCTTTTTTCAACCACTTCAGCTACATCGTTAGAACTAGCTTCATAAGGGTGGTCTTTTATTACTGGTATTTTTTTGTTTATAAGCTTTTCTATTGACTTGTAATATCCTCTTTCTTCCATAGAACAGAATGACATAGCACAACCTGTATGTCCTGCTCTTCCTGTACGTCCAATTCTATGAACATAAGTTTCTGCAACTTCTGGTAAGTCATAGTTTATTACATGAGATAACTCATCTACATCAATTCCTCTTGCAGCTATATCTGTTGCAACTAACACTCTTATTTTACCTTCTTTGAAGTTACTTAGTGCAAGTTGTCTAGCATTTTGAGATTTGTTACCATGAATAGCACAAGCTTCTATTCCAACCTTTAAAAGGTCTGTAGTAATCTTGTTTGCTCCATGCTTAGTTCTTGAGAATACTAATACAGATTGTATAGATTTATCTTTTAAAAGATCTATAAGTAAAGCTCTCTTTTGCTTTTTACTAACAAAATACATACTTTGCTTTACAGTTTCAGTAGTAGATGATACCGGTGCAACTTCTACTTTTATAGGATCTTTAAATATAGAGTTTGCTAATTTTGATATTTCATTTGGCATAGTTGCTGAGAAGAATATGTTTTGACGAACTTGTGGAAGATGACTTATTATTCTTTTTACATCATGAATCATTCCCATATCTAACATACTATCCGCTTCATCAAGTACAAAGTATTTTACTTTGCTTAAGTTTATAAACTTTTGACTATATAAATCAAGCATTCTACCTGGAGTCGCTATTAAAATATCTACTCCTTCTCTTAATGCTCTTGTTTGAGAATTTTGAGATACTCCACCAAATATAACTAAACTTTTTATGTCCATATATTGTGAGTAAGCTGTAAAACTTTCTTCTATTTGTATAGCTAATTCTCTTGTAGGAGCTAGTACTACTGCTTTAATAGTTCTTGGTCCTCTTGAGTTTTTTTGTTCATTGTATACTCTTTGTAATATTGGAATAGCAAACGCTGCTGTTTTTCCAGTACCTGTTTGAGCACATCCAAGTAAATCTTTACCTTCTAATAAGTGAGGTATTGACTTTGCTTGTATTGGTGTAGGTTTTGAATAACCTTCATCTTGTAATGCCTTTTGTATTGGCTTTATTATATCTAAATTTTCAAATAACATGTTGTCTCCTTTTTATTGCTTCTAAATTCTAAAATTACTTTTTTCTATATATTAAGTGGTTCGTCCACACATAACCCAAATTACCTTTAAAAGTAATCTTATTAAAGCTCATTATTTAATTTCATAAAAAAAGAAACATGCTCCATGTCAAGTGACAAAACTTAACATAAAAAATGTCTCTTATCTATATTATACATCATTTTTTAGAAAATAGCATTATATTTTTTACTTTAACACTAATAGTTCCAATGCCTTAGGCCTTATATCTTTTAAATAACGTTATCATTACCTTCATTATTTTACAAAATATCTAAAAATATCTAATCAAAATAATTACAAATAATTTCCTAAAATTTATTTTGACCCCATTAATTATTATTTTATCAGAAAATTTTGTAAAATAAAAGACTGTTTTAATAAACGTTTTTCAACTATACTTAATTTATAAAATAAATACAAGCTTATTACTTCTATCCAAATGGATACATGGAGTTAATATAAAAAAATAATTGTAATAACTGGAGGAACTTGATATGAAAATGGCAATAGTTTCAAAGAAAACGATAATAACAGATGCGATTAAGGAAAAAATAGAAAGTACAATCCAACGATTAGAAAAATACATAAACGACGATACCGAGGTAAAAGTAAAAATAGATGTTAAAAAGAAAAACCAGAAAATAGAGGTTACGATATTTGCAAAAGATGGCGTAATAATAAGAGCTGAAGAATCAAGAGAAGATTTATATTCTGCAATTGATTTAGTATATGATAAATTATACAAACAACTAAGAAAATACAAAACTCAACTAATAAAGAGAAATAAGAAAAATGAAAGCATTAGATTTGATAATATAGAAGAGTATGTAGCTTGTGACAGTGAAGAAAGTGTTATAAGAAAAAGAAAAGGATTTAAAATAGATCCACCTATGACTGAAGAAGAAGCAATAATGCAAATGGATTTACTAGGCCACAACTTCTTTATATTTAGGGATTTGAAAACTCAAGAGATAAACATTGTTTATAAAAGACATGACGGATATGGAATTATTGAACAAGTATAAATTAAACTTTTGATTATACTTAAATCATTAAAAAGGGTAGCGATGCTACCCTTTTTTTATATTTTTTTATTTTTTATGGAAATTATTGACAATTAATTCATAAAGTCCTAAACTAAATTGTGTACAATATAAATGTAAACAATTTAATTTTTACAAATTAATTCAACATAAGGAGTCTTGTTATTATGACAAATGATGAAAATTTAGTATTAGAGAACCAACTTAGCTTTATAATGTATGCATGTTCAAAGGAAATGATAAAACACTATAAACCATATCTTAAAGAAATAGGTTTAACTTATACTCAATATATTGCTATGCGTGTTTTATGGAGTGGGGATAATATTACTGTAAATGAATTGAGCAAAAGACTATATCTTGATTCAGGTACAACAACTCCACTACTAAAAAAGCTTGAAGTTAAAGGCTTATTAGAACGTGTTCGTGATGTAAGTGATGAGCGAAATGTGTTTATAAAATTGACCAAACAAGGACATGAACTTAAAGCTAATATGGAAAATATATCACAAAAGGTCTTAGATAGCACAGGGGTTCCTATGTCTGAGGTAGATAGTATACTAAAATCTTTAAAATCTGTGTTAGACAGAGTTAATAACAACTAGATAATTACTAAGTTCTATCTAGGGGCAATTAAATAGATAGAATCTTAGAAATTAATATATTAAAGATAAGATGGGGGAGTTACAAAATGTTTTTATTCGAATCAATACCTTGGTATTCTGCTTTAATGTGGTTTGCAGTTCTTGGTGGGCTAATGCTTGCTAATGAACTAAGCCGTAGAAACAAATATATAGCTATTATATCTTTTGTAGTATTACCAATTATATTGCCATTTACAATATGGCAAAAAACAACAGTAGCTGGGTCAAGTGTTGGAACTTGGTTTCACTGGGCTAAGGTCTACTCTGCACTAGCAGGTTGTGTATGTTTTATGGCTCTACGTTACAGTAAAAAGTTAAATCAAAATAAGTATGTACTAGCGTTTCCTGCAATTATTTTAGCTATTAACATTATGGAAGCTGTCGTTCGCGACTTCCAATGTTATAAATTTAACGGAATAGTTGATGGAATGATGACTATAGGGGGATCATGGAATATAATGAATGGTATCGCAGGTATACTAAACATTATAACTATTTCAGGATTTGTAGGTATCATCATTAGTAAAGAAAAAAATAAAGATATGTTATGGCCAGACCAACTTTGGTTTTGGATTATAGCTTATGACCTTTGGAACTTTGCATATGTTTATAACTGTGTATCAGACCATGCGTTCTACGCTGGAGCAGCTTTATTATTATCATGTACAATACCAGCATTCTTTATAAAAAAAGGAGCTTGGCTACAACACCGTGCACATACTCTAGCATTTTGGATGATGTTTGTAATGTCATTCCCAACATTTGTTGATACTTCTAAGTTTGCAGTTAAATCATCACACAATACAACTGCATTATTCATTGTTAGTGCATTAGCTTTGGCTGCTAACGTTTTAGTGTTTGTATATCACTTCTACAAAATATTTAAATATAAACTTAACCCAATAACAGGTGAAGTTCATGCTGATTTAGATTCTTACAAAGAAATTGTTAATGAAGGTAGTGTAGCTAGTACAAATAACTAAAAATCAATAATACAAACGAATTTATTACATCACAAGAAACACTGTCTATATTACAAATAAAATAGGGGGCGTTATAAAATGTTTTTATTTGAATCAATACCTTGGTATTGTGCTTTAATGTGGTTTGCAGTTCTTGGTGGGTTAATACTCTTTAATGAAATCACCCGCAAAAACAAGTATGTAGCTATTATATTCTTTGTAGTATTACCAATTATATTACCTTTTACATTATGGCAAAAAACAGCAGGTCCAAACTCATGTGTTGGAAGTTGGTTTCACTGGGCTAAGGTCTACTCTGCAGTAGCAGGTTGCCTATGTTTTATGGCTCTACGTTATAGTAAAAATTTAAGCAAAAACAAATATGTTCTAGCATTTCCTGCTATTATTTTAGCTATTAATATCATGGAAGCTGTTGTTCGTGATTTTCAGTGCTATAACTTTAATGGTGTAGTCAATGGGGTAATGACTATAGGTGGGCCATGGAATATAATGAATGGTATAGCAGGTATACTAAACATAATAACTATTTCAGGATTCGTTGGTATAGTTATTAGCAAAGATAAAGACAAAGATATGTTATGGCCAGACCAACTTTGGTTTTGGATTATAGCTTATGATATTTGGAACTTTGCATATGTATATAACTGCGTATCAGATCACTCATTTTACGGTGGAACAGGTTTATTGTTAGCATGTACAATATCAGCATTCTTTATAAAAAAAGGTGCTTGGCTACAACATCGTGCATATACGCTAGCTTTTTGGATGATGTTTGCAATGTCAGTTCCAACATTTGCTGATTCTTCTATATTTGCAGTGAAATCATCACACAATACAACTGCATTGTTTGTTGTTAGTGCATTGGCTTTAGCTGCTAATGTTTTAGTATTTGTATATCACTTCTACAAAATATTCAAACATAAACGTAACCCAATAACAGGTGAAGTTCATTTTGACTTAAATGCTTATAAAGAAGTTGTTAAGGAAGATGAAGTAGTTGTAACAACTAACTAACATATTAAAAGGATGCAATAATTTATTGCATCCTTTTTTGGTTTCTGTATCAACTTATTTTAGTTTATATATTAACTTAAGTAAGTATCATCATTAATATAAAAAGCGTAACAATTAAAATATATTTAGCTATATTTAAGTTTTTAGCTTTATATTTATAAATTTCATTTTCCTCAGATATAGCCAAATTTCTTAATCTTTTAACTTTGTTACTTAAAACATAAAAACAAATCATTGCTATTAAATTTATAGTAGTTCTAATATATAAATTCTTATTTGATACACTTTGGTCTTCATATTCATATGTATTATACAATTTTTCATCCAAAAACAAATCATAAGTATAAGTAGTTTTCTTTCCACTATCATATATTTCATAGAAATATCCTGTAAGTTTTAATTCTACATTATCTTTATACTCTATTTTTAAAGTTTTACTTTCTTGTGGTTTTAACTTATCTTCATTAATAATTGTGTCTCCAATAGCATCATTTTTATATAATTGCTTAAAATTTAATCTAATACTTTTAAGTTCTTTATTTGATGAATTAAATATATCTACTTGTAAATACTGTTTATCATCTTGTTTTATAGTTCTAATATTTTTTATATCTATTTTATCTATATCATTAGTAATATCTAAGGATTTAAAATCTTTATATGAATCTACTGTTATTGTTTCTGTAACATTATCTCCTTTTGATGAAGTAAACTTAGACTGCTTATCTACAGTAGTCGTACTACCTTCTTTATCAGTGTAGCTATAGCTTATTAGCTTTAGATTTTCTGATTTTTTAATATTTTTGTGCTCACAAGTTAATATTGCACTTTCATTTGGCTTAATACTTTGTATACTATATGATGGCATAATTGCTTCTTCACTATTATTAGCTTCTTGAACTTCAAGATTTATATAAACATTATATAAATTTTGATTAGATATATTTTTTATTTTTATCTGTGAGTATAATGAGTCCTTATTTTCTTTTTCAAATTCATTTGTTTTTATATCTTTATATTCTACATAATTAGGAATTCCTATTTCTAGCTTATTTTCTGACTTTGTATTTGGTGTTATCTCCTTTGAATTGTATATATAAACGCTTACTATGCATACACATATAAATAGAATTATTAAGCCAATCATTACTTTAATAAAATTCTTATTTGTGTTATTTTCCATACTACTCCCCCTTAACAATCCCCTCATTTGTTATTATATGCTAATTAAATATTTAAATAAAAATGATATTTTTTTAACTATCAATTGATTTATTTAGCTAAATATTATAATTTGAACTAAAAATATAAAAAGTAAAACGTATTTTATTATACTTAATTTTTTAGCTTTGTTTTTATAATCTTTGTTTTCTTTAGATATATCTAATTTTTTTAAGTTTCTAGCTTTTTTGTCTAATACAAAAAAACATGCTCCCATTATTAAACTTATACAAATTGTAGTAAATATCCTCTTTGATACATCACCTTTATCTTCTTCTTCATAAGTATGATATGTATTTTTATCTAAATCTAGGAAATAACCGTGGCTAATTTTATGTTTACTATCGTAAACTTCGTAGCAATATCCTATAAGTTCTAGTTTTGTACCTTCCTTATAATCTACTTTTAAAGTTTTACTTTCTTGAGGTTTTATTTTTCCCTTCTCAACATAAAGGTCTCCAATAGCATTATTTTTATATAACTCTTTAAAGTTTAGCCTAAAATTTTTAATTTCTGAATTAGAATTATTTTTTATATGTAGTTCTAGACAATTCTTGTTATCTTTTTTTATAGTTTTAATATTTTTTATATCTATTTTATTTATATCCTTAGTAATGTCCAATGATTTTAAATACCCATGTGAATCTACTGATATATTTTCGCTAGTATCTCTTTTTGGATATTTAAGCTTAGATTCGTTATTTATAATAGACATACGTCCACCTTTATAGTCAAATTCTAAATTTTCTACTTTAAGTTTTTCTGGTTTTTTTAGATTTTCATGCTGAAAAGTTAATATTGCAGTTTCATTTGGTTTAAGATTATTTAAAGTATAAATTGGTAGTATGTCTTCATTATTTTGATCCTTTTGCATTTGAAGATGTATATAAACATATTTTAGTTTTTGATTAGATGTATTTTTTATTTTTATCTGTGAGTATAGTGAGTTATTGTTTTTTTTAATAAAATTATTTGATTTTATATCTTCAAAGTCTACATAGTAAGGTGTGCCTACTTGTATCTTATTTTCTTGTTTTATAGGTAACATTTTATTTGAATTAGATTTATAAATACTTAGCATAAATATAAATAATGCTATTAAACCAATCATTATTTTTTTTAAAGTCTTATTTGTCATGATACTCCCCCTTGTATAATGCCGTCATTTGTTATTATATACCAATTTAGTATTTAAATAAAATGATATTTTAAACAATAAAAAAAAACATATCTATAACCAATTGATTATAAATATGTTTTTTATTACTCTATATCTTTGCCATGACACCATTGCCCACAAAATTCAGCTTTTTTACTACATATTACTCTTTGAGATCCACAATTAGGACAAGAATACTTATCTTGTTCATAATTGATATGATACATTGTTTCACAATCCATGCATTTAAACTTGCAATGGTTTGTAGTGTAATGACCTCCACTTATATTTATTGCTTTTCCTTCTGTCAAAGCCATAGCAACTTTTTTTCTAGCTCCATCAATTATATTTTGAAAGGTTTGTCTTGATATTTTCATTCTCTTTGCACATTCTTCTTGATTTAATTCTTCTATATCTTTAAGCCTCATTGCTTCAAGTTCTTCTACCTTTAAAATTATCTCTTTAAGATCGCATTTAGACTTTCCTATTGGAACAAAATAATTATTTTCTGGAAAAAACTCTACTCTTCTGAATTTAGTTGGTCTTGACATATTCACTCTCCCTACATTTATTACAAATAATCTAATACTATGTATTTACTATATATGTCTATTATACTATTACACTTATTTCATTTAAAGTGCTTATGTAGAGGGCTTAAACTACAAATATTTATTTTGTCTCCCCTAATTCATTTAAAATATTTTTAACTATTGGACTAAATAGTTTGTCTAAATCTTCTCTTTGATTTTCATAACTATTATTTGATAAATTACAAATTGAACTTACCATAGGTAATTCCCCAAGAAGTTTTAAATTGCTACTTCTTAAAAACTCATCTACACTTTCCCCGTTAAATAAAGTTATTTTCTTATCGCAATCTGGACAAAGTATATAACTCATATTTTCAACAATACCTAAAACCTTAATATTCATTCTATTTGCCATATTTATAGCCTTAGAAACAATCATTGAAACTAAATCTTGAGGTACAGATACCATTACAATCCCATTAATAGGAATAGATTGCATTACAGTTAATGCCACATCCCCTGTTCCTGGTGGCATATCTATTACTAAATAATCTAGTTCTTCCCAAAGCACATCAGTCCAAAATTGTTTAACAGCCCCCGAAACTACTGGTCCTCTCCATATTACAGGTTCATTCTCATCTTTTATTAAAAAGTTTAATGACATAACTTTTATTCCATCTTGTGTTACTACAGGGAATATACAATTCTCACTAGTTCTTGCTTTTTCATCTTTTAGTCCAAGTAATCTAGGAACACTAGGTCCTGTTATATCCGCATCTAAAATTCCAACTTTATAACCAGACTCTCTCAATTGTTTAGCAATCATTACTGATATACTAGATTTCCCTACTCCACCTTTACCACTCATAACTCCTATAACATTTTTAATATTGTTCATTGGATTATTTTCTACCATACATTGTTGCTTATCTTTAGAACATCCATTACTTGATGGACATGAATTACAATTTGACATAATTTCCACCCCTTATATTATTGGCATTTGCTAATAATATAGTAGCACCACAAATAGTTATTGTCAAATGCCAATAACTATTTTATGCTAATTTTCGCTATTATTTATATATTTCATAACGTAAAACTCACCCATACCTATACAAGTTTCTTGATGCTTAATTTCAATAATCTCAAATCCTTGCGCTTTATAACAATTTATTGCTCTATTATTCCAAGTCCTAACTTCTAATATAACAGGCTTATTAGGAAAATTTGTTTTACAATCAATTAATGCACACTGAGTAATAATTTTTCCTATACCTTGATTACAGTATTTAGGGTTTACCCCTATCCCAAAGAATACAGATTCGCCTTCATCTAATAAATTTGTAAATCCTACCAATTCATTTTCTTCATTAGTATAAGCACTAAATCTCTTTCTTTTGAATTCATCACACAATGAATATTCTTCTTTAACCATAGTATCCCATTTAGGCAAATTATATATTTCGTATTCACCATCATATTTCCATTTAGAGATTTCCTTAGCTTGTTTTTCTGTTAAACTTTCAGATTTTAAATTCATATATTCCCCCCATTTATTTAACTTGTCTTAAAATATATTCTATTTTTTTAACCTAAATCCTGTTATTTAAAGTCAATCTACTTCATATAAATATATTGGTTTAATATTATTTAAGTAGAAAATTTTGTAATGAGTAAAACAATATTTATGTGGAAATCTAATTCTGTGAAAGGATGTGTAAATATGAAAGATAATAAATTTTTAAAAATCAAATATGAGGATTCAGTAGAACTTGCAAAAGATTTATTAATGAATAATGTTGGTATGTCAGACATCGTAGCTAAAACTAATCTAAATGAAAAAGAAATTAGAGAAATAATAAGAAATAAAGATACTCAATTAAATGACAAACCAGCAAAATTATTTTAATCCTACACTATAAATAAAAAGGAAACTACGCTCTACTTAATAGATTGTAATTTCCTTTTTAAATGTATTTTAGCTTTCCATTAAAACTTCAATTGTATTGACTTTTATATCTTCGTCTTCTTGATTTTTTAACTTTAATAATTCATTAGTTTTATAAGCAAAATATGCTGTTAAAACAACAGTAAACAAATCTGATACCGCTTGAGTATATAACACTCCATTCATACCTAGTATCTTAGGAAGTATAAACACAAGTGGAATAAAGAAAATCCCTTGTCTAGCTGTCCCAACTATTAAAGCTTCTTTTGACATACCTAATGACTGATATAGTGTAGCATACAATTGTGTGAATCCTAAGAATGGATACATCACAAGAGTTGCTCGTAGAGTCTTAGCTCCAACTTCTATAACACTACTATCATTACTAAATAAATTTATAGCAGGCTCTGCAAATATCATAAGAACTATCGTTGCTAAAGTTGCAAATATAGTAGTTCTTTTTATAGATATTTTTATAGCTTTTCTCAATTTATCATAATTACCTGCACCATAATTATAACTAGCTATAGGCTGAAAACCTTGATTATAACCCATAACTACGAAAATAACTAATGATGATAATTTTAAAGATATACCAAAAGAAGCTATTAATGAATCTCCATATGGCTTAGATGCAATATTTAACAGACCCATAGAAATACTTATAAGGGCTTGAGTTAAAAAAGTAGCAGTTCCAACAGAAATTATTTCTCTATATATATTCTTTGATAGTTTGAAATTTTTAATTTCTAATTTAAGATAACTTTTCTTTCTTAAAAAATATGATGCTAATAAACATACAGATATCACTTGGCTAATTACAGTTGCCCATGATGCTCCAACAACTCCCATATTAAGATTAAACATTAATATAGGGTCTAATACTATATTTATAACAGCTCCTAGTGCAACTGCAACTGCACTTAGTTTTGTATTACCTTCTGACCTTATAATATTTGCTAGTGTCGGCATCATTATAGGTAAACTTGCTCCTATAGCGATAGGTTTTGCATAATCTATAGCGTAAGGCATTATAGTATCAGTTGCTCCTAATAACCTTAATATCGGTTCTAAAAATACTAATATTAACGTTGTAAATATAACTCCTAAAAATAAAGATGTAAATATAGCAGTAGTTGCTACAACATCAGCTTGCTCTTTATCTTTAGACCCAAGCAATCTAGCTATATAAGAAGATGCTCCAACACCTATCATCTGTCCTATAGCATTTATTAATATAAATAATGGAAATACAACTGATACAGCAGCCATAGCTAGTGTATTGTCTAGCATTCCAACGAAAGCTGTATCCACAATATTATAAACAGCACTTATAAGACTTGCTATTATACCTGGTATAGCAAATTTCCATATTACTCTTCCAATATTATCATCTTCCATTATTTTAACTTTCTCTTCGCTTAAACTCAATTTTGATCACTCCCATTTTCTTTATATTATTATCTTATCAAAACTGGGAGTTTATCGTTAATATATATATTTTATTACGCGTTATAAGTATTTTATATAACAGTTTTTTATTTTTTAATATGCTTTGATACTATTTCTAAAAACATTTTAGCTTCAGTTGATAATTCTTCTCTTTTCCTTTTAATCCATCCAATACTAAAATCTATACTTTCATCAGCAAAAGGTATAGCCTTTATGCCATCTCTTTTATCTCCACTACTCCATCTTGAGCCTAGAGAATACGCATCTGTCTTTGATATAAAGTTAGCTATAGTCTCTTTGTCATTTAGATATATAGCTCTATCTTTATTTAAGATATTAAGTGAATCTAGTTCTATACTATAAATAGATGATGTTACTTGATCCTCAACTAAATTTACACAAATAAAATCCTTTAAATCATCACTATATATTACATCTTTATCGTATAGGGGGTTATTTTTGCCTACATAAATATGCATCTTTTCTTTAGCTATTTCATTAAACTCTAACTTATTTATATCTAATATATTTTTCCATAATTTTTCTTGAATATTTGATAATATAAGTATGCCTATCTCTGATTCCATATTAGATACATCTTTTATAACATTTTCTTTATGTGTTTCCTTTAGAGATATTTTGATATTTTTACAATCAACTTTATTATAAATCTCTACTAATACATTTGATAAATTAAATATTTTAGCACTAGATATTTGTAGTACAAATGCCTTTTCTTTAGATAAATCATTGTATATGTTTTCTACGTTATTAACTTGATTTATAATAAATTTTGCATGTGCTAAAAAGTCTCTTCCATCTTTTGTAATTTCTACTCCTCTATTTGTTCTATCAAACATTTTTATATTAAATTCTTCTTCTAAACTCATTATAGCGTTACTTAAGTTTGGTTGTGATATGAATAAGTTTTGTGCGGCTTTATTCATAGATCCAGTTTCTGCTACTTCTATTAAGTATCTTAGCTGTTGAAGTTGCAAGCAAATCACCTCCATTTAAACGTTTATTCACATTTACTCTTCCATTTATCAAGTTTTTTCTTGTATATAGCTTGTACTTCTTCTAAGTTTATATTATTGTCAAAACTTTGGCTTATCATTGAACTAGCTACTATTATTACATCAAGGCATTCTTCAATTACATCTTCTTTTGATTTGTTTTTGTATCCACATCCACTAGAATTTGAATAGCTTAATACAGCTTCTGAAACTTCTCCTACTTCTTCTGATAATTTTAATGCTCTTTCTAATAATGATTTTTTATCTATCAAAGTTAATTTTTGTATTTCTTCAAAGTTAACTAATTTCGTATTTTCCATAATTTTACTCCTTTTATATAATTCTATTTTTATTATACACTAATTGGATATTTACAACTAACCAATAATACACAACTTTCTCTACATAACATCATATATAATATAATTAAGAGTATCTTGTTTAATAGGAGGATTAAATTTGAAAAAAATAATTTTTGCATTTTTAAGTTTTATAGTTATATTACTTACAAATTTATTTGCAGCTAAAATTTTTAACCTACCGTTTTTTGAGTTATCTTTTGTAACAGGTCTAATGTTTACTTTAATTATAGGCTTTTGTTCTAGTGAAGGAGGATTTACGTCTGAAATATTAGATGTTAATATTAAACCTTTTTTGCAAAAAGAATGTCGCACAAATAGTCACTTTTTTAAATTTTATAACAGTATTCCATTTGTAGTTGCTTTATTTTATACTGTTATTTCTGCTATTTTAAGCATTATAGTTTATTGGAAATATTTTTTTTAGATTAATATTTATAAATTTATTGATATATTGTACAGTTTCAACTAAACATAAAAATGAGTGTATAATTAAATACACTCATTTTTATATTAGTTAAAATATTTTCCATAAGGTTTAAAGTTACGTGATTCTTCAATCAACTCATCTAATTGATTAGAAACTTTTTCAATAGGCTCATCAATACAATTCATTAAATAGTCAAATAGTATTTGCCCATTACCTTCCATAACAAACCCAGATAAATTTACCTTATCTTTGCTTTCTAAAATTATAATTATTAATTTGCCGGTACTTATTTCATTCATATATAAAGAGCAATCTTCTTCTATATGATCATTTTCATTTAAATGTTTTATAATAATTTCTATCTCTGATTTTTCATCTTCACTTAATAAACTTTGAATAATATTTTCATCTTCTATTTTATAAATAGCTGCAATATCTTTAATTTCACCTTCATAAATATCTTTATTTCTTGCTAAGAATTCATCCCCTGCAACTTCTTTAGCTCTAAGTTTTTGTATTAAATACTGTGAAATATCCTCTATCTTTGGGTTATTTTTAATATCCACTTATACCAACCACCTTTTTAGTGTTATATACTTAAAAATCATTTATTATTATACATTATATACTATGTCGGCATAAGTTTGCATTATCTTAATATCTAATATATTCAATTTTAAACTTATAAAAAATAAAAATAGGCTGCCTTAGGCAACCTACTTATTATGTAATATTGTATTATTTTTTATTAAATATTTCCTATTAGTGTCCAAGAAGAGTCACTTCCTGGAATTGTTTTTGTCCACCAATTTGCTTTATATAATTTATTTTGGTAGCGAACTTTTTCTCCAACTATATAAATAGATCCTTCTTCAAAATCAACACTTCCATCTTCATATGGGATAACTTCTTTTGTCCATGCCTCAGATAAGTTCGGTGCTTCTCCTTGTACCCACCACTTTGCAGTATACTTATTTCCTTTGTATATAACTGTATCTCCATTGTTATATATTTTTTTAGAATCATAAGTATCCTCAAGTTCAGATACTTTTTTAACTGTTATATTACACTCTTTTACGTCTTTTAAACCTTCACTATCTTGTACTGTATATGTTAATTTATATATTCCTTCTTTTAAAGTATCTACTTTTCCATCTATAACTATCTTGTCAGTTATATCTCCGTCTTCTCTATCCACAGCAGTTATACCTGCTTTAGCATCAAATATATCTCCAACAGCTATATTTTTATTTAAAACTCCATATATAGTAGGCTTTGAATTTGCTGGTGGATTAATTTCACCATTTTCACCAAATTCTCTAAATAAATTAGTAAACTCATACTGATGAGTTACTCCAGCATTACCTTCTAGCATTGCATCTCTATTCATTGACCAAAAAGAAGTCATTCCTATACCTTTTTCTATAGCATGGTCAACTACTAACTTAGATAATTCTTTAGTAAACATAGGATGAGCAGAACTTTCAAATCCTATAGAAGATGTTGTTCCTACTTTTCTATAAGCTTCTTGATCAGATAACTCTATATTCAAATATTTTTTAAAGTAATCTTTAACTTGGTCTTTAGTAGAGTCAATAGCTCTTACAGAAGCACTTCCATAGTTTTCACCTGGATTTAATGTTGCACTTCCATAGCACATTGTCATAATATTTACCAATTCTATATCAACACCATTTGATAAATAAGCTTCTAAAACATCTAATTGCACCGGTGTTAATCCACTTGGCAATACTGGTAAAGTTAATACAATATCTACGCCAGTTTCATCTTGTACTTTTTTTATTGCTTTAGCGTTTGCTATGTTGTTAGCCTTACTTTGAGATGCTCCTCCTTCAATATCAAGGTCTAATCTTGTGATTCCATATCCTTTTATAATTTCTTCATATGTTTTAGTTAAAACATCAACATCTTGAGTTGCTTCCCAAAAAGCTACTCCATTTGCTCCACCTAGTGAAAAAGTAACATCTCCACCTATTTCACGCAATTCTCTTATTGATTTCTTTATTCCTATGTACTGATCATTATCTTTATTTGCTTCGTTTAATACAGTGTATCCTCCCCATCCCCATTGAATTTTTCCATCTTTTATCTCATTAGATATAGATTGAATAAATCCAAGGTTAAAGAATTTAACTCCTGTATCCTGAGCTATTTTAACTAAATTGGTAGTACCATTATTGGTATAACCTGGTTTAGTTATCCAAGATAACATATCTACATACGGTGCATTCACTTGTTTTGGCCACTGTATCCCTTGTCCTACTCCAAAATCCACTTCAGATACCTCTTGGTTTACTTCTTGGTTTTCGTTTGCAAAAGCTGTTATCCCTGAACATAAAGGTGTCAGTAATGTTCCAAACATCATTGAACTCATAACAGAAGCTACAATAATTTTCCTTAATTTTGGGTTTCCTCTTAATTTCATAGCGTTTAATCCTCCTATTAATAATTTTCAATAGGCAGCTAAAGTACTCCCTAAGTCTTTTAAATCAAAAACTCAGAGATACACTTACAATTAATAAACATTAATTGGCAACTGGCTGGCATGGAATTTCTTCTTTAGCCCCTTTAGCTTTGCGACACTAGATTTCCCTAGCTTTGCCTAATAAATATAAATACGTATGTATTTACTTATTTTAATTATGTCATATTTAACCTTTTTTTCCAACAAATATTACATATTTCTATATTTTTTTCACAAAATTAATTCCTAAAATATTTTTTAGCCTATTTTAGGAATTAATCTAATGCTATTTTTAAGTTTTAAATACTATTTTAAGTTTTTAATATACTCATAGCAATCATCTATTCCGTTTATATAATTGTCATACGTTTGAATTATCTTGACGTTGGGCTTAACTCCCCCAACATGACCTTCTTTACAAGTTATATCAGAATAAGGATATTTAATAATCAACTTAGAATTAGGCAAAGTTATAAACTCACCCTCAGTTCCAAACATATTTACATTTCCACCGCTTTCCTCACCAATTACAGTTGCATCTAATTCATTTTGTAATCTCCAAGATAAAATAGCACCTGCCGAAGCTGTTTCTTTTCCTTGTATAACTATTATATCTTTGTCATTTAAATAAGTTCTATATTTAAGCTTACTTATAAGTGAATCCACAAGTGCAAACGCCCCACCACGATTATTTCTTAAATCTATGATAATCTTATCAAATTTATTGTTATTTATTTTATCTATAAGATTTCTTTCAAACTCATAATAATCTGGATAATTATGAGCATTTTCTTTATCAATATTTGGACCTTGCTTTGTAAGAATTCTATTGTATTTAAAATATAATATATTATCTTTTTCAAACTCTTTAAACCAATAAAAATCATTTTGCTGTTTTGATTTTTCACTAATCTCTGACTCTTTTTTTTCTAAATTTATATAGTTTGCTTCCTTATTTTTTATAGCTTTTACTTTTATATTTGTTTTTTCTTTGTTTTCATTTTCAAATACATATTGAGTTTCATCACCATCAACTATTTCTAGAAATCTTAGAAATTCATATATAGACATACATTTTTTTGCTCTAAGCTTTGCAAATTGTTCATTATCATAACTATTAAGAGTTGAAACTTTTTTTATAACTTCATCTGTAGGTACATTATTTATAGATAATAATTTATAGCCTAATATATCTTTATATTGGCTATCACACTCTATAACTCTTAATCCATCTTTAAAGTATTCAAATTTAATTGGAAATTCAATTACTTCTTCGATTTCTCTTGTTTCTTTTCCTATAGGTGTAAGTAAATTTAGTACGTCTGTACTCGTGTGTGCGTCCTTTATCTGGGATATAATTTGGGCTATTCTTAAAGAAATGCTAGCATCTGATAGCTTTACTACATCAGATTTGAGTTTTTTCAAGCTTATTTTCCATTCTTCTTCAGATATGTATCTAAATAAATCTGGGTGCTTTAACCTTATATTTTCATCTAAGTATTCTATATCTTGTATCCATTTTTTATTATCAAGTGACTTCTCACCATCAATAGTACTACTGCATCCTGATAAAACAATTGTTGAGAATATAAAAATCATAATAAATATTATTTTTTTCATAAATCTCCTCCATCTAAATTAATAAAACTATCTACTAATGTGTATTAAATTTTTATTAAAGTAATGTATATAGTAAAAAAAAAGAATAATAACATCAAGGTTATTATTCGCTTTAATTTTTCACTATAAAGTTGTTACAAACTATTATAAATATTTTTAATTTATTTTTTTATATAATTAGAAATTTTACGCCATTCATCACCTGAAAAAATGCTCAATATTAAATCCGAAATAATTACACCTATATCTATTAATAATTCCATAAATATTCACAGCCTTTCTTTTAATTATAGCATTAACTTATTAAATTAAAGTTATTACAAATAATATTAATAATCTAATTATATACTAGCAGTCCCACTACTATAACTGCAACTGGAAGCATAACTAAAGTACTACAAATAGTAACGAAGTTTTTAACTTTTATATTATCACTAAAAATCTTTTTAATTACCATATAAATACCTATACCAATAATTCCACCTGTAGTATTAGTAATAATATCAGTTATATCACTAGCACCTATTCCAAATATATATTGACTAAATTCAAATACAAAACTTATCATAGCAACTATGAATATGCTCTTAGATATTTTTGTATCCTTAATTAATATATTTATATAAACCCCAAGTGGTACAAATAGAATTATATTTCCTACTATATCTAACTTATTAAAATTACCATTAAGTATATCATTAAATGGAATTAGGTTAAGTGTTCGTGAAAATTCTCTATCACTACTAAATAGTTCTAGTGGAGACACGTATTTAAATGGTATATTCCATAAAACAAAAATCGTGTAAAAAACAAACCCCATAATAAATAAACTGTTAATTATTTTTTTCTTATTCATTTCAAAAATCCCCTCATTTTAAACATTTTAATCTGTGTATTAATATACATTTTTTTCCAATTAGATAATACCACTAATAAAGCCCAAAGTAAAATAAACATGCTTCAAAAGAATAGCTATAATGACCTAAAAAGTCACTATAGCTACTACAAATATTATAAAAAAATTCTATTTAGCATCAATAACTTCATGTGCCATTTTAACCAATTCATCCTTTGACAAATCAGAATCCCTTGCCATTAAATAATAATATATTCCGTCTTGTTCCCAATTTAAATGTTGAAATTGGTATATTTCTATTTTACTAGATCCATAGCTAAATACATATTTACCAGATGCTTCATCTTTTTTATCTTGCGCTGTCATTTTATAATCTGGTGGCACACATTTATTAGCATATGATGTATAATTTAATTCTATATCTTTATAATTATCAACTAAAACTTCTTTTTCTGATTTTTCACCCAGCATTTTATTTTCCATTCCAAGCATTACTTTATCATTATCTTTTTCATAAGAAAACTCAAGTGATTTTGACTTACCTAAAGAATTACCTTTTTCATCCAATGCTTCATTATTTACAGTATATCCATTGTCAAAAATGTATCCATTGTTAAATATTTCCATCAATTTAGGATTAAATCCAAAGTCATCCTTCACTTGTTGTATTGTTGGTAAACTAGTATAAGTTGGTATATTGCTAGAATCTGATAATAAAGAAAATACCTTTCCTGCTGCAAATGCAGTTGTCCCTAATACAAAAGTCGCTGCTAGCGTAACTATTACTCTCTTTTTAAATGATACCTTTTTACATATTGTTTTATTTTCCATTTCACAATACTCCTTTTTATCAGGTAAGTTGTTTAATGTATCACTCACCTTATTTTTAAAACTTAGTGGCGTATCTGGAAAGGCATTTTTGAAATTATAATTATTCATAGGTTACCTCCATATGATCTAATTTTATCTTTAATAATTTTCGTCCCTTTGCTAACCTACTCTTTACAGTCCCTGAAGGTATTTTTAAAATCTTTTTAACTTCTTCTACTGAATATCCCTCTACATAATAAAGAACAATTGTAATACGAATGCGTGGTGGTAGTTTATAAATAGCCAAATATAATTCACTATAATCTTTTTTATCATCAGCCTTAGTAAATGCAAAACATTCTTCATAAGGCACTTTTGTAATTTCTTTGCGTTTTAAACTATAACATTCATTTATTAATATCCTGATTAACCAGGTTTTAAAGTATTGTTCTTCTTTTAGGGTTCCTAATTTATCATAAGCTTTTAAAATTGCCCCCTGAACTGCATCTTCACAGTCTTGATCATGAAGTAAAATAGATTTAGCCACATGATATAAAGTTCTTTCAGTTTCAAGAACTTTTTCTATAAATATATTTTTGTTCAATTAACTGCCTACCTTTCCTAGCAAATTATAGCGCTACTTCTTTGCTTTACACTAATTAGATGTATGTATATGCTAAATGGTTCATTTTTTTTGAATTAAATTAAAAAATGACCTATAAATGGTATGCACCCATAAATAAGTCATATTTTATGTAATATTACTTCATCACCACAGTAAGCTCCATTTATATTTAGCCATTCTAATGATGTAATTGGTATAGTCTTCTAATCAATTTAATAATATATCCAAAAATTCTCTTATTTCTTTATTACAAATTTTCTCTACCATATCTAAAAATTTATCAGTAGTATTTATTTTATTTAAATGAATTTTTTGTAATAATTCTTTAAATTTCACTTTTCCTATTCTATTTTCTAACTTATTCAATACTAATGCACCTTTAATATAAAGTACCTTGTATGCATTTTCATCAGCTCTACTTAAATTTCTAATTGCCGGTAAGTCTTTTGACTTTTCTTCATAACTACTAATTATTTTATCAAAATCTTCTTGTTTGAAGTTGTCTCTTAATGCTATCAATGCACTATATTCTGCAAATGACTCATTAAGCCAATCTTCCCAAGAATTGGTATTAGATTTATTCCACCAAATATGGGCTAATTCATGAGCAATAAATTTAAAACAATTAATTTTGTCTTCAAATTTATCCTCTGGAGTAACTACTATTAATCCAGGTCTGCAATATCCCCCACCATCTTCTCTAGGAGCAATTACTATTGAATAATTTTCAGTTTCTACGTCTCCAAACTCAATATACTTTTTTATAACTTTTATTGAAATTGCTTTAATTTCATTTGCTAGATTTTTATATTTCTCATTCACATAATAAACCTCTATCGCAACTTCACAAGCTTTATTTTCTACGTATTTAAAATCCTTACATGCAAGTATTGTACAGTCAAAACTTGGTATTTTTTGATATAGAATTAAATTATTACCTTGTTTATTTGAGTTTATTATTTTGTAATCTTTATCAATGTCTATATTAATATTGAATAATGCTTGCTCCATATTATCAGTTAATGGAAACCAAGGCGTATATAGTCCTAATTCAATCCAATTATTAGTAAGCCTATTAACACCATATGGACTTATAACATCTATATGCCCACTATATTTAAATATAAATTCAATGTTTTCATTTATATATAGTTTTTCATTAAATAAGATTCTAATTAATTTTGATTCTAATATAAAAGGACACCAATCTGATATTGTTGTATCTATTTCATAGGTTATACTTTTATTACAACTTATACATTCGACATATAAATCTTTATGAATATACAACTTTAGCTCTCTTAAATTTTCTTTTTTACTATTATAGCTTAGTTTTACTATTGCACATATAAATTTATTCATCATATCAATATTTAAATCTATATCATATCTATTATAAAATAACCCCATATAAAATAACCCCCTTTAAATATTTTCTCAAGTATTCACAGGTTATATATAAACTTTTAATAATACTATTGATGCTACATATAATAAATAATCCATTTTTATGTAACACTAATTCATTATTGCTTTATATCCTAAATGTCTTATTTATTGATTATATTTTTTTTCATGATATAATATCTAACCAATCTATTCTCTTCTTCTCTTACTGTACTTTTATGATATATAAATCCAACTTTTTCATAAACTTTAATTGCACGTTTATTCCAATCCACTACTTTTAGAAATATATCCTTTCTATTATATTTGTTTAACCTAATTAATTCATTTATGCATTTCTTTATAAACAAATATCCAATTCCATTTCCACATAATTCAGGTTTTAAAGCCCAGCCAACCCACATATCATCATCAAATATCTGACATGCAACATAAGCAATTACATCTTCATTATTAACTAACACAAATTGCTCATTTCCCCAAGTATTTTTATTTAATAAATATTCATTCAAGTACAGGTTATATCCATTGTATGGCTTTTTATATTCCCATGAAAATAACATATTTACAATAGCATCATTAAGAGGAACTAGTTTACATTCATCAAATTTTATAATTTAAATCACTCCTTAAAATATAAAATCTTAAAATTTATTTTTATTAAATATTAAGAATTATAATAATTTCGTATTAAAATCAACCTACTATTTTACATGTATTTAATAACCAATGTCTCCAATTCTTTTCAAATCCTTCTTTATCATTACTAATAAATCCTATTACATCATTGCTTCCACAATTTCTAGCAATATTAAGTACTGTATCAAATCCATAAGTTTCATCTATATACTTAACAATACACCATCCCCAATCATAAGAAAGCATAATATCATTATTTATATCTTCAATTGTAGGTATTTTATTATCTAAAACTCCATCTATTACAGGTCTTTTAAATTCATCTTCATATTCATTTTGCTTAGATAAATAAATAGCTATTCCTTCACTAAACCATCTTGCTATATTTTCCATATCTACACTTAAATGTTCATGAAACATATGCACCATTTCATGTGTTAAAAGTCTTTTATAATCATCAAAATTATACTTATATATTGAATCTGTATCATATGCTGATGGGCATAAAAGAATCAAATCTGCTCTTTGAGGTTGTGCAATTCTACCTTTATTAGTTGGCATTTTAACATTTATTTTTAAAATATTTAAGATAAGATACTCAAATTCATTTCTATTAGGTGCTAGATATATATTTATGTTATTTTTAAATATATCTTCTTTTGCTACAAATTTTTTACTTAATTCATATACACATTTTTTAGCTTCCTTCAAAGTATCTTTAGCATAATTTTTATTTACATAGAAAACATTTATATTTTCATCTTGTATGCTATTGTATTTTATATTATTTAAATTTTTAATGCGCCCCCACCCCTTTTTTATTTAATTGTAGCAGAATATATAACTACTTTAAATCAATCTAAAGTCATATTAACGATTTTCTTCTTTAAGCACACAAAATAAGATTAGATATAACTCTAACCTTATTTTTTATATTATCATATCATTCAATGGTACACTTTTTAATAATCGTATTTCCATCTACTATCTGGATTATCTGAAAATTATACCCTAATCCAAGTTTTTTTAATTCTTGATTTGAAGTTCCAACACAGTATAATGTATATATTTTATCTGCACTCATCTTAACATCAGTATTTAATATTTGCCCAATTCCCTCTGATGGAAGAACCCCTACTTGATAAGCTCCTGTAAGAATTTCCGTATATTTATTTCCACTGTTACTGTCTACTTTTCTAGCTAATTTATATCCCTCTGATGCCATAAGAAATATTACCGAATCCGGAGTTAAGTTATAAAATCTAACAACTGATTTATTAGGTTTCGATTCTTGTTCAACATTATCTATTATAGGAACTAAGCTCAAATTGTTTAAATCTCCAGTAACTGCGAGGGTCATTAATTGACCTCCTATGATTTCTACATCATCGACCTCAAGAATAGGATTTTCTTTAGTATTGGATAAATAAACTTGAATACTATACTTTCCTCCTGTTCCAGTTACGTAAGAACTAATTTGTACTGCTTTTAAATCTTTAGCCAACAAGAGTTCATTATTCATATATACATCTAAAGCTCCTGGTTTAATTAAAGAATTAAATACTCTAATAAATGAATATTGAGAAGTTAAACAAGGAGGTAATGGAGAATCTACAAGTTCACGATGATTACGAAGCATAAAAACACATCCTTATTATTTAATATTAATGTAGTAATAATAGTATTGTATGAATATAAATAAAAATTGTTATGATATGCATTAATTAATTCTTCGTAATTTAACGTAATCTCCAAATAATTCAGATATATTTTTCCCTAAATGTACAAGTTTTTCATGAATTTTAACAAAAATATATGCAGTATATCTAATTATTTTTTAGATATACTGCATATAATACAACTTATTTTTTTAATAACACTTATTATTTACTCATTATTTTAGATTTTTCAATACACTTTTCTATAGCTTTTATAACAGCCGCTCTGAATCCTTCTTCTTCTAAAGTTTTAACGGCTTCTATAGTCGTTCCTCCTGGAGAACAAACCATATCTTTTAATTCCCCCGGGTGTTTACCAGTTTCTAAAACCATTTTAGCAGATCCCATTACAGCTTGTGCTGCAAATGTGTAAGCTTGAGCTCTAGGCATACCAGAAAGTACAGCAGCATCAGCCATCGCTTCTATAAACATAAATACGTATGCTGGTGCCGAACCACTCACTCCTATTACTGAGTCTACTAAATATTCTGGTACTATTTCTGCTTTTCCAAATGAAGTAAATATATCTTTTACTATATTCAATTCTTCATCAGTTATATTTTTGTTTTTGCATAAACAACTCATACCCTCATTTACAAGTGCTGGTGTATTTGGCATAGTTCTAACTATTTTTTTATCACAACCTATAACACCCTCAATAGATTCTATAGTTTTACCTGCTGCTATAGTTACTATTATTTTTTTACTATCTATAAATTCATTTACAGAATCTAAAACTATATCATATACATTAGGCTTTACTGCTACTATTATTATATCTGAGTTTTTTACAACCTCACTAGAATCAGTTGTAGTATTAACTCTAAATTCATTATTAACAACATCAAGCATGCTTTGGTTTAAATCAGAAACAGTTATCATCTCTGGGCTAACTAACTTAGACTTAACTATACCACCTATCATAGCCTTAGCCATATTTCCTGATCCTATAAATCCTATTTTCTTATTCATAATTTATCTCCCTCATATATTAAATTCTTAAAAAGTCTGTTCTGTTCTTCCTATTATTTCATCTTGTAATGATTTACCTAAATTGTTGAAATGATCACTATATCCTGCAACTCTAACTATTAAATCCTTATATTCATCTGGATTTTTTTGAGCATCTAATAATACGTCTTTGTCAAATACATTAAATTGTATGTGGTGACCTTCCATATTAAAATACGTTCTAACAAAGTTAGCCATATTATCAAGACCATCTTGACCATCTACTACTGATGGTGCAAATCTTTGGTTAAGTAGCGTTCCTCCAGTTTTTAAATGGTCCATTTTAGCTGCAGATTTTATAACAGATGTAGGTCCATTAGTATCTCCGCCTTTTTCTGGAGATATTCCTTCTGATAATGGCTTATATGCTACTCTTCCATTTGCACTAGCTCCCATAACTTCACCAAAATATACATGGCAAGTTGTTGGCAACATGTTTATTCTATATTGTCCCCCTAATGTAGAAGGCCTTCCTGTTACTTCATTATAGAAAGTATTAAACACATCTTTCATTAAATCATCTGCGTAGTCATCATCATTTCCATACTTAGGAGTTTTATTAGCTACTATGTTGTATATAGCTTCATGACCTTTAAAGTCATCTTGTAATGCATTTAACAATTCATCCATAGTAAATTTATTTTTATCAAATACATTATATTTTATTGCAGATAATGAATCTGTTATAGTTCCTATTCCAACACCTTGTATATATTTAGTATTATATCTTGCACCACCTGCATTATAGTCTTTTCCATTTTTTATACAATCTTCTATTACTACAGACATAAGAGGTGCTGGCATATGCTTTGCGTATATTCTTTCTATTACGTTGTTACCTTCTATCTTTATATTTATAAAGTGATTTATCTGTTTTTTGAAAGCTTCAAATAATTCCTCATAAGTATTAAACTTTCTTGAATCTCCAGTCTCTATACCTAATTTCTTTTTAGCTATTGGATCAAATCCGTTATTTAATGTTATCTCAAGTATTTTAGGTAAATTGAAGTATCCTGTTAATAAGTATGCTTCTTTTCCGTATACGCCTGTTTCAATACATCCACTAGTTCCACCAAGTCTTGCATCTGCTAGTGTTTTTCCAGCTTCTAAAAGTTCTTGTACTATAGCTTCTGTGTTATAAAAAGCTGGTTGCCCCCAACCTTTTCTTGATATTTCACAAGCTTTTTTCAAGAAATTTTGTGGCGTCTTTCTACTTATCTGTACATTTGAACTAGGCTGTAAAAGTCTCATTTCATCCATAGTATCAAGTATTATATAACTTACATCATTTACACCATCATGACCATCGCCAGTTATACCACCTGTGTTGATATTTGCAAAGTCTGTATATGTTCCACTTTCTTTTAGTGTTACCCCTACTTTTGGAGGTGATGGTTGATTATTAAATTTTATCCATAAGCACTCTAATATTTCTTGAGCTTTTTCTTTATCTAAAGTTCCTTCTTCAACTTCTTTTACATAGAAAGGATTTAAATGTTGATCAAGTCTTCCTGGACTGAATGCATCCCATATATTAAGTTCTGTAGTAACTCCTATATGAACAAACCAATACATTTGCAATGCTTGATGATAAGTTTTTGGAGCATGAGCTGGTACTACATCACAGTTTTTGGCTATTAATAGTAGTTCTTGTTTTCGCTTTTCATCATTTTCCTTTTGAGCTAATTCTCTTGCATATTCAGAATACCTTCTCCCGTATGCTATTATTGCATCACAAGCTATATCCATACCTTCTAGTTGAGCTTTTTTATCATATGCTCTCATATCATTTATAAAATCTAATTTATCTAATTCTTCTTTTATTTCTGCTTTAAAGTCTAAGAATCCTTTTTTGTATATGTTATCTCCACCAACAGTATGCCCAGGCGCTCTTTGTTCCATAAATTCTGTAAATATTCCATTTTCATAGCATTCTCTCCACTCTGGAGTCATAGCATCTATTATTTTCTTTCTTATTTGTCTTTTTTCCCAAAATGGAATTATTTCTTCTTCATGTATTTTCTTAATTTCATCGCTCACTTTAAACGATATTTTTTCTCTTCTATCCATTATGTCTAAATCTTTCATAGTATGGCAACATAATTCAGGATAAGTCGGTGTACTTTGCGGAGAATCCCCTTTTTCACCCACTATAAGTTCACCATCATTTATACACAGAGTTCTATTTTCCATTAGATGTTTAAATGATAATGCTCTAAGTACTGGAATTTCAACACTACCTTCATATTTTTTATAAGCTTGTGTTATAAGTTGAGCTCTTTGTATTGATATAAACGGCTGTGTATTAGTACTTTGTTCTCTTAATTTTTTAGTTCTTTCACTGATTCCTCTTTGCATTTACTTATCCCCCAATCTTAGTATCAAAGTTATTTTGTATAAATAAAGCTTTAATTTCTTCTAATTTTTCATCAGAAGGTTTTTCAAGTTCCATTCCCTCATACTCTTTATATAATTTTTTATATTTATGCATCCCTATATTATGATAAGGAAGTAAATTAACTTTTTTTATATTGAGAGGTTTTAAAAATTCTATTATTTTTTTTACCTCTTTGTTGTCATTGTCTACATTCATACCTTTAATTAGAGGTATCCTTATATTTATATTTGCACCCTTTTGACTTAATATTTTAAGATTATTGAGTATTAAATCATTAGATTTACCTGTATATTTTATATGTTTTTCCTCATCTACAAATTTTATATCATATAAAAATAAGTCTGCTTTTTTAGCTATTTTTTCATAGTTTTCAGATTTTGCATAACCACATGTATCTATTGCTACATTTATTCCTTTTGAAGTTAAAGAATTTATAAGTTGTTGTATATAATCTATATCTTGTGTCATTACCTCTCCCCCTGAGAGTGTAACTCCTCCATTTGATTGTTCATAAAACATCATATCTTTCCCAATTTCTTTAACTAACTCTCCTACACTATATTCTTTTCCTACTATTTCCCTTGCATTATTTAAACAATAATCTATACAAGTTTCACAGTGTTTACATTTATCCTTGTTTAAATATATTTTGTCACATTTTTCATATATAGCACCTTCAGGACACTTAGTTTTGCAAGTCTTACAATTGCTACACTTTTCTTCATTGTATAAAATTTCTTTTGTATATGCTTGACTTTCTGGATTGTGACACCATATACATTCAAGAGGACACCCTTTAAAAAATACAGTACTCCTAATCCCCGGTCCATCATGTATACTACACTTTTGTATATTTATAACTAATGGATTTTTCATAACTTTAATCCCCCATAACATATATTTTAATTTTCTTCTTTAAAAATATTTGGAGTAGCTACTACCACTAACTTAACCATTTTATTTGTATAGTTAGCCCAATTATGAGTTGTGCTTGAGCTATAGTGTATGCTATCACCTGGGTATAATTCATATTCCTCATCATTTAAAAACAATGTCAATGTTCCTTCTAATACATATATAAATTCTTCTCCATCATGTATATAAGTTTGTATATCTTCATCTGTGTTATTAGGCAATATTTCTATAAGTCTAGGTATCATCTCTTTATCTTTTAAATCATTTGATAAATTGTACTGTATGCAACCAGATGTACATATATTAAAAACTTCTTTTTCGTAACTTCTAAGAACTGCTTTTTTACTGGTTTTAGGTTTCATAAAAAAATATGAAAGTTCAACGTCTAAAAACTCTGCTATCTTATCTAATGAATCTGTAGCTATACTTGTAAGGCCTCTTTCAAGTTGTGATAAAAAGCCTATAGATAAGTTAGTACCACCACTTAAATCTTTTAATGTCAATTTCCTTTGATTCCTTAGTTTTTTTATCTTATTTCCTATATCTTTATTCATAAGTCACCTTTCAGAAAACATTTTCAAATCTTTATACTTAAAGAATACTACGTCGTTATTATTTTGTCTATATTTTTATATAATAATGAATTTTTTTTAGTATAGCTTAAATAAATAAGGAAATTCATTACATATTTATAGCATATGTAAAAAACACTGTAATATTTTCAAAATACAAATGCGAACTTTCTCTATACTTAGTTTTGTAGATTTATATAATTTTGTGACTTAAGCTAATTCTATTGACACCATAAAAAAGGTATTATAGGTATTAATGTTGAATATTTAATATTATTGGAAAAATTTGTAAAACAATTATTATAAATACTTTCAATCTACAATACAAGGGAAGGAACATAAATGTTTATGAACAAAAAACTATTAGGGTGCACTATAGGAGTATTTACATTATTAATATCGGGATGCACATCTACAAAAACAACAGATGTAAGTGTATTAGCAACTACAGATTTACATGGAGTAATACCATATGAACTAAATGATTATGTAGCAAGTGAAAAAAAGAAAGATAAAAATTTAACATTGGTAGATGCAGGAGATTTTTATGATAGAGAATTTGGAACATCTGAGGATATGGAAAAATTTTCAGAACAAAGATACCAAGATAGTAAAAATGGAAATGTTAAGCATAGAGAAATTCCTGTTGCAAAAGAAATGAAAGAAGTTGGTTATGATACTATAACCCTTGGAAATCATGAATTTATATGTAATGATAAACTTAGTTTAGATAATATTATAGCTGATTTTGAAAAACAAGGAATAAGTGTTTTATCAGCAAATACATACAAGAAAAATGGAGATAGTTATACAAAGCCTTATGTTATAAAAGAAATTAAAACTTCAGAGGGGACTGTAAAGTTAGGTATATTAGGTCTTACTATTAAAGAAGTTGGAGATAATAAAGAATTGGTGGGTGATAAATTAGTCCCTACTAAATCATTAGAGCTAAAAGACCAAAAGCAGTACAATGGAGATTTATATATGAATGACTTAGTAGAAGATGCTAAGAAATGGGTTAAGGTTATGAATGAAAAAGAAGATGCTGATATTATAGTAGCAGTTGCACATACAGGAGAAAAACCTAAAAAGCCTAAAAATCCAGGAAATAGAATACAAGATTTGGCACAACAAGTTGACGGTATTGATGCAATAGTTGCAGGGCATAATCATGTTCAAATCAAACAAAACAATTATAAAAATAAGTCTGGTGAAGATGTTATAGTTACAGAGCCTGGTAAACATGGAGAGTGTATTTCTAAAATTAATTTCAAGCTAGAAAAAACTAAAAAGGGCTGGGATATTGTTGATAAATCTAGTGACATAGCTCAGTTTGATGAAAGTAAAAAACACTTTAAAGAATTATTTGATAACCAGGTAAAACTTGATACTGGAATATTCGAGATGGGTGAAAAATTAGGCGAAGAAATAAGTCTATCAAAGATAAGTTCTTTAAAATGGGACAAGGGGTATGTGTTTAAACCAGGAACTTCAAGAGAAAAAATATATGATACTGTAGGTTCTAAGTTCTATAGAATTACTGAAAGTGATGATGCTTATAGAGTTATACTTATGGATGGAGATAAAGTTGTTTATTTTTCAACTTGGAATAATGATTTAATCCCATACAATTTTGACTTTGATAGTAAAGATTTCAAGGATGAAATTTTAACTTTAACTCCTGGGAAAAATGATTATTTTAAGATTGAAAAAGGCAAGAAACATCCAATGACTAGTAGTCCTTCTATTAAATTAGAGTATATTTCTAAATAGAATTTTAATAAAAAAGGCACATTATTTTATAATGTGCCAATTATCATGCCTTGCTAAATAACTATTTCTGATAGTTATTTAAAATTAGTTAATTGCCTTGTTTTATATAATCTTCTTTAGTTAGGGCATATATTAAATGAAATACTTCTTTCCCGTTATGTTCTCTCATATAATCATCTATAACTTTCATACCTAATCGTTTAGCCACATTGCTTGAACTAGTATTTTCAGGAATTACTTGTGCTATATACCTATCAGCACCAATAGTATTAAATATATAATCTACACATCCTTTAATTCCTTCTGTTGCATACCCCTTACCCCAAAATTTTTCTTTTAATATATAAGCTACTTCAATATACTCAGTTGATTTTATTGTTACTGGAAGTATGCCCATCATACCAATAACTTCATTAGTTGATTTTTCTACAGCTAAATAATAGCTATATCCAAAGACCTCATATTGTTCTGTAATTTTATTTATCCATGCTTGAACTTCTTCATCTGAATAAGTTTTTCCCCATCCAACAGACATTAACTTTTTATCTTGTAAAATAATCTTCATCTCTTCGTAATCATCTTGGTTTATCTTTTTTAAGATTATTCTTTCTGTTTTTATAATTCCCATATATTTCTCCCATTTTTTTAATTCTATTTAATATAATTTTACCTTAATATAATTTTGCCATACAAAACTCATCAACATATTTTCCATCAATAATCATAGAATTTTTCTTTATTCCCTCTACCATAAATCCACTTTTTTCATAAAGATGCTTTGCTACTACATTAGAACATATTACACTCAACTCAAGCCTTTTAATGTTATTATCTCTAGCCCATAAATCTAGCTTATTAAATAATTTGCTTCCAATGCCTTTCCCTCTAAAATTTTCACGAATCCCAACAACAATATATGCAGTATGTCTAATTCTTCTTTGAACACCTCTTTGCACAGAAATGAATCCTACTATGCTATTTTCATGTGTTGCTACCAAAATCAAGTTATCACCATTTATACTTCTATCTATTATACTCTTTGTTATATTAATATCTGTAGGACGCTCATAAGGCTCAAATAACATATATTTGGTTTCTTTATCCAAGTTTAAAAGCATATCTAGATAATTTTCAGCGTCTTTTATTTGTATTTTACGAATATCCATATTTTGCCCCCTAACAATTTATATTTACAATAATTATAAAACATAAATTAAACACTATGCTAAGAAATTAATTGATTTACTTTGATTAACACTACTATTATAATTTAACTGTAGTTTATTAAGATTGAGAGGTGTTATAATGAAAATTGCAATAATTGGTTATAGTGGAAGTGGAAAATCAACACTAGCTAAAAATCTTGCACATTACTATGATATACCAGTTTTATTTCTTGATACAGTAAATTTTTTACCTAACTGGGTTGAGCGAAGCAAGCAAGATGGGCGTTTAATCGTTTCTGATTTTATGCAAAACGACTCTTGGGTAATTGATGGTAACTATAGTGATTTTTTTCAAAGAGAAAGATTAGAGCAATCTGATAAAATAATTTTCATGAATTTTCCTCGCAGAATTTGTATCTACAGAGCTTTTAAGCGATATTTTAAATATAAAAATACAACTCGTGAAGACATAGCTAATGGATGTATAGAGAAAATAGATTTAGAATTTATATGGTGGATTCTTCATGAAGGTCGTAATAGAGAAAGACGCAATAATTATAAACAAATAGAAAAAGAGTTCAAAGATAAAATAGTAGTTTTAAAAAATCCCAAAGAAGTTAATTTATATTTACAAAATACAATAAATCTATAAAAATAAATCTATAAAATAGTAAAATATACCTAAAATAAAAATGGATGACAATAGTCCTCCATTTTTATTTTATTTAAGTTTTATTTAACCTTGAAGACCATCTGTTTGTCTTTGCATATTTTCTATAACGATATCGTGAATTTCTCCCAAAGAAGCACAATATTCAAGCACTTTCCATGGAGTGTTTGTGTGAAAATGTATTTTTATCAATTCATCATCACCAACTGCAAGTAAACAATCACCTTCAATATTTTTTGTAATATACTCGTTAATTTTCTCTTCTGAAAGTCCTTCTCCCTCAATTAATAACTGTGTATCAAACTTATACTCAAGCATAACTAATCTCCTTTTATATATATTTATTAAGTAAAACTCTAACGTTGAAACCAAAGTGATTAAACAATATTTCCAAAAATACATTTGAAAACTTATAAAATTAATACGCCTAGTCTATATATAACCCCATAGTAACAGTATTATAATAAACACCATCCACGCATATATCTTTTTTCAGCAATCCTTCTCTTTCAAATCCAAGCTTCTCATATAATCTAATACCCCTATCATTATCTTCTCTAACTAAAAGACTTATCTTCTTTGTTATACCATTATACATACACCACTTTATAAGATAACTCATAACCTCATTACCAAGCCCCATCCCCCAGTATTTTTTTCTAAAACTTATTCCCAAAGTTGCATTATGCTTCATTCTTTCTTTTTGAATAGAATTTATAGATGCAATCCCGACTATTTCATCATTTATAATAGTAAGCACATTTTTACAGTTATCCATACTATTAGTTTTCTCTATATACTCTTGTTCTGCTTCTACACTTAATGTAAATTCATTCTCACCAAAAGTTATAAAGTCACTTTCTCCTCCTATTATGTTTAAATAATCTATCATGGCTTTTGCATCTTCTTTTGTTGGTGTTCTTAAAATTGCAGTTTCTCCATTTTTTAATTTAATTTCTTTCATCCTTTATTCTCCTTATATTTTAAGTTGTATAATCGTATTTAACTTATTAAAATTCTTCATAAATTTTATTAATCCTTCTAAATGTCATCCAATAGAAATATCCTATTAGAAGATACGTATAAAAACAATACTTAAAGAGAATAATTAAAGATATATATTACAAGGGGGTGGAATTTTGAAAAAGTTATTTTTAATGTTAATACTAATCATTCTTCCAATATCATTTATGGGATGCAGCAGTGCTAATATGGAAGATAAGATAACAATAAACAAAGAAGATAGTCATTTAAGTATGGCAAAAATGGGCGCAGACTATAATATTGGTCCCTTAAACAGCCCTAAGTATGGTATTCAAATTTATGCAAAAGAATACAACCATGGCGAATTTACAGAAAAACATAATTTATTAAAAACTTCTATAAAACTTGAAAATAATATTAATGATTTACATGTAGGTGTTTTTCAGAATAATGAAAATATAAGTGTTGGTTTAGATGGTTCTTATTTAGATTTCCCAGTAAATTTTTTCAACAAATCATACAATGGAACTGCTCTTTCAGTGTTAGATGTTGAGAAAGAAATAAAACTAAACAAAGAAATACCTATTGCAATATATAGTATAGGAAAAGAAGATGATTCTACATATGCTATGAATATAGATGAAAATGATGATTTAAGTTTGGGTTTAAATGAAAATGATTTAATTATTTATCTTAAAATAAATAAAGTAGGGGATCTGTAATATCCCCTACTTTATTTTTATATTAACAAAGTGTACGTTATAGTGTTTTATGATTTTACTTTTATAATTTTTCGTCTTTTAACAAATGACACTAATACTATTACTAAAGACATACTAATTATAGCAGCTAAACTAATTATATATTTACTATAATCTGTATTATCTTTTCTAGACATCATATGTTCTCCTTGATTTTTACCTTTTACATTTGGACCATTTGGTTTGAATTCACCATTTTGGTTAATATTTGGTTTTTCCATGTCCATACCTTGTGGTGGTCTTTGCATGCCTTCTTGTTTTTGCATATCTTGTAGCATTTGCTCTTTGTTATTTTGTGTTTCAATTTCATTCTTATCTTTTGTACTTGATACTTCACCACTTAGTTGTTCTTTTATTGTTTTACTCATAGTTTTAGACAAATCTAATATTCCTGGTAAATTTTTTCCCATTGGCATATTATCTTTAGCTTCTTGATTTTGTAAATTATTTTGCTTATCTTGAATCTTTGCATTATTAGCTTGAGTTTTTATATTGATAGCTTGTTTATTACCCATGCCTTCACTAGTATCAGCTATTTGAGATTTTATATTTGTTTCAAATTCTTTATAAGTATAAAATGATGTTGGATCCTCTTTTACATATGATGATATTAAACTATGTAATTGATTTGTCATATTATTTAAATAATCTGAGTCTAGATATTTTTCAACTATTTCATTTAAATACTTATGGTATTTTTCTTTATACTTTTCATTTGATAATAAAGTTGATACAAGAGGTCTATCCTCTACATTCCCAGTAGTTGGCTCATCAATATATATTAATTGACCTAAACCTCTTCCTCCATTAAATCCACCAAACGCCATATTTAAGTCCCATGGTATTACAGTAAACTTTCCATTTTCCTCATATAAATAGTAGTTATGCGCAAAGCTTCCTTGATAACTATCTAAATTTAAAAGAGCTGTATTTAATGCTATATATTTAAGTGCTGAATCTACATCTAAATACTTTTCTATATCTTTACCACTCTCTAGTGCCTTTAGCATATTTGTAAATTTAGTATAGTCAGCATTTTTCCTATCACTTTTTACTTCCATTGATGAATAATTTTTAAAATCATCTCCATTATATTTTAAGTTTCCACCTTGTGCACCTGTTGATTTATATAAATCCCCACTTATAGTTTTAAAATTATTTTCTATAAAAGGTTCTAATATACTTTCAACTGCTAGATACAATCCATGATATTTACCATTGATAGATACTTTTGCATAAGCCATCTCTGGTGTCTTAAGTCCCATATCTTCACATATGCTATATGATATAAATTCTCTCATATATGAAGGGTCTGAATAGTTGTTATTAAGGTTTAATTGAGTTAATCCTTCCATAGTTTGTCCGCTTACATATTCATCAAAATCTATTTTTAAACTAAATCTATCTTCACCCTTAGTTTGAGTGCTATTATTTTTACTCTCACTTGTTTTGTTCTCACTTGAGTTTTCTTTATCTTTTGTACTACTTGATGCTACTGCTTTAAGGCTTGAGTTTCCTTTAGATCTTACTGCAATATTTTTATATGTATCGCCATTTATAGTTACACTTGCCATCTTAGATTCTTCACTTTGAGCATTTGCAAACATCTCTTCTAATTCTTTTTCATCTATTTCTATATTAACGTCCATTAGTTTATCTCTATTAAAATATTTTTCAATATATTTATCACTATGTACATCCACGCCTTCACTTCCTGATATGCTATAGATATATATAACTCCTATTAAAAATGTAATCATAAGTAAAGTAAGTGCTATGAATTTTTTATTTTTCATAAGAGATTACTCCTCTCTATATTGCATAGTCCCCATTGTAGCTTACAAGTACTGAATTAGTAACTCCTTGTACTTCACTTAATTCATTTACAAATTTAGTTTCTCCATTTTTCATTCTAACTTCAAATACTAACTCGATTCCTCTATTTGGTACAACACTCTTTGATTTAACTTGATATTTTGAAAATGTTGATTTTATTTTTTCATTTACTCTTTGTTCACAGATTTCATCATTGCAATTTATCATTAATATATATGGAGTATCTGTGACAGTTTTATTAGCAAAAAATATTAATATTAATCCCATTAAAATTGATGCAAATATTGCCAGAGGAATAAGTCCTGCCCCTAAAACTATACCTGATGCTATTGACCAAAATAAAAATACTAAATCCATAGGGTCTTTTATAGCTGTTCTAAAACGAACTATTGATAATGCCCCTACCATACCTAGTGATAACACTACATTTGACGTAACCGCTAATATAACAAATGTTGTAAGCATAGTTAAAGCTACTAAAGACACATTAAATGGTCTAGAATACATAACTCCCATAAAGGTCTTTTTATATATCATATATATAAATAAGCCTACTAAAAATGCTGCACCTAGTGCTAGTGCACTATCTATAACTGAAAACCCAGCCACCTTATCTACAAAACTTGATTTAAAAATATCATTAAATGTCATACTATATTTCCTACCTTTCTTATATACATAGCTTTTTATTTGCAATGTATTTTCCTATAAATAAGCTCTACTACTTGCATATTTTGAAATTGCAGTTGAGCTACACTTGTTAATTTGAATTAGATCTAGTATAAAATCTGGTATAAACTCGTCATACTTAACTTCTAGCACACTTGTATTATTTTCTATAATAGATATACATTGAGCTTTTGTATCAAATATGTCGATAGTGTTTATTGGTGTTTTTATATCTCTATCTATCGTAACTCTTATATTTCCTACTCCATATGTATAAGCTTCTCTGTAATAATCAACTATTGATTTTGCTCTTAATCTATCGCACTTTAATTTAACATAAAACTCTTGAAGCAATTTGTCATCAGATTCTTTTAAAAACTCTATATCATTTGCTATTATATTTTCTACTTGTGTTTTAGTTAAATTTGCACTTGTTTTTGCAGTCATATTGTTGTGTTTTATTTTTTTTTCTAACCTTATAAAGGAAATATCATTATTATAAAGTCTTATTCTAAATTTTTCTCTTATAGAAAGCCCGTTTATTTTATCTAATAAAGCTTTATCTTCTGGAGTGTCAAAGTAAAGGCTTCTTATAAGATATTTCCCATCATTTGATGCATTCTTATCTAGTTTCATAATAGAAGAAATTCTAGACTTTATAGTTACTATATCCGCATTCATAATTTTATGTTTCATTTCATGTCTATACTTTAATTTTTTCTTCATCTTCTCACCTCATTTCTCTGATTATATCAACAGTATACAAGTTTTATATATCATAAATCTCCGTAAACCAGTGGCATATTTGCGGCACTTATGTGGCAATATTTGTAAATATATTTTTACAACACAAAAAGGCTAGTCTAAATTTTAAGACAGCCCTTTTATATTTTCATTATTAATAGAAACAACAAATTTAGCACCTAATTCAGTGTTTTGTGCATATACCCTTCCATTATGTTTTTCTATAATAGATTTTACTATAGAAAGACCTATACCATTTTTACCCTTATTACCTTTATAAAATCTATCAAATACATGATTTAAATCTTCTTTTTTTATTCCGTCTCCATCATCTTCTATATATATAATTATATTTGAATCTAATCTCTTACATCCTATTATTATTTGACTATTAGCATATCTAAGAGCATTTTCTATAATATTTAAGAAAGCTCTGTACATACTTTTCTCATCACAATTTAGAATTACTTCATCTTCATCAAAATCATATTTAAATTCAATACCTTTACTTATAGCACTTGCTTTTTGTTTTAATGTGCAGTTAGATAAGATTTCTCTCATATCACAATCTATCAAATTATAATCTTTAGTTATATTATCAATCTTTGATATATATAACAACTCTTCCACCATATCACTTAATCTATTGCTCTCTTCTAATATAATGTCGCTTGCACTATTTTTATCTATTACATTGTATTTTATAGCCTCTGCATACCCTTTTATAGACATAAGAGGTGTCCTAAGTTCGTGAGATGCATTTTGAAAAAATATCTTTTGTTCTTTATCGTATTTATCTAAGTACTTTACACTTTTGTTCATTATTTGAGAAAGTTCATCAAGTTCTCTATCAGAAAAATCAAATTCTGACTCACTAAAATCCCCTTTCCCAATGTTTTTTGCAAAACCACAAAGTTGTTGTATAGGTTTTGCTATTTTATTTGAAAGTATTATAGCTGTTAAAATTGCAAGTATACCCGCTATACACATAACTGCTATTAAAACTGTATTTATTTGATTTGCTAAATTTAGAGTAGATGATATATCTATAAATAATACTAAATAGTTCTCTTCTGAAACTTCCTTACTTTCTATACTTTGTATTTTTAATATAGATGCATAATACCTACCACCATTTGTTGATATCTTAAAATTTTCATTATTGTTTAGGTTGATTTTTTCATATTTAATTTGATTTAATATATTTTCATATTCATCAATATCCCTAAAAAAATCTTCTTCTCTAGTTGGAAATTCTAAATTATAATTACTATCTATTACCATAGCTTCTGCATTAGAATTCATCTCTGCCATTTTTACTTTTTCTAAAGCACCTTTCATAAACTCTGGGAACTCATTTTTTTCATATTCGTGGCTTTCAAATTCTTTTGGCATTGGTTTTTCTTTTGGAGGTTTTTGTGGGATTAAACTTTTATCAAAATGTTCTACTAAACTTGTTGCTTTTCTTAATTCACTATTTGAATTTTTTTCTATATATGTATTAACTAAATTATTAAAAGAAAATATTATACCTAAAAATATAATTACTAATAACAAAAGTATACTTGCTAAAATCCTAGTCTTTATACTCACCTTTTTTCTTATCTTTTTCATTTATTGATTCTCCTTAAGCCTAAAACCAAATCCCCATACAGTTTCTATTATTATATTAGTTTGAGATATTTTTTTACGAAGCCTTTTTACAGTGTCATCAGCAGCTCTTGTCTCAATTTCACTATCGTATCCCCATACTTTATTTAATAATTCTTCCCTTGATATTGCTCTATCCTTATTTTCAAATAAATATGTTAAAAGATTGTACTCATTAGGAGTTAAATCTATATTATTATTAAAATGACATACTGTTTTTGTATCTGTGTTTATATTTATATCTCCAAATTTAAGAATAGAAGATTCATTTTTATTATTTTGTACTTTTTCAAAGTCTATTCGTCTAAACATAGCCTTTACCCTCATAACAAGTGCCATAGGGCTAAATGGCTTTGTAAAGTAATCATCGCTTCCTAATGTTATTCCTGTTATATAATCTATATCGCTATCCCTTGCTGTTAACATTATAATTGGCACTGTACTTTTTTCTCTTATCTTAGTACATATTTCAAATCCATCACAACCTGGCATCATAATATCTAAAATAACAAGGTCACATTCTTTGTTATTAAATTCTTCTAATAGTAAATCTCCATTTTCAAAGTCTTTTACTATATGTCCATCATTTTCTAAAAATGTTTTTACCAATTTTCTTATATTATTTTCATCATCTGCAATATATATTAATTTTGACACAAAATACCTCCTGCTTATACCTTGTGTAGTAATTACACATGATTTTATTTAACTATGACAAATTTTATCTCTACCTAAAAAGTTAACACTTTTTTATCACAGAATAAACTAAATTTATTTACTAAATCCTTAGTTATTATAATTTCATCATCTTCTGTAATCATTATACAGCTAAGATTATTAAATTTCACAAAATCACAAGCCATATATTTACCCATTATAAACAAAGGTGTTGAAAATGCATCTCCCATTATAGAATCTTCACTAACAATTGTTATACTTTTTAAATCCGTTTTACAAGGATAACCTGTATGCGGGTTTAATATATGATGATAAACTTTATCTTCACTTATAAAAGCTCTTTCATAGCCACCTGAAGTCACCACTGACAAGTCTTTTATATCTAATGAACCTATTACCTCTTGGCTATGCTTTTTAGGCTCATAAATTCCTACTCTCCATAGACAATCCTCATCTTTTTTGCCCAATACCTTTATGTTTCCACCGATATTTATTATTGCTGATGTTATATTATTTTTTTTGTAAAGTTCGATTACTTTGTCTGCTATATACCCCTTAGCAATTCCACCTAAGTCAATTTGCTGATTTTTTTTAGATAGCATTACACTTAAATTCACTTCATCTATCAAGATGTCTTTGTAGTCTACTATAGAGATTATATCTTTTATTTTTTCATTACTAGGTATATTAGGATTATTAGAATCTATTCCCCATTCTTTGACTAATGGTGCGACAGTTATATCAAATAATCCATTTGTTTTATCTGAATAGTATATTGATTTTTTTATTATTTCAAATGTATCTAAAGATACTTTAACAAATCTTACTCCAGCATTTTTGTTAATCTCATTTATCTCACTATTTTTATCATAAAAGCTTAACTTATGTTCAAATTCTTTCATAATATTTGTAGCTTTCTCTAAAATCAAATTACTATCACAACCTCTCACATAAACTTTTTGTTCAACCACGGTGTTAAAAATAAAATCTATACTTTCTATAAGCTTTGACATCTAACTGTCCTCCTTAATATTTTACTGAATCGATGTATCTAAATTTGATTGTGAATTTTTATTAGCACTTTCTAAGTTTTCGTTTTGTGATTGACTAGCTCCTTTTAATGCATTGTTTACTGCTTTTATTATTCCCTTACTACTGTAAGTAGCCCCTGAGACTGTATCTACTTTTGTACTTTGTGCTTTTATTATTTCCGATGGCACTTGTTCAAATGCTTTTTCATAAAATCCTGGAGTTTCGTTGTGACTTTTTATTTTTATATCCGATATTTTCGAGTTAGAAACAACAACATCTACTTTAAGGTTAGGGGCATAACCAGATGCGTCTCCTTCATAAGTCCCATCACTATATTTATATACCTCAACACTATTTCCAGCTTCTAGCGAGCCTTGTCCCTCATTATGATGACCTGGTCTTTTTTTACCTTTGTCTACATCATTTTTTATCATTTCTTCAAACTGTTCTTTAGTCATTCCATCTGGTATTTTTTCACTAGGTATTTCTTTATGTTCACTTGAACTAGCAATATTCATCTCTTGCTTAACTTGAAAGTTCCCTACAAAACTAGTTCCTATTGAACCAATTATTATCCCACATACCGTTGCTACTACTATTTTATTTTTACTATTTTTCATATTATGTTTTCTCCTTTTAATGTTAACTATTTTACTTCTAGACTTTCATCTAAATTTGTATTTTCTTCTAGGTCTTTAGAAGTAAAATATATTGTATTAGCTTTTGAACATACTTTTTTATCCACACAATCTAAACATGAAATGCATCTTACATCTCTAAGCGCTTGATTAGTTTGAACTTCAATTCCCATAGGACATTTTTTATCACATCTCTTGCAGTTTACACAGCTACCCTTATCTCTAACAACTCTAAAGACTTTAAACTTATTAAAGATTCCTAAAAATGCTCCATATGGACATAAATATTTACACCAAGGTCTTTGTATAAATAAAGAACCTAATATTATTAATATTAAAATAAACATTCCTATCAAACTTATAGAACTTCTATTAAATATCCCTAAAAAAGCATGATACGGATTAATAGCTTCTAATACCATGACACTTGAAGATGCAGTTAACATTACTGCTAAAATCAAACTTATATATCTTAAAAACTTTAGCTTATTGTCTAATTTTTTAATTATAAAATTATTGTATTTATTTTCAAATATTTTTTTACCAATTCTAGCTACTAAATCTTGAATAGCTCCAAATGGACATATAAAACCACATATAACTGGTCCTAATATTATAGTTAAAATTATAGATAATCCTATAACAATACCTAACATACTTTTTATTTTATCTACCCATAATGTAGATGATGTAATAAATTGATAGATGCTAGTAACTCCACATGTAGGGCATATATAGTGAAATAGGGACTCTGATATCCACGGTATTGGTTTATCTATACTAATTAGATAGTGATTAAATGCTGATATAATAACTGTTATTAATACTGTTGTTTGTATTAATAATCGTTTATTTACTTTTGTTGTTTTTTTCAATTGTGTATTCCTCCGCTTTATATATTAATTTGTTTTTCTTATAAATCAATTATATATTTTAATATCATATAAGTCTCCGTAAATTTTAGGCACATTTGTGGCAAATTTGGTGCAATAAAAAAGGGGCTTATATAAGCCCTTTAGTTATAATAATTTTATTTTAGTAGTGTCTGATCAAAGAATGGAATTTTATAAATCCCTAAAATGTCATGTAATCCCTCTAATACTTCGTCTCTTGAGAAGTTACATTGTTCTAATTTTTCATCATCTAATTTATTAATTTCTTGATAAAAAGCCACAGCTAATTTTAAATACTCTACATTATCTGCCTCTAAATTTTTAAAGAGTATATTTTCACCTTCACAAATTTTATTTTGTTTAATAAGTAATTGAATCTCTTTATATAAAATATCAGTCTGTGAATAATTATCGTGATTTTTTATTTCATAAGCTATCGTATCTTTTTTAAATACTAATTTAGCTATATATCTTCCTATAGCTTCAATCTGTCTAATTAGGTAGTCTTGTGTATATCCCATTACTATTCTCCATTCTATTTAAATCTATTAGGTTTTTCTACTCTCATTCCTATGATATATCCACACTCAGTACATATATTATATTCTATCACAACCATCTCCCCCTTAAGCTTATATTAAAATCTTAGTTATAACAATTATAAACTTTAACTATATTATAACCCTAAAGTAATTTCTTTGACATACACATATTAGTTACTGCATATTCTAAATCTTCATATAAATTAATAGCTGTTTTGTTATGTCCAAAAACATGAAGTTCTATTTTTTTTAATCCTAAGTTCTTAGCTACTACTTCAATTTCTTTCATAGCATATTTACCATATCCCATTCCTTGATATTTTTTCAAAATTTTTATTTCACATATAAATCCAACTTCATCGTCCTCTTTATTAAGCCAAATCATTCCAACAACTTCATTTTTATCAACTACACAAAACAAATAATTATCTTGTGTTTTTACGCCCCTAGGTAGCAATTCATTATATTCTTTTCTTGATTTTAAAATTGCTTCTTCTTCACTCCAATTACCTGCTTTAACTCTCTCTTTTGCATAATTTATTATTGCTTCGTCTATATATTGTTTAAACTCTGCATCATTCATAGCTCTTAGAGTACTCATATTATCTCTCCTAAATTCTTTTTAGTTATTATATATTCGAAAGCTTTTAGAAAAATCATCTTAAAACATAAATCTATAGCTTAATGTTTATTTTAATACTTTGTAAATTACAAAATAATACTTATTGATAATATTTCTAATACATAATATAATGGCTACAATAAAAATTTTTAATATATAAAGTAGTTAGGAGCTAAAATATGATACAATCAATCGCTTATATAGCTTTAGTTGTCAAAGACTATGATGAAGCTATAGAATTTTATACAAAAAAACTTAACTTCACATTAGTTGAAGATACATATCAGCCAGAACAAGACAAACGATGGGTCGTTGTATCACCACCCGGGTCTAAAGGTACTTCAATTTTGCTTGCAAAAGCATCTAAGGCTGAACAAGAACCATTTATAGGTAATCAATCAGGTGGTAGAGTTTTTCTATTTTTAGGTACAAATGATTTTTGGAGAGACTACAACGAAATGATTTCAAAAGGTATAGAATTCGTAAGGGAACCTAAAGATCAATCATATGGTACAGTTGCAGTATTTAAAGATATATACGGTAATTTATGGGATTTAGTGCAGTTTGAAGAAAATCATCCTTTTGCAAAACAAGTAAAATAATATTTTGATTAAAATTAGACTATAGTTTATTTTTATGAGTAAAAAAACTAATACATATATTATTTAATAAAAAAGTTTTATTTAATAAAAAAAGATATTAATAATCTCAGAGACTATTAATATCTTTTTTATAATAATTTTATTTACTAAATTTTTAAGTTCCATATAAGTCTCAAAAGATCTAAGAAAATATTTATAAAATCTAAATAAATATTAAGTACATGTATTGATAAATCTTCACGGTCCACTATATTCCCTTTGCTTATTTCCTCTTTTACCAAACTTATATCATATAGAATAAATCCAGAGAAAATTATTATTCCCGCTATGCTTATAAGCATATCCATTAATTTGAAATCTATAAATATACTTATAATAGTGAATATCAACAACCCTATCAAACTATATATTAGTGTTTTTCCTAAATTTAAATAGTGCCCCGCTTCTTTTTTATTTGATACGATTGATAGTATACTTAGTATGATAACAGTCCCTATTAATGTATCCATAACAATCCCAGCACCTAAATCTTTTATATACATTTGTAGTATAGGATAAGTTAATATACCATCTATAAATGTGAATATATAAACATAATTCATAGAAAATCGAACTGGTAAAGCGGACTTCCTAGACATTATTGCTAATATTAGCAAGCCAATTAGAACAAATATTAATATAAAATTAGCATAATATACTATACTTTCTGGTATAAATGCTTGCCCAAATGCAAATCCGATAAACATAAATAATATTGATAAAGCTAAGTATTTAAAAACTGAAGCCATTGGATTCTCCATTGTTTTGCTCATATTTATTTTACTCATATTGAACTCTCCCCCTCTTTAAATTGTTATATTATTTAATATTACCATATTTTAACATAAATTAAAATATTTAGAGATTTAATGCTATAATTATATTTTTTAGGTGGAGGGTGCTTATGAACAGTTTTATTTTAATAGGAGTAATATTTATTCCATGTTTCATACTTTATAATTTCTGGTGTATAAATAATAAGAAAATATCAATATGGATAAATAGTAAATTCGAAGTTACTCAAGATGAGTATTTTAAATTTCAATTTAAAAGCAGTATAATTACATGCTTGCTTATGTCAATATTTATTATCATAGCTATTAATTTAAACTTAGAGCAAAAATATATCTTTTTTATACTAGCTATATTCTACATCTCAACTTATGTAACAGAATATATCGCAACAAAGAAAAACTATCTATATAGTAAAAAGTCATAATCTATAAAACAATTGTAGTGCTGTTACCTCTATAAGAATGACTTATATAAAAAATATAATGGTGGTGAATAAACAATGTCTGAAACTATGATAGCTCCAATTATATCAATTCCATATTCTTTTATTATTGGGATTTTAGTAGTATTTGCAGGTATATATTTATATAAAAAGAAATAAATACTTAAGATTTATTATTTAATAATTTAAAACTTAATTTATATTATAATTGCTTATCTATATAAACTTTAAACTCAGTATCATCCTCTGTTACTTGTTTTTTAGAATCTACAAACTTAATTACTAAATATTCATTTATATCATAGTATCCTATTTTATCAATATTATCAGCTACGATACTATCGTAAACTATGCCCCTTTTTATCTTGGCTCCATTTGTTTTCAAAGTGCTTTCTGTGTAACTTTCTCCCGGTAAAGATGATGCATATGATCCCGTTATATTCACTGATTGACCAAAGAAATCCTCATCCTTTGATATAAATTTCTTAGGAAATTCTACATTAACACTTACGCTATAAGGAGTTATTTCTAATGAATCAACTTTAAACCCATTTTTTATTTCATTAACATCTATTACTACTACATCCGTATTAGGTGTAATTTTAAATTTAAAGTTGAACGGGCCTTCTATATTTTCAACTACTTTTTCAGTATCAGGTTCATTTATGTATATACTCTTTATCGAAATATTTACCTTAATATTCTTAGGTGCTTTTTTACCCTTAAAATCCAAATTATAGGATTGACTTCCTACACACGTATAATCATCTACGTAATTCTTTGAACCAAATGAACGCTCAGTTGCAGTTCCATTTTTTACACTTACTTTGCTATCAAATAGTAAAGAATCTTTATAAAATACCTCTTCCTTTTGACGAGGTAGTTTATTCTTAGATTTTACAGTGTAAGTAAAATGTATTTGATGCCCATCACATACAACTTCATCAATAGTTACACTTACACCATTTATGGTTTGTGTTAAATTAATGTCCTGGCTATATTTAGCGTAATCATCTTTCGCTCCTGGTGGAAAAATCATATCTTTAAATAAATTATTTAAAAAAGGTATTTCATTTGCTAATGAAGGATTTAAAGTACCAATACATACTACAATGGATAAAATAATTACTGATGCTATTTTTAAAAATTGATGCGTCTTTTTTTTCTTTAAACGTCTTCCTTTTCTTATAGTTTTTTTAGTTTCTTCTTTTATATTTTGAGGGATTTTTATATCATTGAATTTATGCATTTTTCTCCTCCTTTAAAACGTCATACATTTTTTTCTTAGCTCTTCTTAAATTAGTTTTCACGGTATTTTCATTACAATTTATTATATCTGCAATTTGTTCAATTGTTAAATCATAAAAATACTGCAATATAATAGGTGTTCTATACTTTTCTTCCAATACATCAATTGCATCATATAGATCTAATTTTTCTTCTATATTTGAATACGTAAAATCACCTATGTAATCTTCAGTTTCTTCATCTTGAAACTTATTATAATGTCTATTTCTTGTATGAATATTATTTATTAATATTCTTGTTATCCAAGTTTTAAATAACTTAGCATTTTGAAGTTTTGATATGTTCATATATGCTTTTAACACAGTTTCTTGATAAATATCTAATGCATCATGTTCATTTTTCACATATAGAAAAGCCATTTTATAAAGATATTTTTCGTACATATCTATCAACGCTTCAAAACAATCGTCATTCCCATACTGAGCATTTTTTACTAAATCTTCTTCTGTATAAATCTTCTTACTTCGAGTGAAGAAATGTACTTTTTTATAATATTACTTTTTGTCATTTTGTTCTCCTTAATAATTCATATTACATATATTAGATGCAGTAGCCACTCGTAAAGTTTCAAGTTATATACACTTTTTAATTATCTTTAATTTTAGACACATAAATATAAAAGCAATAATTCTGATTATTAGTAATTTAAATCAAAGTAAAGTAAAATGTTTATACATAATATGAATGGCTATTTTACTAAACAAAAAAAGTAGCAATATTTTTATACTGCTACTTTTTTCTCTTTAAAACATCTAACTTATCTATAATTTAATTTTTAAAAACATCTTCTTATCTAAATAAACCTACTAAATTTATATTTACACTCAACTATATCAATTGCATATTATTTACCTTTTTGAGTACTTTAATATAACAACACCACTGTCTGTTATATATTCATCTAAATGAAGATTTATCTGAGGGTTGTTCCCTAAAAATAAAGGTCTACCTTTTCCTAATATAGTAGGTATTATACCTATAATATACTCATCAATTATATCAGCCTTGATGAAGTTGTCAACAAGACCTCCACCCCCAAATAAAAATATATCTTTTCCTTCATTTTTTCTTTCTTCTTCTATAGTTTTTACTATATCCCCATTTATAAAATGTATATTTTCATGATTTTTTATATCTTTTGAAGTTGCTACATATACTTTTTTATCTTTAAAGTCATTATAAAAGTTTTGATCATAACAGTTTTTACCCATTACTACAACATCTATGTCTTCTAAAAATTCACTATAATCCCACTTATTTTTTGTATCTAATTTACTATCTCCATCTCCAACTATCCAATCAAATCCACCATCATCAGATGCTATATATCCATCCAAACTAATAGCTAAATTTAATATTATCTTTCTATTCATATTATTTTTCCTCGCTTTTATGTTTTATTGTATTAGTATTACTTTATTTTATTATATACTAAAAATAATAATAAAATTTAAATATACTCTCTACCAATAAACTCAAACAATACAGTACTTTATCACGAACACTTATTTTTTGATATGATTATTTTACTGTCCTTTTCCCTACATAAGAACTTATAGTCACTGACAGTATTAAGCTTATAAGTAAAATCGCACAGAAATAACTTTTATAATTTAATTTCAAAAGTAATAAAATCAACATAGGCGATATTGAATATATAATTATTTTAACCGATTCTGCTATCTTCTCATTATGATACTTGTTTATATATACTATAATTTTTTGTATAATCAAATAAATCGGAAGTAATATTGTTACATAATTTTCTGTCTCAAGTGTAAAATATGACATATTGATTTCCCTTTCTTTTTTTGCAAATCTCAAATATTTTTCTACTTTGTTATAAATTTATTAATACCATTTAAAACTTTTAAATTCAATAATTAATACACAAATGGTTGCTTTTTTGTATTCAATGATAATAAAATATCAATTTATATCTATAAAGAGTAGTATAAATTTCTCAATATTACTTTCTACACGAAATCATTATTTTTATAATAAACCTAGTTTCACAGTAATTGATAATAATTTTCCCCAAGTATTTTTCAACACATTTTTTTACATTTTTTAAACCTATTCCATGAACATATGAATTTTTTTTACTATATCTGGCCTATTAATCTTATCACAAGCCTCTATAGCATTATCTATTATATTAGAAAATATAGTACATACATACATCATATCCATGAAATAGTTTTCAGAAAAATCTATACAAGCGTTAAAATCAATATTTTTTTCAATACATATAAATTTCTTATTTGTTAATATTGAATCTAAAATCATATTACCTGTATTAAATTCATCATTGTATTTTTTATATTTTATTATTTTAGACGCCATGCTATCTATGTACTCTATTATTCTTGGTGTATCATTTTTTTCACACAGGTGTCTTATACAAACCATATGATTTTTAGTATCATGGTATAACTCTTTAACCTTATCTTTTTCTTTGTTGATGTTTAAGTAATAATTGTATTCTTTGCGTATATTCTCTCTAAGAGTTTTATTTTCATAATCTAATTTATAGCAGTTTACAATTTTTTTCATAACGATAAAGAAATATATATTAGACATTAAAATTAAAATAGGCATAAATATCAAAATAAATAGATCAACTTTTACAAAACTTTTATCTATTACAATTAATCTAAATGCTAATACTAATACTAAAGTTAAAATATTTATTATAATAGGAATACATATAAATATATCTGATGTTCTTTTAAATCTAAACTAATATACTCAATTGGTATGTACACGAAAAACCAATATATAATACTAACAATAAAACATTTCAAATAACTTTCACTATAAATAATCTTGTAAAAAGCAACACAAATTAATATAAATATTATAGGGCTCTCAAATTCAAATATAAATATAGCTATAGACATCAAAATAGTTATTGTATAAATAAGCTTAGTGCTAATTTTTTTGTGACTTAAATGATCTAATATTGATTTAAATAAAAATAAATATATTAACACATCAATAAAACTTACTATATTTATAAGGTAATCATGTATATCTAGCATAGTAAATCCCCTAGCATATTAGTTACCTTAATTTTTAAATCTTTTAATTTATATCTACTAACTAATATTTCATTATCTTTTATTAAAACAGAATTTTTACTTATACATCTTACTTTATTTAAATTTATTAAATAAGATCTATGACATCTATAAAAAATTTTATTGTCTAAATATTTTTCCACTTTATTAATATCCTCTTCGCATTGTAATAAATGTTTTGAAAAATCATTATAATTTATAGGTTTTAATAAATATCTAAATGCCCTAACTTCATATCCTTGTTGCATAAAATCAATAATAGCAGTAATAAAAATTATAATTACATTTGTATCAAATGATCTTATTCTTTTTGCTATTTCAATTCCATTAATACCTTCCATTTGAACATCTAATAATAATATATCAAGTTTTTTAGGATAATTTTCTAATATATCCTCCCCACTATCAAATTCTACTACTTTATACGATTTAGTAGCGAATACTCTATCTATATAGTTTGATAGAATTTCTCTATGTATAATTTCATCATCACAAATACCTATATTAAAAACCATAAAAAATATCCCCCTTAATGACTAATAATTACGTTTTTGATAAGTAAATTTAACTAGGTTATATTAAGTAAATATAAAAATCTCCTTAACTTCACACTAAAGATAAGGAGATTTATTAGATTATTTTTTATATGTATATAACCATTAAAACTACTTTTACTTGCAAGTTATTATGATAATATTTTTATAATTTTCTTATTGTGATGTTCTCTTATCTAAGGTATTATATGCAAAGTTAGGAGTTATTCTCCAAATTTATAAGCTCCTAGTTTTTTGTTATTCTATTTTCAATAATATTAATAATTTTACACATTAGTATATTAAATTAAATTCAATTTCTTAATATTTGAATCTAAATTCTTATTTTTATTAAGCTTATTTTTAAATTTCTTAATACTATAAAGTTTATTTTTGATTAGGCTTATTTTTATTAATATCCAAAGGTTTAGCGTAATATTTTTTATTTTCACAAATAATACTATAATAAAAAGAGGATATAGATACAGTTTTTTATAAAAACAAACTATTCTACATCCTCTTTATATATATTTAATCCTCTATGTATTCTAAAATATCTCCCGGCTGACATTTTAATGCCTTACATATAGATTCTAATGTTGAAAATCTTATAGCTCTTACTTTTCCAGTTTTAAGATTTGATAAGTTGACGTTAGTCACACCTACTTCATTTGCTAGTTCTCCTAATTGCATCTTTCTATCTGCAAGTACTCTATCTAGCCTAATAACAATTGCCATATTGTTGCCTCCTATAAAGTTGAGTCATATTCATCTTGAAGATAACACCCATATTTAAATATACCCCCTAGCATAAATACTATAATACCAAATATTAAAATAGATCCATCAAAGCAGTGTACAGTGTACTTTACTTGTGATATTTGATTACTTGCCATAAGAGCATTTTGCACATTAAATATTTTAAACATTCTAAAATTCATAGCACTTATAGCACTTGGTAGCACAACTGAACATACCATTATAGCTATCCCTATTATACCTATTGATTTTGAACATTGTTTTGTAAATGGAGTTCCTTCTTGAATAACATTCATTATCTTTATTAACTGCTTAACTGCCACACCAACTAAACACAGTAATACAGTTGACATCAATAATGATATGTTAAACATTTTAATAATATCATTAACTCCCATAGTAGTATTTTCTAAATCAAAAGATAAATTTCCTAAACTTACAGAATTTGTTATAAAATCTGGGCTTAAAATACTGTTCAATGTCTCTTTTGGAATTAAGTTTATTGTTGCTACTCCTATTATACTCGCTATAATCCCAACTATAATTGTTATAAATATAACTTTTAAAATTATAGACATAATCCTAGCTGATTTTTTTACTTTTTCTAATTCATTTTTACTATTCATAAAATAACACCCCTTTTTTAGTTATGCTTATATATTATACCTAATTTTAATATTTAGCAACAATTATTTAATGATAAACATTAATTAATTATCGTTTTTATGTTTTAATTATTATTATATCACCTAATCTCACAAATAAATAATCCATAATATTTTAGATTTTAATATTTAATTTACTTTAATTATCACGTAGCTTATAATATAATCAGTTTAAAATTTTATAACTTTATATCTAGGAGGAGAAATGGAACATATTAATTTTAGTACTTGGAAAAGAAAAGAACACTATGATTTTTTTAAGAATGTAGATAATCCCCAATTTAATGTTTGCGTTAATATTGACGTAACAAATTTCAAAAAATTTGTAAAAAACAACAATCTATCTTTTTACTACAGCATGGTTTATGCTTGTACATATGTAATGAATCAAACAGAAGATTTTCGTTATAAAATCAGAAATAATGAAATCGTTTTACACGACGAGCTACATCCATCTTTTACAGATATCGGGGATGATAAAGACTTATTTAAAATTGTTACAATACCTTTTAAAAATAACATTATAGAATTTTCAAATACAGCAAAAAAATCTTCTATTAATCAAAAGCAATACTTTCCTAAGATTGATAAGAATCAAGATGAACTGATATATTTTTCTTGCCTTCCTTGGGTTTCATTTACTAGTATTTCAAATGAAATGATAATGAATAAAGAAGATTCTATACCAAGAATAACCTTTGGAAAATATTTTAATGAAAATGACAAAATACTCCTTCCTTACTCGATACAAGTAAATCACATGCTTTTAGATGGAGTACATGTAGGTAAATACATAGAAAGCTTACAAAAGTTAATTAATGAAATTAAATAAAAAAAATGCTGTAGTACTTATTAGTCTACAGCATTTTAATTTATTTAATTTTTATGCCAAGTTAATATAGGCGTCTTTACTGCTCTTGCTTCATCCACTCTTTTTATAGTAGTATTGTGTGGCGCAGTTTTTAAAATTTCTGGATTTTCTATAGCTTCTTTAGCTATTTTTTTCATCGCATCTATAAAATCATCTAATACTTCTAAACTTTCAGTCTCAGTCGGTTCTATCATAATTGCTTCACTTATTATAAGTGGGAAATAAATTGTAGGTGGATGATATCCATAGTCTAGTAATCTTTTAGCTATATCCATAGTTTTAACATCAATTCCTCGCTTTTTATCAATACCTAATACAAATTCATGTTTGCATACACGGTCTATAGGTAAATAATAATATTCTTTTAATTGTTCTTTTAAATAATTAGCATTTAAAACTGCCATAGAACTAGCCTCTTTTAAGCCTTCTTTTCCCATAGACAATATATAAGCATAAGCTCTTACTATTACTGCAAAATTACCATAGAAATTTTTAATTTTACCTATTGATTTAGGTTTATCATAGTTTAGCATATATTTATTATTTTCTTTTTCTATTATTGGTACTGGCAAAAATGGGATTAATTCTTTTTTTACTCCTACTGGACCACTTCCAGGTCCTCCTCCTCCATGTGGAGTTGAAAACGTCTTATGAAGATTTAAATGAACTACATCAAACCCCATATCTCCCGGTCTTGTTATTCCCATAATTGCATTCATATTAGCTCCATCATAGTATAATAATCCACCAATATCATGAACAAGGTTTGCAATTTCTTCTATATTTTCTTCAAATAATCCAAGTGTACTTGGATTTGTAAGCATAAGAGCCGCTACCTCATCATCTAACACGCTTCTTAGCTTTTCTAAGTCTACTCCTCCATCCTTATTTGATTGTACTTGAACTATCTTAAAACCAGCCATAGTTGCACTTGCTGGGTTGGTTCCATGTGCAGAATCTGGAACTATTACTTTATTTCTTTTAAAATCCCCTCTACTTTCATGATAATTCTTTATCATCATAAGCCCTGTAAGCTCACCATGAGATCCCGCTGATGGCTGTAGAGTTACCTCATCCATTCCAGTTATTTCACCTAACATCTTTGATAAATCATACATTAATTTTAATGAACCTTGAGCCGTATCTACAGGTTGATAAGGATGCATTTCTGTAAAATCTGAAATAGCTGCCATATCCTCATTTATTTTAGGGTTGTACTTCATAGTACATGACCCTAATGGATAAAAGCCTGTATCTACACCAAAATTTTTATTAGATAATAATGTATAATGTCTAACTACATCTAATTCACTTACCTGTGGCAAATTTAATTCTTCTTTTCTAAGCATATTCTCATCTATCATATCTTCTATATTCATATCATCTATATCAAGTTTTGGAAGTGAATAGGCTTTTCTGCCTTTTTTAGATATTTCCATTAACGTATTATTGTAATCTTTCATTATCTTCCCTCCATAATTTCAACTAACTTATCTATATCTTCTTTGCTTCTTTTTTCAGTTACACAAAGTAATACACTGTTTTGTAGTTTTTCATAATCTTTTTCTAACTTATATCCTCCTAGGATACTATTTTGTAGAAGTCTGTTATTAACATCATCTATACTTTGTGTAGATACTATTGTAAATTCTTTAAAGAAAGCTCCTTTAAATACTGGTTTATATTTACCACTTTTAATTAACTTATTATAAGTATAATGAGCTTTTTTGATACACTGTCTAGAAACTTCCATAAAACCTTCTTTGCCCATTACAGACATGTATATAGATGCATTAAGAGCATTTAAAGCTTGATTTGAACATATATTAGATGTAGCTTTTTCTCTTCTTACATGCTGTTCTCTAGTTTGAAGTGTTAATACGTATGCTCTATTTCCTTCACTATCTATAGTTTCGCCTACTATTCTTCCTGGCATTTTTCTTGTATATTTAGACTTAGTTGCCATAAATCCTACATATGGACCACCAAAGTTTAGACTATTTCCTAAACATTGAGCTTCTCCTACAACTATATCCGCTCCTATTTCTCCAGGACTTTTTAATAATCCTAAAGATATTGGGTCTACACTCATAATAAGCATTGCTTTATTTTCATGAACTATTTTTTCTATTTCTTCCATCTCTTCAATTATTCCAAAGAAATTCGGGTTTTGTATAAGAACGCAAGCAGTATCTTTTCCTACGTTTTCTTTTAAACTATTTATATCTGTAATCCCGTATTCATTGCAAAAATCTACTTCTACTATTTCACATTTATTAAATTTCATATAAGTTTCTAATATTTTTCTAGTTTCTGGATGAACAGTTTTAGATACTATTACTTTTTTTCTTTTAGTTTGACCTACTGCCATAATACAAGCTTCAACTGCTGCTGTTGCTCCATCATACATAGATGCATTTGCTATTTCCATTTTTGTTAATTCTGCTATCATTGATTGAAATTCAAATATTGATTGAAGGGTTCCTTGGCTTATTTCTGCTTGATATGGTGTGTATGCTGTGTAAAATTCACTTCTTGAAGTTATGTGTTTAATAAGTGATGGTACATAATGGTCATATGCCCCTGCTCCTAAGAAGCATGTCAATTTTTCTAAATTGGTATTTTGATTTGCTAAGTCTTTTATTTTTTTACTTACTTCTAGTTCTGATTTATACGTCTCTAAATTTAGTTCTCTATCTAGTCTTAAATTTTTTGGTATATCTGAAAATAAATCTTCTATATTATTTATTCCTATACGTTCAAACATTTTTTCTTTATCTTCTTTTGTTGTTGGTATATAAGAAAATTCATTTATATTTTCTAATTTTAGGTCTTTAATATTACTTTTTAAGTGTTTTTTATATTGTTTTTTATAAAATGGTCTTTGTATAATTTTAGCTTTTACTATTCTCTTTCTAATTACTATATCTATTTCATCATCTATATTTGCATGCTTAGAATTGACAATTGCTAATCCTATTATTTTATTTAATGTAGGTGATGAACATCCAGTAGTTACAAATCCAATAACTTCATCATTTACCCCTATCTCATATCCGTGTCTAGCTATTCCCTTGCCTATCATTTCAAATCCAACTAGTTTTCTTTTTAATCCATCTTCTTTTTGTTTAACTAAAGCTTCTTTTCCTATAAAATCTTCTTTATTAAGCTTTACAAAATAAGAAAGTCCAGCTTCAAGTGGTGATATCTCTTCGCTTATTTCATTTCCATAAAGAGGTAGGCAAGCCTCAAATCTCAAACTGTCTCTAGCTCCCAATCCTACTGGTTTTATATCTTCTTTTCCTACCTTTAATAATTCATTCCATAAAATTTTTACATCTTCATTTTTACAATATATTTCAAATCCATCTTCACCTGTATATCCAGTCCTTGAAACTATACATGGTTTTTTACATACATTTAAATCTTTTCTAAAGTTAAAAAATTTAATTTCATTTAAATCTATATCTACAAGCTTTTGAAGTATTTCTTGTGATTTAGGTCCTTGGATTGCTAGTTGTGACGTTTCATCTGATATGTTTTTTATGTTAATGTTATAACCTTTACTTTTATCACTTATCCATGCTATATCTTTATCAATATTTCCTGCATTTATCACCAACAAGAAATCATAATTATTAAATTTATAAATTAATAAATCATCCACTACATTTCCATTTTCATAACACATAAGGGTATAAATGACTTCATTATTTTTTAAGATGCTTATATCATTAGTAACTAAATTTTGTATAAATCTCTGGGAGTCTTCTCCCTGTATCAATACTTCTCCCATATGAGATACATCAAACAATCCGGCGTTGTTTCTAACACTTTCATGCTCTTTAATCATACCTTCATACTCTAGTGGCATTTCCCATCCACCAAACTCAAAAATTTTAGCACCCATTTCCTTATGTATATCATTTAAAGTCGTTTTTTTTAACTCACTCACTTATACCCCTCCTCAATTAATCTATTTTTATATAAAAAAAGGATATATTGACAACTCAAATAAAAGTTGCCTATATATCCTCTGTTTGTATACCTGAAAGTTTCAATAATTTTAATTATTTTGCTTCTTCGGTGACTTATAAAGTTTATAAGTCTTTCCAGATTTCCATCAATTAACGATATCTTTGCCTGAAAGTTTCTTTAAAAATCGGCATTTTTAAATTGCGTCTTCGGCTCCTTTATAAAAAGGTATCTCTCGCTAACATCATTTGGCGATTATTTTATTTTCAATGTAATAGTAGATATTTTTTTTGAATTTGTCAACAGTTATTTCCATACTTTTCATTTATATTTTTTATGCTCAAATATCCATTTTTATAATGAATATTATTCATCATTTAAGCATAGAATTTTACTTTAATTTTATTTATAATAAGTATATAGTATTAGAG